>NZ_JBJMAW010000001.1:0-462898 GCF_046600735.1 Novilysobacter longmucuonensis
GCGGACGATTCCGCACCCGAACCCGACTCCGAGCGCGACCCGACGGTCGCGCCGGAACCGCAAACCCAGGATGACGACGCCGTATCGGCCTCGTCGGAGCAAGAGAAATGAGTGAAGAAACCCGCAACAAGCTGTCCCTGAAGCGCAGCGGAGACGCCAGCGCCGCCCCCCGACTCGAAGAGCGGCTGCACAAGGTGCTCGCGCAGGCCGGGCTCGGCGAGCAGCAGCGTCCAGAAGCGCCGCGGCCACTCGGCCATCGGCTGGCCGGCCGCCGCCGCGCGGAAATCGCGCATGGCCGCGGCCAGTGCGGCATCGCCGGTCTCGGCGTCACCGCACTGCAACTGGGCGAGCACCGCGCCGCGGCGCTCGACGCCGCGCAGGAAGGCCGCGAGCGCGGCCGGAGAAGCCAGGGGCGGCGGGCTCATCGCATGGGCATCGGCATGGCGCCCAATCATAGTCGGGCCGGCGCTAACTCCGCCGCCGTGGGCCACGCCGCACCTGCCGACGAACGGCGCGAATTTTGACTTGACATCTTCTTGACATGGGCCATCACAAAGCGTGACGCGGGTTTCGCCATGCATCGGTTGTGCACAGCAGTAAAGAAACCGTCGTATACGCGGCCTTCACTGCGCCGAGGCGCTGCGTTGCCGCAATGTTTCACGGCCAAGCCATTGAATTTACAAGATATAAGTGCCTTGGCGCTTTTTTCACCAACCTGGCTGAAGGGCCGACCGCAGCAGGATTGCGCTCTTTTGCCGCGGTCGCGTCCACAGAGATATCCACAGACGGTGTGGATAAGGAAGAATCTTCTTTGCAGCCGGTGACTTGCGCCGCATTCGTCAGAGCAGCGGCAGCAATGCGGCGCAACTGGCCACCGCGCCCGGTGCCCGGCCCCGACATCCTGCGCCGGTAGGCCGTGACCGGCGCGCCATCGCCTAGACTTGCACCGATGCATGCTGCTTTCGACGCCCCCGACCCCGTCCGGCCGATCTGGCGCGTCGCCCTGCCGCTGCCGCTGCCGCGGCTGTTCGACTACCACCCGCCGCACGACGACCCGGCGCCCGCCACGGCGGTCGGCTGCCGGGTGCGGGTGCCGCTGGGCGCCTCGCGCGAGCTGGTCGGAGTGGTGGTCGCGGTCGGCCCGGCCACCGGCGCGGCCGTCACGCTGAAGACCGCGCGGGCCCGGCTCGATCCGGCGCCGCTGCTGTGCGGCGAGCTGCTCGAGTCGCTGCACTGGCTGGCGCGCTACACCCACGCCCCGCTCGGCGAGGTGCTGGCGACCGCCTTGCCCGGGCCGCTGCGCCACGGTGAGCCGCTCCCGGAGACCCACGCCTGGGCCTGGCGCCTGACCGAGGCCGGCCAGACCGCACGCGAGCGCCTGCGCGCCGGCAAGCCGCGCCGGCTGGCCGAACTGCTGCTGGCCGGCGCGCGCGACGAGGACGCGCTCGACGACGCGCTGGAGGGGTGGCGGAGCGCCGCCCGGGCATTGGCCAAGCGCGAGCTGGCGATGCGCATCGCGGTGCCGGCCTCGCAACTGGCGCCGGCGCCGCAGCCCGGACCCCCGCTCAATCCCGAGCAGCACGCGGCGGTCGAGGCCACGCTCGGCGCCCGCGACGGGTTCAAAGCGCTGCTGCTCGATGGCGTCACCGGCAGCGGCAAGACCGAGGTCTACCTGGGCGCGATCGCCGACTGCCTCGCCCGCGGCCGGCAGGCGCTGGTGCTGGTGCCCGAGATCGGGCTGACCCCGCAGACCCTGGCGCGGTTCCGCGCGCGGCTGGGGGTGCCGGTGCACGCGCTGCATTCGGGGCTGGCCGACGGCGAGCGCGCCCGCACCTGGGCGGCCTGCCTGCGCGGCGAGGCGCGGGTGGTGGTCGGCACGCGTTCGGCGGTGTTCCTGCCGCTGCCGGAGGCCGGACTGATCGTCATCGACGAGGAGCACGACGGCAGCTTCAAGCAGCTCGACGGCATCCGTTACCACGCCCGTGATTTTGCGCTGGTGCGGGGCAGGGCGCTCGGCGTGCCGGTGCTGCTGGGCAGCGCGACCCCGTCGCTGGAGTCGCTGCGCAACGCCGCGGCCGGCCGCTACTTCCACTTGCGCCTGCGGGCCCGCGCCGGCATGGCGCTGCCGCCGCGGGTGCGCGTGAGCGATGTGCGCAAGCGCCCGCTGGAGGCGGGCTTGTCGCGGGAGCTGTTGGATGTGATCGGCCGCGCGCTCGACGCCGGTGGCCAGGTGCTGGTGTTCAAGAACCGCCGCGGCTACGCGCCGGTGCTGCTGTGCCACGACTGCGGCTGGAGCGCGCAGTGCCAACGCTGCGGCACATCAAGCCATGGCAGCGCGATGACCGTGCACGGCGGCGGGCGGCGCCTGCAGTGCCACCACTGTGGTGCGCGCCGGCCGGTGCCCAACGCCTGCCCCGACTGCGGCGGGCTGGCGTTGCAGTCCCAAGGCGCCGGCACCGAACGCATCGAGGAAGCACTGCGCGCGCGGTTTCCCGAGGTGCCGGTGCTGCGCATCGACCGCGGCACCACGCAGCGCCGCGGCGCGCTCGAACAGCACCTGGCGCAGTTCGGCACCCAGCGCGGCATCCTGGTCGGCACCCAGATGCTGGCCAAGGGCCACGACCTGCCGAACCTGACCCTGGTCGCGGTGGTCGGCATCGACGAGGGGCTGTTCAGCGCCGACTTCCGCGCCCCGGAGAAACTCGCCCAGCTGCTGATCCAGGTCGCCGGCCGCGCCGGCCGCGCCGACAAGCCCGGCGAGGTGCTGCTGCAGACCCACCACCCCGACCACCCGCTGCTGGCGACCCTGCTGTCGGGCGGTTATGGCGCGTTCGCCGAGGCCGAACTGGAGCAGCGCGAGGCCGCCGGCTTCCCGCCGTTTGCACACATGGCGATGCTGCGCGCGGAGGCGAAACAGGTGGAGGCCGCCAACGCGTTCCTGCAGGCCGCCAAGCAAGCCCTCGCGCCCTTCGCCGTAGCTGTTCCCCCCTTTGAAAAAGAGGGGCGAGGGGGATTTGCTGCTGCTCCTGCCACAGCAAAAGTGCAAATCCCTCGTGATTCCCCTTGTTCAAAGGGGGAAGCCAACACCCTGGACCTCAGCGGCCCGCTCCCCGCCCCGATGCCGCGCCGCGCCGGCTACCAGCGCGCGCAGCTGTTGCTGTCATCGCCGGAGCGCCGCCACCTGCACGCAGCGCTCGACGCCGCCCTGCCGGCGATCCACGCCCTGCCCGAAGCCCGCAAGGTGCGCTGGTCGCTGGATGTCGACCCGATCGACCTCTATTGACCGCGCTTTTGTAGGAGCGGCTTCAGCCGCGAACTGAAGCCGTCTGCCCGCGCCCATTTCCGATCGCGGCTGAAGCCGCTCCTACGAGGTCTGGATGGCGGGGCGCTTGCGCGGCGTGCGCTTGGCCTTCGCCGTGGCATGCGCCTTCGGCTTCTCGCGCACCCAGATGATCTGCTCGTCGCGGCGCACGTCGAACAGGGAGGTCGCCTCGATCAGGTCGCTGAGCTTGCGATAGCCGTGGTTGCGCGGATCGAACGAGGCCTGGTTGCTGATCTGCTGGCCGACTGCGCCCAGCGGCGACCAACCCTCCTCGTTGCTGGTCGAGTCGACCGCGCCACGCAGCATCTGCAACAGCCGTGCGTCGCTGCGCAGTTCGGAGGCGCTGCGTGGATGTGTGGCGGTGGTCGCGCCGGCATTCTCCGGCTGGCCGAGCGCCTCGACATAGGTGAACTTCGAGCACGCGTTGACGAACGGCTCCGGCGTCTTGTTCTCGCCGAAGCCGTACACCTTGACCCCGTCGGTCAGCAGTCGCATCACCAGCGGGGTGAAGTCGGCGTCGCTCGACACGATCGCGAAGCCGTCCAGGTTGCGTGCGTACAGCAGGTCCATCGCGTCGATCACCATCGCCATGTCGGACGCGTTCTTGCCGCGGCTGTAGGCGAACTGCTGCACCGGCCGGATCGCGTACGCGTGCAGCGTCGCCTCCCAGCCCTTGATGTGCGGGTTCTTCCAGTCGCCGTAGGCGCGGCGCACGTTGGCCACGCCGTAGCGCGCGACCTCGGTCAGGATCGCGTCGATCTTGCCGGCCGGCGCGTTGTCGGCATCGATCAGCAGGGCGATGCGTTTCTCGTCTTGGGCCATGGCGGGTCGCTCGCGGGGAGATCGGGCGAGCGTAACCGATGGAAAACCGGCACGCGTGCACACACGCACCCGTACCCGTAGGAGCGGCTTCAGCCGCGATGCTTTTGTAGGAGCGACGTAAGTCGCGACCGTGACTTCCCACCGGTTTTCGCGGTCGCGACTCACGTCGCTCCTACAGGGGAGGACGGCGTGGCGGAACCGGTTGTGGTTCGCGGCTGAAGCCGCTCCTACAACGCGATGGGGTTCGCTACGCCGCGAACAGCGCGCGCATCTTCTTGAGCGCGTTGGCCTCGACCTGGCGGATGCGCTCGGCGCTGACGCCGTATTCGTCGGCCAGTTCCTGCAACGTCACCTTGCTGTCGTCGTCGAGCCAGCGGCGCGAGACGATGTCGCGCGAGCGGTCGTCGAGTTCGGACATGCCCTCGCGCAGCAGCGCCAGCTTGCTGTCCTCCTCGTCCTCACGCTCGTACATCTGCGAGGGATCCTCGTCGTGCGTGCGCAGGTAGGCCGCCGGCGAGGGCGGCGCGTGGTCGTCGTCCTCGTCGGACGGCGCATCGAAGCCGACATCGCGACCGGACAGGCGCGACTCCATCTCCAGCACTTCGCGCTCGGAGACCTTGAGGTCGCGCGCGACGGTGCGCACTTCCTCGGCGTTCATCCAGCCCAGGCGCTTCTTGCTCTTGCGCAGGTTGAAGAACAGCTTGCGCTGCGCCTTGGTCGTGGCGACCTTGACGATGCGCCAGTTCTTGAGGATGAACTCGTGCATCTCGGCACGGATCCAGTGCACCGCGAAGCTCACCAAGCGCACGCCCTGGTCGGGGTCAAAGCGCTTGACCGCCTTCATCAGGCCGATGTTGCCTTCCTGGATCAAGTCGCCGAGCGGCAGGCCGTAACCGTTGTAGCCGCGCGCGACGTGGACCACGAAGCGCAGGTGCGAATGCACCAACTCGCGGGCGGCGTCAAGATCTTCGGCCTCGTGGAAGCGGCGCGCCAGCGCCTGCTCGTCCTCGACCGTCAGCACCGGAATGCGGTGCACCGCGCCGATGTAGGCGTCCAGCGACCCCAGCGGGCTGGGCACCGGCAGGTTGTTGGTGATCAGGGCGTTGGACGCGGCGATTTGGGCAATCTGGGTCATGGCGGGCATCTTAGCAGTCGCCACCTGTGACTGCTAAAGGAACAGGAAGTTCGCAGCGTTCCGTTAATGGAACGGCCAGGCAGGTCGCGGGTGGCTTTTATCGGAGGTTGTCAGCAATACCAGAAACGGCGTTGGCGCGCGGTCACGGCCGCGATGCGAAGCCGATCAGCCCCGCAGTACCCCGCCGCTGTGCGCATCGCGAATCGCGGTGGGGGCCGACAGGCCGCCGGTTTCACCAAAGCTGACCGCGTCCAGCAGCGGCAGCAGCGCCGGGTCGAGCGCCTCGCGCCGGAATGCCGGTGGGGCGCCGGCGAGGTTGGCGCTGGTGGAGACCAGCGGCCCGCCGAAGGCGTCGCACAACTGCGCCACCAGCGGATGGGCGCTGACCCGGACCGCGACGCCGGAGTGGGTGCCGGTGATCCAGTCCGGCACTCGCGCGGTGGCCGGCACCACCCAGGTATGCGGCCCCGGCCAGCTGTCCCACACCGCCTCGCGTCGCTGCGTGGGCAGCGCCTCCCAGTCCAACAGCTCGTCGAACTGCGCGCGCCGGGCTGCGATCAGGATCAGGCCCTTGTCGACCGGGCGTTGCTTGATCGCCAGCAGCCGCATGACCGCGTCCCGGCTGAACGGATCGCAGCCCAGCCCCCAGACCGCTTCGGTGGGGTAGGCGATGACACCGCCGCGCTCGAGTGCGGCGAGGGTGGCGGTCATGTCGGGATGCGAATGCATGCGGTGCGAAACGATCTGCTTCTGTAGGAGCGGCTTCAGCCGCGAGCTCTTGATGTTGTCGTTGTAGGAGCGAGCGACGTAAGTCGCGACTGCCATGTGTCACCGGGCTTCGCGGTCGCCACCACTCACGCCGCTCCTACGGCGGAGGTGCGGCGCGATTGCGGCGGCGGGCGGCGCCGGTTGTTGATCGCGGCTGAAGCCGCTCCTACAGGCGCCGCACCGCTTGGCCTCAGGCCTCAGGCCTCAGGCTGCTTGACGACCTTCTTCGTGGTTTTCTTGGCGGTCTTCTTGGCCGCCTTTTTCGCGGTTTTCTTCGAAGTCTTCTTGGCGGCTTTTTTGGCCGGCGCCTTCTTGGCGACGGTTTTCTTGGCCGCGACCTTTTTAGCCGCCTTCTTGCCGAAGCCCTTGCGCATCGGCTTGCCGGTCTCTTCCATGAAGCGGGTGACTTCCTCCAGCGTCAGCGACGCCGGCTCGCGGTCCTTCGGGATACGACCGTTGAGCTTGCCGTCGCTGATGTAGGGGCCGTAGCGGCCGTTGAGCACCTGGATGTCGCTGCCGTCGTATTCCTTGATGATCCGGTTGCGCGCGATCTCCTCCTTCTCCTCGATCAGCTCCACCGCGCGCGCCAGTTCGACCGTGTAGGGGTCGTCTTCCTTCTTCAGCGAGGCGTACACGCTGCCGCGCTTGGCAAAGGGGCCGAAGCGGCCGATGCCGACGCTGACTTCCTCGTCCTTGTCGATGCCGAGCTTGCGCGGCAGCTTGAACAGCTCCAGCGCGTCCTCCAGCGAGATCGTGTGCATGCTCTGGCCGGGCCGCAAGGATGCGAAGGTCGGCTTGTCCTCGGCGTCCTCGGCGGTGCTGCCGATCGCGGCGTACGGCCCGTAGCGGCCCAGCCGCACGCTGACCGGCTTGCCGCTCTTGGGGTCGGTGCCGAGCTCGCGCGCGCCGGTGGCCTGGCTGCGGTCGACCGACTCCATCTTGTCGTCGACCATTTCCTTGAACGGCCCCCAGAAGCGCTCCATCAGCGGCTTCCAGTCCTCCTCGCCGCGCGAGACCGCATCGAGCTCGTCCTCGAGCTTTGCGGTGAAGTCATAGTCGACGTACCGGGTGAAATGGCCGGACAGGAACTTGCTGACCGCGCGGCCGACGTCGCTCGGGCGGAAACGACGGCTGTCCAGCTCGACGTACTTGCGGAACAGCAGGGTCGCGATGATCGAGGCGTAGGTCGAGGGCCGGCCGATGCCGTACTCCTCCAGGGTCTTGACCAGGCTGGCCTCGGAAAAGCGCGGTGGCGGCTCGGTGAAGTGCTGGTCGGTGTGGATGCGCTCGATCGGAATGCGGTCGCCGGTCTTCATCGCCGGCAGCTTGCGGCCCTCGTCGTCCTCGTCGTCCTTCTTGGTGTCCTTGCCTTCCTCGTAGACCGCCAGGAAGCCCGGGTCGATCACGGTGGTGCCGGAGACGCGGAAGCTGTGCTCGCTGCCGGCGGCGAGGTCGACGCTGACGGTGTTGAGCGTGGCCGGGACCATCTGGCTGGCGACCGCGCGTTTCCAGATCAGCTCGTACAGCCGGCGCGCGTCGTCCTCCAGGAAGCGCGAGACCTGCGCGGGGGTGCGCAGCGCGGAGGTCGGGCGGACCGCCTCGTGGGCTTCCTGCGCGTTCTTGGACTTGGTCTTGTAGACGTTGGGTTGGTCGGGCACCGCGCGGGTGCCGTAGTCGCGCGCGATCACGTCGCGGATCTCGGCCAGGGCATCGGCCGACAGGCTGACCGAGTCGGTACGCATGTAGCTGATCAGGCCCACGGTGCCTTCATCGCCGATCGCCACGCCCTCGTAGAGCTTCTGCGCGACCTGCATGGTGCGCTTGGTGGTGAAGCCGAGCTTGCGCGAGGCCTCCTGCTGCAGGGTGGAGGTGGTGAAGGGCGCCGCCGGACGGCGCCTGCGCTCCTTGCTGGTGACGTCGGTGACGCGCAGCGCGCCTTGCGCGGCGTTGACGATGCGCTGGCGCGCGGCCTCGGCGGTGTCGCCGTCGGTGATGGTGAACTGCTCGAACTTGGCGCCGTCGAGCTTGGTTAGGCGCGCAGTGAAGGCCTGGCTGGGGTGCAGGCACTCGGCCTGGATCGACCAGTACTCGCGCGCAATGAAGGCCTCGATCTCCTCCTCGCGCTCGACGATCATGCGCAGCGCCGGCGACTGCACGCGGCCGGCGGAGAGTCCGCGCTGGACCTTGCGCCACAGCACCGGCGAGAGGTTGAAGCCGACCAGGTAGTCGAGCGCGCGCCGTGCCTGCTGCGCATCGACCAGGTCGCTGGCGATGTCGCGCGGGTGGGTCATCGCCTCGCGGATCGCGCGCGGGGTGATCTCGGTGAACACCACCCGCTGCAGCGTGCGGTCCTTCAGCAGGCCGCGCTCGCGCAGGATCTCGGCGATATGCCAGCTGATCGCCTCGCCCTCCCGGTCCGGATCGGTCGCCAGAAACAGGTGGTCGGCGGCCTTGGCCGCCTTGGCGATCGCGTCGACGTGCTTCTGGTTCTTCTCGATCAGGTCGTAGCGCATCGCGAAGCCCTGGTCGGGGTCGACCGCGCCCTCCTTCGGCACCAGGTCGCGGACGTGGCCGTAGGAGGCCAGGACGGTGAAGTCCTTGCCGAGGTATTTATTGATCGTCTTGGCCTTGGCGGGCGATTCGACGATCAGGAGGTTCTTGGCCATGGTGGGGGATGTGCTCCACAGCGCCGTGGGCGCTGCTGTAATAGCGTAAGAAGGCGACTTCCGCGGCAAGACCGCCGCGGACGTGGGGGGGATTTCCTTATTTAGTGGAATCACGCCGCGACCGTGGCTGTCAAGCACCGGGCGCGGCAGCGGTCGATTGCGGGCCGGCGCTGGCTCAGGCGGCGGCCGCCACCGAGATGGCCAGCACCATGATCGCCAGGTAGCCCAGCACCGCCAGCGCGCCGAGCGCCAGGATCACCTTGGTCGCGGTCCCGAGTTCGTGGCGCTGGCGCTCGGGATGGCCGGTGTAGGCCCACTGGTCGACCACCAGCGTGCTCGCGAGCAGGTCGTGCAGCGCGCGCTTGCGGTCGGTGAACGCGGCCATCAGGTAGCCGATACCCAGGATCATCGCGCTGAGGAAGGCCGCAAAGAACCGGCCGATCCCGCGCAGGAACGAAATCCGGCCGCCGGACTCGTCCACCACTTTGATCCCGATGGCCATCTTGCCCAGGGTGGCCTGTCGGGCCGAGGAGTGCAGCGCGGCGTAGTACACCGCCTGCAGCGCGACCGGCACCACGAACATGCCGACCAGCAGCCCGGCGACGCCGGCGCCGGCCAGCAGCGCCTGCGGGTCGCCGACCTCGGCCGCGCTGATGCCGAAGAACAGGCCCAGCACCACGATCTGCGCGACCCAGGCGACCAGGGACATCACCAGCGCATCGAGCAGGTAGGCCGCCACCCGCTTCCAGAAGCCGGCGTAGACCACCTCATGCTCGTCCTGGGCGCGCCAGCCGGTGTCCAGCGCCGCGCCCGGCGGGGCGTAGGGCGAGCGTTCGGCCGGTGCGTACGGGTTGGCGGATGCATCGGCGGGCGCGCCGGCAGTGGCGGTCGCGAAGCTGGCGCTGGCCATGGGCGGGTGGGCGGCGCCGAGGATTTCGCCGATCACCTCGCGCCACGGCCGCCAGTCCGCCAGGCCCTCGCGCCACACCAGCGTGCCGGGCTGCAACTGGCCGCCGGCGTGCAGCTCGGCGAGATCGTCGGCGCGCACCGGGCCGAGGCGGTTGCGTTGCTCATCGCTGTAGTACCAGGCGGTCATGTGCGGCAGTCCATTGAAGTAAAGGCTCAGCGGCAGGCGGGGGGCAGGAAGCGGCTGGCCAGGGTGCCGCCGTGGCAGGCCCAGGTCAGCGGCGAGTGGCGCGGGTCGGCCTGGAACACCAGCGTGCGGCCGTCGGCGGCGCTGTCGAGGTCGCGGAACCGCACCTCGATCGCGCAGGCGCCGCCGGGATATTCGCCGAACCGCACCGCCGCGACCAGCGCGGTGGCGTAGTCGTTGGCCGGGCCGAACCCGGCGGTGGCGTTGCCGGGGCAGCGGCGGTGCCGGGTGATGTACTCGCCGGCGTGCTGGGTCAGCGCCTCGGCGTCGGCGGCGACCTGCGCGGCGCGGGCGCGGACGGCATAGTCCTGATAGGCCGGCAGCGCGATTGCGGCGAGCAGCGCCACGCCCAGCACCGCCAGCACGACCGCGATGATCAGCGCGATCACGCAGCCCGACGGGCCGCGGCGCTGCTGGCGGGCTGCCGGCCGCGTGCGCGCCGAGGCTGCCGGGCGAGGCCGCACGGTCGCGGCGGCCATGTCCGCGGCGGGGCGTGCAGCCGGCGGCAGGGGCGGCGGCCGCGAGTGGTCGGGCCGGACCTCGTCCAGGCCGAGTGCCTCGCTCAGCTGCTCCAGCGATTGCCAGTCGCGCAGGTCCTGGTGCCACGCCAGGGTGTCGCGCTGGATCCGGCGCTCGCGGTAGCGCGTGCGCATCTGTTCGGCCGTCAGCGGCCCGACGCGGCCCTCGGCCGGATCGTGGTAGTACCAGTCGGTCATCGTGTCCCCCGGGTACAGCCAGTCGCTCGCTGCACGAGCTGCAAGTCGGCGGCTTAGCCGCCTGCACACAATGAGCAGAACCGGCCCCGCGTCTGTCTTCCTTGCGTGTCGCGTAGCGGCCGCCCATCCCCTTGCAGCGGCAGCCGCGACTCGCCGCTGCTAGTGGACCAGCTCGGGCTCGTCCTCGAACATCTGGGTTTCCATCCACGCGTAGGCCGCTTCCGAGCCGGGCTGGTTGAACAGCACCATCAGCACGACCCACTTGAGATCGTCCAGGTCGAGGTCGTCCTGGTCCAGCGCCATCGCGCGGTCGAGTACTAGCTCGCGCTGGCCCGAATCGAGCACGCCGTGCTGCTCCAGGAACAGCAGAAAACCGCGGCAGTCGACGTCGAGTTTTTCCAGCTCGGGGCCGGCGTAGACCCGGACCGGGCCGTCGGCGCGGCGCGGGGTCGCGCTGGGCCGCTGCTGGGCCAGCGCATCGAGCCACTCGAACGCCTTGTTGATCTCCGCCGGGCTGAAGCCGGCCTGGCCGAGTTCCTCGAACAGCGGACCGCTCTGCAGCGAGTCGCGATCGCGGACCAGGTCCGCATCGTCGGTGAAATAGTGCTCGAACAAGTACAACAGGACGTCCAGGATGTTCTCTTTCATTTCCCTCGGCCTGCGCCGTCGCGGCGCGGTGAGTTCAGGAGTGGCTACGGGCCGCCGGGTGCGTATCGGTCACCTCAGCGGCTGCGGGTGTAGCGGCCGTGGTGCGCCGCTACGCGACCTTCGAGCTCCATGAGAAGCAGCATGGAGGACACCTGCGCGGTCGTCAATCGGCTGCGCTGGACCAGTTCATCCATACCGGTGGGGTCGAAACCCAGCGCGTTCCACAAGCGCTGGTAGTCGGCGTCGTCTCGTGTTGCTCCGAGACGCTGCGCTTGCGCGGCCCGCTCCGGGGCTACGCGGGCGGGCGCGCCATGCTCGCCGTCCCCAGCAATGGGGGCGGCCAGGCGGCGACGCAAGGCGCCGGCCAGCGCCTCGGCGACCGGCGCCAGGGCCTCGGTCACCTGCTGCGCGTTCTCGACCAGCGCGGCGCCGTCGCGGATCAGCCGATGGCAGCCGCGCGCGAGTGGGTTGTGGATCGAACCGGGCAGCGCGAAGACTTCGCGTCCGGACTCGGCCGCCAGCCGCGCGGTGATCAGCGCGCCGGAACGCTCGGCCGCCTCGATCACCAGCGTGCCCAGCGCAATCCCGGCGAGGATGCGGTTGCGGCTGGGGAAGTGCTCCTTGCGCGGGCCGGTGCCGGGCAGGTGCTCGCTGACCAGCGCACCGGCGGTGGCGATGCGCGCGTGCAGTTCGCGGTTGCCGCGCGGATAGGCGATGTCGGGGCCGGTGCCGAGCACCGCCACGGTATGCCCGCCGGCCGCTAGCGTCGCTGCGTGGGCGGCGGTGTCGATCCCGGCGGCCAGCCCGCTGGCCACCGCCAGCCCCGAGCCCACCAGTGCCCGGGCGAAAGCGGCGGCGTTGTCGCGCCCGCCCGGGGTCGGCGCACGGCTGCCGACCACCGCGACCGCCGGATGCCACAACAGCGCCGGATCGCCGGCGACGAACAGCGCCAGCGGCGGGGCCGGGCTGCGCCGCAGCAGCGGCGGATAATCCGGGTCGTGCCAGCCGATCAGGTGGTGGCGCGGTGCCTGCAACCAGTCACGCGCGTGCCGCAGCGTATCGGGCGCGGGGCCGCGCAGAGCGCCGAGCTGCGCGCTGCTCAGGCCGCAGTCGCGGCAAGCGGCGGCATCGGCGATGGCCGCCCGTGGGTCCGGGATGTGTTCGAGCAGGCGTCGGCGCGGCGCGGCCGGTCCGCCGCAGGCCACCAGCCGCAGCAGTGCGAGCCGGGCCTCGGCCGGGTCGGCGTCGGGAGTGTGATCGGGCATCGCTGCAGCGTGCCGCGCAAACGACAACGGCGCCCTCGGGCGCCGTTGTGTGCAGGGGTAGGAGAAATCCGGTTTCGGGGTAGCCCGTTTCCGATTCCCTATTTTCCATTCCCCATTCGTCGATTCAGTACGGCGCGTCCGGATGCTTGAGCTCGTGGCCGACCCTGACCGGACGGATGCCTTCCATGACCAGCGCGTAGCTGACCTTGTCGAAGGTGCGGAACACCATCAGGTGGCCAGCGAACTCGTCGGGCAGGCGCACGCGCGATGCGTCACTGACGGTGTATCCGCTGCGCTCGGTGCCGACCTCGACCCGGTCGACCACGTTGCTGCCCACGCGCCAGCTGGAAAACACCGTGCCGTTGTCGACACCATCGCGCGCGCCGACCGACAGCGCGACCACATCGCGCGGGCCGCCGTAGCTCATGCCATCGGTCACCGCCAGCACCTGGGCGCGGCCGTATTCGAAGGTCTGCTTCGGCGGATGCGGGAAGAACCGCAGGTCGTAGGGCTGCGCCTCCACCGGCACCAGCCGGTCGCCGACCCGGACCTCGCGGCCGGCATCGTCGATCACCAGCGTGCTGGCCTCGACCCCGCCGACTTCGCCGCGGCTGATGGTGCCGGTGGTCAGCTGGTGCAGCTCGTAGCCGAGCAGTTCGCGGCCGTTGTCGGGCACCGCCACATCGCTCCACATGGAGTCGAAGTCGAGCGAGCGGCGACCACGGAAGTCCAGGTCGCTGGCGCGCATGACATCGCAGCACTCGGTGACGTCCAGCCGGGTATAGCGCTGGGTCGGACGCACCACGGCATAGCGTTGGCCGGGCTGGGCGTCGGCCAGGCCCTCGATGTAGGCGACCTGGCCACTGGAGCCGCGCAGGCGGTTCTCTTCCAGGGCGACCACATAGGGCAGGTGTTCGAACCCGTCGACCACGCGCAGGTGCTTCAGGAAGCCTTCGATCTCCGACAGCGGCACGCCGGTGACCGGCGCTTCCTCGCGCGGGCCCGGTTCCACCGCCACGCGGTTGAGGTAGGCCAGCGAGATCACGTCGCCCGGGTAGATCAGGTGCGGGTTGGCGATCTGCGGGTTGGCCTGCCAGACCTCCGGCCACAGCCACGGCCGCTCCAGGAAGCGTGCGGCGATATCCCACAGGGTGTCGCCGCGCTGGACCACGTAGGTGTCGGGATGATCACCGCGCATCTGTGCGGCAACGGCGAAGGTCGCGATGGTCAGCAACGCGGCGGTCAAAACCGCACGGACCGGTTTAAACATGGCAGCCATCTGATTGATTCCCCTTGCAGCGCCCCGGCGAAATGCGCCCCGGCGACGGTCACAGCGGGGGCATCGGCACTATAGCCCAGAAGAAGCACGCGGTTGCAAGCCAGCCGGGCCGGCATCGGCGTTACAATAGGCCGGCCGCGTGCGGTTGTGACCGCCGCCCCATTTGCGGCACGTACGGGCACGCTGCAGCGGCCCCGACCGCACCCCTGGAACGCCCGACCCACCCGACCGCCATGGCCCTGTTACCGATCCTCGAGTTTCCCGACCCGCGCCTGCGCACCCAGGCGGTTGCGGTCGACCCTGCCGCGGTCACCGCGCCGGCGTTCCAGCAGCTGCTCGATGACATGTTGGAGACCATGTACGAGGCCCCCGGCATCGGCCTGGCCGCGAGCCAGGTCGACGTGCACCAGCGCTTCATGGTGATCGACGTGACCGAGGAGAAGACCCGTCCGCTGGTGTTCATCAACCCGCAGATCACCGCGCGCGAGGGCGAGCAGGTCTACCAGGAAGGCTGCCTGTCAGTGCCGGGCGTGTTCGCCGACGTCACCCGCGCCAGCCGGATCACGGTCCAGGCGATCGGCCGCGACGGCCAGCCGTTCGAACTCGATGCCGACGGCCTGCTGGCGGTGTGCATCCAGCACGAGATGGACCACCTGATCGGCAAGCTGTTCGTCGATTACCTCTCGCCGCTCAAGCGCGAGATGGTGCGCAAGAAGCTGGTGAAGGCGAAGCGCAACGCGGCGTGAGTCGGCGGCTGCTAAAGGGTTAACGGCGAACAGCGAACGGCCCCCGCCGTTGACGCTGCTTGTACCCTGTTCACCATTTCCTGTTTACCGTTCACCGCCTATGAAACTCGTGTTCGCCGGTACGCCGGACTTCGCCGTGCCGAGCCTGCGCGCGGCTGCGCAGCGCAACGAGGTCGTGGCGGTCTATACCCAGCCCGACCGCCCGGCGGGCCGCGGTCGTGGACTGACGCCATCGCCGGTCAAGCGCGCCGCGCTGGAGCTGGGCCTGCCGGTGCTGCAGCCGGACAACTTCAAGGGCGCCGAGGCGCGCGAGGCGCTGCAAGCGCTGCAGCCGGACCTGATGGTGGTGGTCGCCTATGGGCTGATCCTGCCGCAGGCGGTGCTCGATATCCCCACCCATGGCTGCTGGAACGTGCACGCCTCGCTGCTGCCGCGCTGGCGTGGCGCCGCGCCGGTCCAGCGTGCGATCCATGCCGGCGACCGCGAGACCGGGGTGTGCCTGATGCAGATGGAAAAGGGTCTGGACACCGGCCCGGTGCTGTTGTCGCAGGCGCTGGCGATCGGCGCCGAGGAGACCGGCGGCCAGTTGCACGACCGCCTCGCCGCGCTCGGCGCACAGACCCTGGCCGACGGCCTCGGGCTGCTGCGCGCCGGCTTGCGGCCGGTGGCGCAGCCACAGCCGACTACTGGAGTCACATACGCGCACAAGCTCGACAAGGCCGAGGCGCGGCTGGACTGGAACCGCCCGGCGGCCGAGCTGGCAAACACCGTGCGCGCGTTCAATCCGTGGCCGATGGCCGAAGCGCTGCTCGCCGGCGAGCGCGTTCGCCTGCACGACGCGGTCGCCCTGCCGCTGACGCAGCCAGCCACGCCCGGCACCGTGTTGGCGGCCGGACGCGACGGGATCGACATCGCCTGCGGCGAGGGCGCACTGCGCATCCGCGTGTTGCAGCGCGACGGCGGTCGGGCGATCACCGCCGCGGACTATTTCAATGGCCGCCGCGACCTGCAGGTGGGCGTTTAGAACCCTGTAGGAGCGCCCCATGGGCGCGAGCTCTTCGGCCCCGCAGATGCGGCAACCCTGCTTCTCGATCGCGCCCATGGGGCGCTTTTACATATTCGTCGGCGCCCGTAGGAGCGGCTTCAGCCGCGATCCCGAACCGGTGTGTGCACAGCCATCCGATCGCGGCTGAAGCCGCTCCTACACAGGCACAATGTCGCGCATGACTCCAGCTCCCGGCGCCCAAACGCGCGCAAGCGCCGCGCGCGTGCTCGATGCGGTACTGCACCAGGGCCGCTCGCTGAAGGCCGAGCTCGCCACCGCGTTGCCACAGGTCCCCGACCCGCGCGACCGCGCGCTGGTCGAGGCGATCTGCTTTGCGGTGCTGCGCCAGCCGGCGCGCTTCGAGGCCGCGCTCGCGGCCTGGATGCCGCGGCCGTTGCCGAAGAAGGACCGCGATCTCCGCGCGTTGCTGTTGGCCGGGTTCGCGCAGCTCGATCCGCTCGGGCTGCCGGCGCATGCCGCGGTCGCGGCGACGGTCGAGGCGGCGCGCGTGCTCGGCCACGTCCACCACGCCGGACTGGTCAACGCCCTGCTGCGCCGCGCCCAGCGTGAGGGCCTGCCGGCGGGCACCGCCCACGCCCACTGGCCCAAATGGCTGCGCCAGCAACTGCGGCGCGACTGGCCCGATGAAGAGGCCACGATCCTGGACGCCAGCGAGATCGCACCGCCGCTGTGGCTGCGGGTCAATCGCCGGCGCTCCACGCGCGAGCAGTACCGCGACCGGCTGCAGGCTGCGCATTTCGAGCCGGCGATCGACGAGGCCCTGCCCGATGCGCTGCGGCTGGAACACGGCGCGCCGGTGGCGAGCCTGCCCGGCTTCGCGGTCGGCGCAGTGTCGGTGCAGGACGGCGCCGCGCAGTTGGTCGCCGACGCGCTGGCCCCCGCGCCGGGCGCGCGCGTGCTCGATGCCTGCGTTGCACCGGGCGGCAAGGCCGCGCACCTGCTCGAACGCGATGCCACCCTGCAGCTGACCGCGATCGACGTCGATCCCAGGCGCCTGGCCAGCGTGCGCGCCGGCTTCACCCGTTTGGGCATCGGCCAGCACACCCGGTTCTTCGCGATGGACGCCGCCGACGTGCCGCGCTGGTGGGACGGCGTGCCGTTCGATGCGGTTTTGCTGGACGCGCCGTGTACCGCCACCGGCATCGTGCGCCGGCAGCCGGACGTGCTGCTGCGCCGGCGCGACTCCGACCTGATCGCGCTGGTCGCGGTGCAGGCAAGGCTGCTCGATGCGCTGTGGACGACGCTCGCGAGTGGCGGCGTGCTGTTGTACGCGACGTGCTCGATCCTCAAGGCCGAGAACCAAACCCAGATCGAGGCGTTCCTGGCGCGCACCCCCGATGCGGTCGCCGAACCGCTGGACGAACGCTTTGGCCGGATCAGCGGCCAGGGCCGGCAACGACTGCCCGGCGAGGACGGCATGGACGGGTTCTTCTACGCGCGGCTGCGCAAGACCTGAGCGCGACTGGCATGGCCTTGTAGGAGCGGGCCATGCCCGCGACCGACATGCGCAGGAAGGCAATCGCGGGCATGGCCCGCTCCTACCAATCGGCGCGCGCTATTCGCGGTGGTCTGCGTCTTGCCGCGCCTGCTGCTGCAGCAGCCATAGACGGATCGTCTTCTGCCGCGCGGTGTATGCGGTGACATACGCGTAGATCAGCCCCGGCCAGCCGTCGCGGAACCCGCCACGCAGCAGGTAGCCGCGCCAGAACCGCCACGCCGGTGCCAGCACCAGCTTGCCCAGCGTCGCGCGCTTCCCGCGCGCATGGGCGTGCTCGGCCATCATCTGCGAGTACTGCCGGCCCTTGGCGAGCTGGTGCTCGAACGAGCGGAACGGCAGGTGCAGCAGGTCACCGTGCAGAGTCGCGACCGCCCCATCGACGCTCGCGCTCTCGTGGATCTCGCGCTCGCCGCGCCAGCCGCCGCGGCGTCGGTCGAACAGCCGCAGCTTGCGGTCGGGATAGGCGTTGCCGTGGCGCAGGAAGCGGCCGAAGTACTGCGACAGCCGCGCGCAGCGGTAGCCGGCATGACCATCGAAGCCGCCGGCCCGCATCGACTCTATCGATGCGCGCAACTCCGGACTGACGCGCTCGTCGGCGTCCAGGCTCAGGATCCAGTCGTGCGAGGCCTGCTCGACCGCGAACTGCTTCTGGCTGCGGAAGCCGTCGAACGGCCGCACCACCACGCGCGCGCCGGCGGCTTCGGCGCGCGCGCGGGTGTCGTCGGTGGAGCCCGAATCCACCACCAGGATCTCATCGCAGAACGCCAGCGACGCCAGGCAGTCGTCGATCCGGTCGGCCTCGTTGTAGGTGATCACCGTGGCCGAGATCGGTGGACGGGCAGGGGCGTGGCTCATGCGGGCTCGGGCGGTGGCGGGCGGTCGCCGGTACACGGTTCAGCCGCGGGTGGCGTGGACACAGGGTAACCTTGCGACTGCCTCCACCGCAGCACCGCCCATGCCCCAGCCGCCTGTCGCCAGTGTCGTGTTCACCACCTACAACCAACCCGACTGGCTGGAGAAGGTGCTGATCGGATTTGGCGCGCAGGACCAGCACGATTTCGAGGTGCTGGTGGCCGACGATGGCAGCGGCGAGGACACCCGCGCGCGTGTGGAGGCCTTGCGGGCGCAACTGCCGGTGCCGGTGCGGCACCTGTGGCAGGCCGACGACGGCTTCCGCAAGTGCGAGGCGATGAACATGGCGATCGGCGCCAGCGCCTCGGACTACCTGATCTTCACCGATGGCGACTGCATCCCGCGCGCCGATTTCGTCTCCACCCACCTGCGCCTGCGCCAGCCCGGCCGGTTCCTGTCAGGCGGCTATCACAAGCTGCCGATGGACACGAGCCGCGCGATCACCGCCGAGGACATCCGCGCGCAACGCTGCTTCGACGCGCGCTGGCTGCGCGCACAAGGCCTGCGCAAGTCGCACCGCGACCTCAAGCTCACCGCGGGGCCGTTGACCAGCCGCGTGCTGGACCTGCTGAGCCCGGCGCGCGCGAGCTGGAACGGCCACAACGCCTCGGGCTGGAAACACGACATGCTCGCGATCAACGGTTTCGACGAGCGCATGCGCTACGGCGGCCAGGACCGCGAGTTCGGCGAGCGGCTGGAGAACGCCGGCATCCGCGGCAAGCGCATCCGCTACCGCGCGGTCGTGGTGCACCTGGACCACAAGCGCGGCTACGCGACGGCCGAGAGCATCGCGTTCAACCGCGCGCTGCGCGCCGACACGCGCAGCAGCGGCCGCAGCTGGACCGAGTTCGGGATCGAGAAAGCCGCCACGCCGCTGTAGAGCCGAGCTTGCTCGGCGGGCCGTTGCACCAGGACGAGCGCAGCCGAGCAAGCCCGGCTCTACGGTCATCACCAGCGCAGCGGTCGCCGCGCCAGTTCGCCTGACAAGCGCTCGTAGATCGCACGCGCCTGCTCATGCGGCACCAGGCGGATCCGCAGCGGCGGCGACATTGCGCCGGCGCCGGCCGTGTCGAGCCACAGCGTTGCGGTACCGCAGCGGCGGTCCAGCGGCGAGCGGGTGAGGTTCAGCGCCTGCAGCTTGTCGATCTCGGCAAAACGCCAGTGCCTGCGCCACCAGCCCTCGCGCACCGCGACCAGTTCCTCGCCCAGCGCATAGCCCGCGCGCCGCGCATGCTGGCGCGCTTTGTAGGCCGACCAGGGCAGCCACAGCAGAAGCAGCAGGCCCCAGGCGCCGAAGCGCCAACTCAGCGCCAGCGTGAACACCCCCAGCCACAGTGCGCCGGGTACGAACAGCCGCCAGAACGCCGCGCGCGGCAGCGGCTGCCATTCCAGCCGCGCCCAGCCGGCGTGCGGCAGCAGGTACCCGATCAACGCCTCGCATGCCGCCGGCGTGCCGATCGGCGCCAGCTCGCGCAGTGCGCGCTGCTGGTTCTGGTTTTCCGATACCGCGGTGTCGACCTCCAGGCTGCGCCGCTTGAACAGCCGGTGGATCACGCCCTCGCTCAGCGTCCAGGACTGGATCCGCCGGCGCGAGGCACTGGTGCGCCAGCGCGCGAGCAGCCCGCGTTCGACCGTCAGCCGCCGGCCGTGCTCGCTGAGCCTGAAGCCGTAATACTGCAGCAGCGCCAGCAGCACCGAGAACAGCCGCAGCGCGACCACGAACAGCGCGACCAGGCTGGTCGCGGCGATCGCGTACTCGGCCAGCTCGAACTCGCGCTGGTCGGCCCAGCCGAACATCGCGCCGCCCCATTGCTGGAACAGGTTCGGAATCAGGCGCGGGCTGAATTGCGACAGGCCGGCGAACACCGCGCCGACCACGATCAGGCCGCGGTTGGAGATCAGCCCGAGCTTCAACACCTCCAGCGGCGGCAATTCGAGCAGCGGCGCACTGTCGTCGGCGGCCGTGCTGTCGCCCATCGCCGCGGCATGCCCGCGCTGGCGCACCAGAGTTTCCAGCGCGAGCGCATCGGCCAGTTTCAGCACGCGCATCTCGGCCTCGGGCTTCTGCCCGCCGGCCGATTCCAGCCGCACCTCGGCGACGTTGAATACCCGGTGCAGCATCGACTGCTGCAGCGCGACGTTGTGGATGCGCGCGAACGGGATCACCCGCAGGCTGCGCTCCAGCAGGCCCTGCCGCACCACCAGCGCGTCGCCGACCACGCCGTAGCGGTAGGTGAAGTACTGCCACAGCGACAGCAGCACCAGCACGCCGATGCCGATCAGCGGCCACAGCTCGCTCCAGCCGTTGCCGTCGGAGCTGCCGCGGCCGAACACGAACAGCGCGACCAGCGGCACCACGAACTGCTTGAGCTGGGCGAGCAGTACGAACAGCCACGACATCGGATGCAGCCGGTGTTCGGCGTCGGCGGCGCTGACCTCCGGGGCCGCGCCCGCGCCGGTTGCGGCCGCGTCAGTCGTCGCCCCGGGGGTGGGCTCAGAACTCATCGTGGTCGATCTGGCGCGCGAGGCGGTCGCGCAGGTGCTCGGCGTCGTCGACATCCAGGTGCGGCACCGTCACCGCGCTGTGGCGAGTGCCGGCGGTGTGCACGATCAGGGTCGACAGCCGGCGCCGGCGTTGCCATGGCCCGCGCTTGATGTCGAGGTGCTGCACGCGCGTCGCCGGCACCCGGGTTTCCTGCCGCCACAGCTTGCCGCTGCGTACCGCCAGGCCGTCGCCGTCATGCGTCCACAGGGTGTAGTGGTAGCGCTTGGCGCCCCACCACAGGCCGAACGCCGCACCCAGCAGCAGCCCGAGCCCCGCGCCCAGCAGCATGCCCGAGCCGCCGATCGCAGCGTCCAGCGGCAGCGCGGGCGCCAGCAGCGGGAACACCACGCCGCCGCCGACCGCAAGCACGATGATCATCGGCGCGGCGGTACCGACCACGAACAGCGCGCGGGCACGCGCCGGCAAGGCTTGCCATTGCCGCGTTTCGGGCGCCGGTGCGTGCGGCAGCGGCTGTGGCAGTTCGGGTGGCAGGGCTTCAGTCATGGTCCGGGCCGTCCTTGTGGGAAATGGTCACGCGCTGCTGGCTGCATTGAAGCCTGGCTCCATTTGCAGCCTGGCGCCATCGAAGCGGGCCGCACACCGCGACATGCGGCGCGGGTGCGCGGCGGGTCAAGCGCGACGCCCGCGCGGATAGGGGTTGGGCTCCCCGGTCCCCGGTGGCCGCAGGGTAAAGCGTTTGTAGGTCCACTGGTATTGCGCCGGGTCGCGCCGGGCGATGCGTTCGACCGCGACGTTGAGCGCGGCCACGCGCAGCTGCGGGTCGGCCTCGGCGATCGCCGCCGGCGCCGGTTCGATATGCAGCGCGAAGCGCGGCGCCCCGCCGGCATCGTGGTGGATGCGCTCGCACCAGGCCAGCAGCACCGGTGCGCCGGTGCGCTCGGCGAGGCGGCCGAGCAGGGTCATGGTCAGCGCCTGCACGCCGAAAAATGGCGCGAACTCGCCGTCACCGGTTTTGGGCTGCTGGTCGGGCAGGATGCCGACCACGCCGCCGCCGCCGAGCTGCTTGAACAACTGGCGCACCGCCGGTCCCTCGGCACGGATCTGGGTGACGCGCGGGGCCGGCTCGGTCGCGTCGGCATCGGCGCGGACCCGCTTGAGGAACGCCTCGCCGATTGCCGACTCCGGCGGCCGATACAGGATCGCCAGCGGCGTGCGCGCGGCCAGCCACTGGTTCAGCAGCTCCCAGTTGCCGTAATGCGGCGCGGCGATGATGACGCCGCGACCGGCGCCGATCGCGGCATCCAGGTGCGCGGTGCCGTATTGCTCGACGATCAGTTGCAGGTTTTGCGCATGCGGCCGGGTCCACAGCCGCAGCGTTTCCAGCGCCTGGCGCGCGGTGGTGCGCAGGACCGCGCGATGCCACTGCTCGCGCTGGGCCGGCAGCAGCTCCGGATAGGCCAGCTCCAGGTTGCGCCGCGCGACCCGGCTCTCGCGCGCATCCACTCGCCGCCACAGCATCGCGAGGCCGTCGCCGAGCCGCATCAGCCAGCGCCACGGCAGGCGCGCCAGCAGCGCGGCAAGGACGTACAGCAGGTGGGCGGTCAGTCGGGCCATTGGCCGCAGTGTAGCGAGGCAGGTTCTGCTGCTACCGATCATCCAAGGGGCAGGCGTCGGGATGACACGGGCCGGGATTGCCCGGATGATCCTGGAGTCCCGAATCCCGAGTCGCCCAGATGCTCACTCTCATCCAGCGCGTCACCCAGGCCCAGGTCCGCGTCGATGGCGAAACCGTCGGCGCTATCGGCCCCGGCCTGCTCGGGCTGGTCGCGGTCGAGCCCAATGATGGCGAGACGCAGATCGCCCGCATGGCGCAACGCCTGCTGCGCTATCGGGTCTTCGCCGATGGTGCCGACCGCATGAACCTGGGGCTGGCCGATACCGGCGGCGGCCTGCTGCTGGTTAGCCAGTTCACCCTCGCCGCCGACACCTCCAGCGGCATGCGCCCGTCGTTCAGCACCGCGGCGCCGCCGGAGCTGGCTGAACCGGTTTTCAACCGGCTGGTGGAAAGTTGCCGGCAACAGCACGCCCCGGGGGTGGAAACCGGCCGTTTCGGTGCCCATATGGTGATCAGCCTGGTCAACGACGGCCCGGTGACGTTCCTGTTGCGGGCCTGAGGCGCCGCTCCCCCGTCGCCCGGCAATCCGAAAAAACCCTGCGATCGCAGGCGTTTCGGGCGCAGCCGGTGCAGGCTGGTATAATAAGCGGTTCCCTTATCGCCCATAACCAATTGGTGGCATAGCCCTATGGCCAACGAACGCCAGGCCCCTCAGTCCGACATCAAGCAGCTGATCAGCAAGGGCCTGGAGCAGGGCTACCTGACCTATGCCGAGGTCAACGATCACCTGCCCGATGACATCGTCGATCCCGAACAGATCGAAGACATCATCGGCATGATCAATGGCATGGGCATCGAAGTGCACGAAGTTGCGCCCGATGCCGAGACCCTGCTGCTGGCCGATGGCAGCACCGGCAATCGCGAGGTCGACGACACCGCGGCCGAGGAAGCCGCCGCCGCGCTCACCGGGCTGGACGCCGAAGGCGGCCGCACCACCGACCCGGTGCGCATGTACATGCGCGAGATGGGCACGGTCGAGCTGCTGACCCGCGAGGGCGAGATCGCCATCGCCAAGCGCATCGAGGAGGGCCTGAACCAGGTCCAGGCCTCGCTGGCGCTGTTCCCGGGCACGATCCAGCGCGTGCTGGCGGACTACGAGCTGCACAAGGCCGGCAAGAAGCGCCTGGCCGAATTGCTGGTCGGCTTCCTCGACCAGCTCGACGAGCCCGCCCCCGCGCCGGCCCCGGTGGCCGCCGCCGGCAACGGCAACGCTGCCGACGACAAGAACGGCGACGACAGCGACGACGACAGCGACGACGACAGCACCGACACCGCCGACGAAGGCCCCACCGGCCCCGATCCGGTCGAGGTCGCGGCGCGCTTCGACGCACTCGGCGCGTTCTACGCCAAGTTCGAGAAGGCCTACGCCAAGCACGGCCCCGACCACAAGTCGGTGGTCAAGCTGCGCGAGGACATGGCCGCGATCTTCGTCGACCTCAAGCTGCCGTTGCCGCTGACCGACGTGCTGGTGCGCAACCTGCGCGAAGTGGTCGCCTCGCTGAAGCGCCACGAGCGCCGCATCCTGGAGCTGTCCACGCGTGTGGCTAAGATGCCGCGCAAGGACTTCATCCGCTCCTGGGACGGCAACCAGACCAACCTGGAGTGGGTCGACGAGCTGCTCAAGCGCAAGCAGAAGTGGTCCTCCGGCCTGCGCGACGTCAAGGACAAGATCATCTCCGAGCAGGAGTCGACCATCGCCGAGGAATCGGCGATGCGCATCACCCTGGCCGATCTCAAGGAGATCAGCCGCACCATGGCCTACGGCGAGACCAAGGCGCGCAAGGCCAAGCGCGAGATGGTCGAGGCCAACCTGCGCCTGGTGATCTCCATCGCCAAGAAGTACACCAACCGCGGCCTGCAGTTCCTCGACCTGATCCAGGAGGGCAACATCGGCCTGATGAAGGCGGTCGACAAGTTTGAATACCGCCGCGGCTACAAGTTCTCGACCTACGCCACCTGGTGGATCCGCCAGGCGATCACGCGCTCGATCGCCGACCAGGCCCGCACCATCCGCATCCCGGTGCACATGATCGAGACGATCAACAAGCTCAACCGCATCAGCCGCCAGATGCTGCAGCAATACGGCCGCGAGGCGACGCCGGAAGAGTTGGCCAAAGAGATGGACATGCCCGAGGACAAGATCCGCAAGGTCATGAAAATCGCCAAGGAGCCGATCTCGATGGAAACCCCGATCGGCGACGACGAAGACTCGCACCTGGGCGACTTCATCGAGGACACCAACGTCGAATCGCCGGTCGAGGCCACCACCAACGTCAACCTGACCGAAACCGTGCGCGACGTGCTCGCCGGCCTGACCCCGCGCGAAGCCAAGGTGCTGCGCATGCGCTTTGGCATCGACATGAACACCGACCACACCCTGGAGGAGGTCGGCAAGCAGTTCGACGTGACCCGCGAGCGTATAAGGCAGATAGAGGCCAAGGCGCTGCGAAAGCTGCGTCATCCGAGCCGTTCCGAACAGCTGCGGAGCTTCCTCGAGATCGAGTAAGCCACCGCGTGATACACGCAACACTCGAAGCCCCGCCTCGCGCGGGGCTTCGTCGTATCGGTGGGCGCGTAGAGCCGAGCTTGCTCGGCTGCCTTTCTCCGCATCATCTCGCGGCGGTGCCCTTGCGTCGGTGCCCTTTCGCTTCGCTCACCACATCTGCGAACGCGCGTGGCGTGTGACGCGGCTACAATCGCACCGCTGCGACGGGCCTATAGCTCAATGGTTAGAGCGAAGGACTCATAATCCTCAGGTTCCAGGTTCGAGTCCTGGTGGGCCCACCAATGCAACGCAATCGTGCAGACGAATAGCACGAGATGATCGGCCGTAGAGGCCACAGAACTGACAACCCCTCGAAGTAGCTGCACGGTCAGTTCATCAATCCTGGCGCGCTCTATCGAAGCTTCCAAGGGTTTGCGCCCGTCCAATTTGACCCAAAGCGGTCTCTCGCTCGTGTGACCTGGACGTCAGCTGCGGGTTGTGCTGGACGGAGGCTCTGGGCTGGCATAGGTCCAAGAGCTGCGCACCTTATTGCCCACGCTGGCGGCCCAGCCTCGCATTGTCCGGGACCAGTTCGAGGCCTACTGCAAGGCAAGCCCTTTGATTCTGGCGTACATGGCGACGCCAACCACCAGCACCATGCCAATCTGGATGGCTTTGGCAATCCAGCGATTGCGCTCCCGGCGCGTCATCCGTCCGCAGGCGTCGCACTCGGTATCGCGTTTCAGTTGGGAGTAGCCGCAGTGGTCGCAGGCAACGGTTCGGCGGCTTGGCATGGCTACGGCTTTGATGAGCGAGGAACCAGTGTTGCTGCCGTTGTCTCACGGAACGAGACACATGAACTGCAATCTGCTATATCAAGCCAGCTTAAGATGGGCTGGGGGAGGCCTCAATATGACGGACGTTCCGAACCAGCAACCACGGGCAGAGATCGAGGACAACGGCGATTTCGTGCGCGTGCGCTTTGCGGGCGGGCGCTTCGATTCTCACACCATTCCCTTCGATGTGCTCCCCGACCTTGCCGCCTACCGCGATCTAGTGGTGGAAGTTGCGAAGCACCTGTTCCGAGAACGGAATAGCGATCGTCAGAGAGTACCCAAGGGCTTTGAAGAATCATTCCAACTCGGCTTGTCTCAGGTCATCCAAGGCAACAGCGCGACTGCTCTAGCGCGGAGACTGGAAACGTTAGAAGACCAGCCAACGGAAGCTGGACAAGTCGGATTCGACTTTCCTCGGCACAGCGAGTTTGATGATGCGCGTGATCTGCTTGATCGCGTGATCGCGGCTGCCAATGATGGTCAGGCGCTTCCCCAAGAGTTCCCACGTGAGTTGGTGGGGAAATTCAATCGCTTTGGACAAAGCCTTCGAGCCGGCGAGCATGCGGAACTCTCGCACGGACGCACGGCCCCTGTTCGATATGACAGCGAGACGCGCAAGCGTATCGTCCTGTCTGCGAACGCCACCTATGAGAACGCGCTAGATCAGCGCTTCACCCTCACGGGCGGCGAGATTCGCGCCTTCATCGTGCATCTTGCGGACGAGGATGGAACTCGCTTTGATCTTAGAGTCGATACGGATGAGGAGTGCGAGAAGGCTATCGCTCGGCGACGGCATCGAATTAGAGTTGTTGGCGCGGGCCTGTTCGATCGGCAGGATCGTCTTACAAAGATCGCGAAGTACAAGGAGCTCATCTATACGGATGATGAGCCCCAACAACCGTTGGATGAACGCCTAGACGAGATTGCTCGCACGCCGGCAGGATGGTACTCAACCCAGAATCCCGCGCCGGATGTGTCAGCTATCGCCAGAATGAGGGAGCTGGTGACGCTCATCACCGCTGAGGCTGGGGTGCCAACTCCCTACGTGTACCCGCTTCCGGACGGAAGCATTACGGGCGAGTGGACTCGCGGGGACTGGGAAATCAGCGCGACCGTCACACTGCCGGATCTTGCGATTGAGCTTCACGCGCTGAACGTCGAAACAGATGACGAGCTCGAAGCTGAGATCGCTGAGTTCGATGAGCGTACGTTGTCAGCATTCAGTCGTTTCTGGAGTGGAATGGATTCTGATACAGGGGGGCAGTAATGCCAGTCGGAGAAGAACATAAGCTTGGCGATCACGACGAACTTCTGCTTCGGCAGGTGATCGAGATTTGGATACAGGAAGGCCGGCCTGCGTCGCGCGCTTTCCAGCCGAACTCGAACGATGAGGGCCAGCTTTCCTCGGACCGAAACAGCATGGTCACTCCGCGCCAAGCCTTCGAGACTTACCTTGCATCGGGGCGCAACTCGGGCGGTGTGTGGGCAGTCTCAGTTGGCGAGTACGTGGCAGCATCCGTCGATGCCTACGCTGATCCGTTGCCCGAAAACTCCGCACATGCTCTCGTTGACTACTCGCCGCATACCGAAAAAGACTGGCGGAAGCTAAGCAAACAGTTCCGCGCCCATGCGGAACGGCGCGGCCGTCTGTATCCAGCTGAGGCAGCTGCTTGAGTGGCAATCACCTCAGGCGTCCACGTCGAACCCGTGCTGCAGTTCGACACGAACCGCGCGCAGATCGAGGGCCTGATCGACAACGCGCTCGCCAGCGGCGACGAGGCCGCCATGCGCGATGCGCTGCAGTCGCTCAAGCGCATGGCCGCGCCGTATCTTGACTGGGCTGGCAAGACTGAACGCACCAGCTTCGAGATCGACACCTTCTCGCTGCTTGTGCATGAGCGCATCGATCCGGCGACGATCCTGGCCGCGGTGCAGAAGCGCATGAAGCAGGGCAGTGGCGAAGGCGGCTCGCAGTCCGACATGTTCCGCGCCTGGTTCGAGGAGCCGCTGGCGTGCTGCGAGGCGATCGAGTTCTACCGGCACGATCGCGGCTGGGCCAACCGCTTGGTCGCCGGCGAATCGTTGCTGGTGATGAACTCCCTGCTGCAGAAGGAGGGCATGGCCGGGCAGGTGCAGATGATCTACATCGATCCGCCCTTTTCCTCACAAGTCCTCGGCGGCGAACGATGAAATTCTGGCTGGGGGTCACCGACAACGGGTGGTATGACTTTCTTGCCGGGCGTGGATTGGATGAAGTCAATTTCTGGCAACCCAGTGCCTCACCCCCGTTTACAAAGGCTCCCACAGGGATGCCGTTTCTATTCAAGCTTAAACGGCCTAACAACCACATTGCGGGCGGTGGCTTCTTTGTCACCTACTCCACGCTGCCAATTGCCCTTGCGTGGGAAGTATTCGGTGAAAAGAATGGAGCTGCAACGCTCGAAGATCTGAGGCGCCTCCTTGGGCCGTTAACAGGAAATCGACGTGACGGCGAGATCGGCTGCACAGTGCTCGCAAACCCCTTTTTTCTGGACAAAGCATCTTGGATTAAGGACCCGGCTGGTTGGGCCTCTAATATTGTCCGTGGAAAGATGTATGAGTCGGGCTCACGAGACGGCGAAGGAATCTGGCACGCGATCGCCAGCCGCTTCCGTCCAGATCAGTACTCTGAGCAGGTTCCGGCGGCGGCAGTTGCTGAGGCGCAAGCCAAATACGGTTTGCCAGTGCTCGTCAAACCGCGACTGGGGCAGTCATCGTTCCGGGTTTTGGTCACCGACGCTTACAAGCGAAGGTGTGCGATCACCGGTGAAAACACGCTGCTGGCGCTCGAGGCTGCGCACATAGTTCCCTACGCAAATGAAGGAAGCCACGACGTGCGCAACGGCCTGCTTCTGCGGGCCGACTTCCATCGACTCTTTGACGTCGGATTGGTGGGCGTTACGCCGGACCTTCGAATCAGGATCAGTCCCCGAATCCGCGAAGCGTATTTCAACGGAAAAGCCTATTATCGAATGAACGATCAGCAACTGTCCGTGGTGCCGGACCTGGCATATCTCAGGCCTGATCCCGATCGGTTGAACTGGCACCTGCAAAACCGATTCCAAGCATGAGGACTGCCATGACACCTGTTGGCAATGAGCTCCTGCAGGAACTTCTTAAGTTCCGCCGAGACAGAGACTGGCAGCAATTTCATACGCCACGGAACTTGTCAGCCGCGCTGGTAACAGAGGCGGCGGAATTGCTCGAGTGTTTTCAGTGGGCCAGGGATGCTGAACTTGTCGATCTCGTCGCTCGGGAGCGGCAAGCTATCGAGGACGAGATCGCAGACGTAGCGATTCTGTTGTCCTATCTGTGCAACGATTTGGACGTGGATCTTGATTCTGCGGTAAGGAAAAAGTTGCGGAAGAACGAAGCCAAGTACCCAGTGCACCTCGCCCACGGCACCGCCAAGAAATATGACAAGTTCTGACCGGCTCGACGCAGCGTGCACGATGCGCGAGGCCGGCGACCTGTTCCCGCACCCGAAGATGGCCCGGAACGGGGTCAGGTCCACTTAGTTGAATGGCCGCTATTGGCCGCGAGCAGACACTGCTCGAACAAAGGCCTACCACGGTCCGTATCTGTGTTGAGAGTACTTTCTAAATCGACTACTCATGGCTCAGGCAACAGCGCAGTAGGTGACGCACTGGCGATCGTCCTTGATGGCGTTTGCCACCGCGCTCCAAGCCCCCATACTCGTCCCCGCCATGGATGACTTCCTCTTCGCACTCGACCTGACCGGGACCTTCGTGTTCGCGATCAGTGGCGCGACCATGGGTACGCGGCACCGGCTCGATCTGTTCGGGGTGCTGGTGCTGTCGTTCGCGGCGTCCAGCGCCGGCGGGATCCTGCGCGATGTGCTGATCGGGGCGACGCCGCCGGCGGTGCTGGAGGACTGGCGTTACCTGGCGGCGGCCTGCCTGGCGGGGCTGATCACGTTCTACCGCGATGCCGACATCGAGCGGCTGCGCAATCCGGTGCAGTGGTTCGATGCGGCCGGGCTGGCGCTGTTCGCGGTGGTGGGCGCCAACAAGGCGCTGGAGTTCGGCCTGGGGCCGGTGTCGGCGGTGTTGCTGGGCATGCTGAGCGGCATCGGCGGCGGGGTGGCCCGCGATGTGCTGGTGGCGCAGGTGCCGGTGATCCTGCGCGCCGAGTTCTACGCGGTCGCGGCGCTGTTCGGCGCGGCGGCGGTGGTGGCCGGAAGCCTGCTGGGTTTTCCGCCGGCTGCGTCGATGGTGGCGGGCGCGCTGCTGTGCTTTGGCCTGCGCTTCTTCGCGATCCGCCGCGGCTGGCGCTTGCCGGTGGCGCGGCAGCGGGGCGCCTCGCCGGGGCCCGGTCCCCACCGGTAAGCAGCCTCGGCGCGGGCCATATCCGCGATCGCGCGCCGCGCGCGGGAAAGCAAGCGCACCCATGGGGCGTGCCGGGCGCATCTTTGCGCGACCGCAACCACCGTCTGCGTTACACCGGATCGGTTTCGAGCAGCGCCTCTCGGTCCCCGACCAGTCGCGCCAGCTCGTGTGCCGCGCGACCCGGTGCGGCTGCCTTGTCCGCTTTGGCGGCGCCCTCGGAACACATGCCGCGGCTGTTGGGACACAGCAGCTGCATGTAGTCGGCGTCGAAGTTCAGCCGCTCCACCAGGAAATCGACAAACGCGCGCACCTTGGGCGACTGCACCTGGCCACGCGGGAACACCGCATTGAAGTCCAGCGTCGGACCGGTCCAGCCGGCCAGCACGCGCTGCACGTCGCCGTGCTCGGCATGCGCCTTGACGGTCACGTCGCTGGCGAGCATCAAGCCTTCGCCGCACAGCAGCGCGCCCCGGAGCGGGCCCGGGTCGTTGGCGACCAGCACCGGGTCGATGCGGAAGTCCTGATCGCGTTCGCCGTCGTGCAGCGTCCACACGTAGCCGCCGTTGCGGCGCGCCTTCTGCATCGCCAGCGTGCGGTGGTGCTGCAGGTCGTCGGGATGCAGCGGCTCGCCGTGGCGTTCCAGGTAATGCGGGCTGGCGTAGATCTGGGTGCGAAACACCGCGAGCCGGCGCGCGATGAGGTTGGAGTCGGGCAGGCTGCCGATGCGCAGCGCGACGTCGATTTCCTTGGCGATCAGGTCGAGCGGCTCGTTGGTCAGCACCATCTCCACGCGCAGTTCGGGATGGCGCGCGTGGAACTCGCCGAGCAGCGGCGCGATCCAGGTGATGCCAACCGAGTACGGCGCGGTAAAGCGCAGCCAGCCGCGTGGACCGCCCTGCAGCTGGCCGACCGCGCTTTCGGCTTCGTCGAGCTCGCGCGCGATGCGTGCGCAATGTTCGAAGTAGATATTGCCCGCCTCGGTGAGGCCGAGCTTGCGCGTCGTGCGGTGCAGCAGCTGCGCGCCCAGCCGCATCTCCAGGTCCTGCACCTTGCGGCTGACCGTCGTCTTGGGAAGGCGCAGCGCGCGCGCCGCGGAGATAAAGCTGCCGTGTTCGACCACCTTGACGAAGATCAGGGTGTCGTTGAGATCGCGGGCCATCGGAACGCTCCTTGTGGGCTCGAAAAAAGCTGAAAAACATCTCCCCGCGCGGACGGGGGCGGTGACGCAAGCATCGAAAACCAAGATCGTCGGCCCCGCCTGCGCAAAGGGCCCCCGCGAAACGCCTCGAAACTTTCCTGCTTCCGTCCCAGCGAAAGCCGGGATCCTTTGTGATCTTGCGCGCACCTCGCACAGCCGCGCGGAAGCGAGGAACGACGAGAAAAAACGGAGCCTTCGCAGGTTCGATGTGTGCAGGGAGGGTATTGGACCGCGTTCGGGACAATTATTCCCTCGATTGCCGGCTAATCAAGTGCCGGTGGTGGCCCTAGATTGTGCGCCGAGCCCTTACCGGTCGCCGCCATGCTGACCTCCTCGACAACCCGGACCGCCTATCTGCTGCTGATGCTAGCGGCGATGTCGGTGCTGGTCGGTATTGCCACCCTGTTGTTCCGCCAGGGCCTGGTTGCGGGCGCTGGCGAGGCGCTCATGCTCGCGTGGGTTCTCTTGTTCGTGGTCGCATTGCCGCTGGGTCTGCTGCTGCTGCCGCTGCTCACGCTGCTGAGCGGGCGGCGCTCGCGATCGGCTGTCATCCCATTTACGGGAGAGAAAGTCCCATGAGCGGGACAGTGCAGGCGCCGGTCGTGGTGCTCGGCGGCACCGGCGTGGTCGGTCGTGGCATCGTCGCGGCGGCGGTCGCCCGCGGCCGGCCGGTGATCGCGGTCGCGCGCAATGCGTCCGCGCTCGATGCGCTGCAGCGCGAATACGCACAAGCCTGCGTGAGCACGCTGGTCGGTTCGGTCGCGAGCGATGCCGAAGGCGCACGGCTCGCGGCGGCGTTGCGCACGCTGCGGCGACCGTTCGCGGGCGTGATCGTCGCGGTCTGCGGCGCCGCCGAGCGAGGCCGGCTGCTCGACCAGCCGGCTGCGTTCCTGCAGCGCAAGCTTGACCTCGACCTGTTGCCGCATCTCGCCGCGGCGCGCTATCTGCTGCCGTTGCTGGCCGAGTCCGACCGCGGCGGCAGCTACGTGCTGATCGGCGGCCCCGGCAGCGAGCACCCGTGGGCGGGCTACGGACACCGATCGATCGGCGCGGCGGCGCTGCGTATGCTCGCGCGGGTGCTGCACGACGAAGCGCGAGCGCTGGCGGTGCGCGTGCAACTGCTCACCGTCGACACGCCGGTGTGCCGCGCGCAGGCCTGCGCGCGTAGCAGCCCGCAATGGCCGAGCGCGCTCGCTGTGGGTCAGCGCGCGCTGGCGCTGGTCGATCGCGACGCAGACGCCGCGCCTGCACAGGAGGTGGTGCGGTACGCCGGCACATCGAACGCTGCTCGCGCCTTGCCCCTCTCTCTTCCCCGCCAAAGCGGTGAAGAGGGCCGTTTGCGGGCCCCTGGCTCGAAGACGCCCGTCTCCGCCCTCTCGCAGGGACGGGCTCCAACAACGCCGCCGCCGAGCGACACCGGGACTTTGCCGCTGCCCGTGCGCTGCCTGCACGACGCGCGCGCGCTGCTCGACGCGCTGGCCTCCCCGGCACTCCCTCCGAACCCTCACCAGGAACCATCGTCATGACCCATATCGCGTTTCCGCCCCGGTCCATCGGCCACCCGCTGCTCGCGCTCGCCGCGGGCGTATCGATCGCGCTGGCCATCGCCGGCTGCGGCAGCCAGGCTGCGACCAACGAGGCGATGCCGCCGCCGCAGGTAAGCGTCGCGCCGGTGCTGAGCAAGCAGGTGCGGCAGTGGGACGACTTCACCGGCCGCGTCGCCGCGGTCGAAACCGTCGAGCTGCGCCCGCGCGTCAGCGGCTACGTCGAACGCGTGGCCTATACCGAGGGCCAGTTGGTCGGCAAGGGCGACCTGCTGTTCGTGATCGACCAGCGCCGCTACCAGGCCGAGCTCGACCGCGCGCTCGCCGAGCTAGAACGCGCGCGCAGCGAGGCTAGGCTTGCCGAAACGCAGCACGCGCGGGCGCAGGCGCTGATCGAGGCGAAGGCGATCTCGCGCGAGGAGTTCGAAACGCGCCGCGCGGCGACCGCGCAAGGCCACGCGATGGTGCGCGCGGCCGAAGCCGCGGTCGCGAGCGCGCGGCTGGACCTGCAGTTCACCCAGGTGCGCTCGCCGATCAGCGGCCGTGCCGGGCGTGCGCTGGTCACCGCCGGCAACCTCGCCCAGGCCGACGCGACGTTGCTGACCACGGTGGTCTCGCTGGATCCGGTGCACGTGTACTTCGAAACCGACGAGCAGACCTACCTGCGCTACAACGCGCTCGCGCGCGGCGGCGAGCGTGCGCGTTCGGAAAACGCGGTGCGGGTCGGGCTGGCCAACGAGGACGGCCACCCGCACGCGGGCACCATCGACTTCATCGACAACCAGGCCGACGCCGGCACCGGCACCGTGCGCGCGCGCGCGGTGCTGCCCAACCCCGATGGCGTGCTGACGCCGGGGCTGTTCGCGCGCGTGCAGCTCGAAGGCCGCCACGCCGCCGAAGCCCTGCTGGTCGACGACAAGGCGGTGCTGACCGACCAGGACCGCAAGTACGTCTACGTGCTCGGGCCCGACGACACCGCAGTGCGCAAGGACGTAGATCTGGGACGCAGCGTCGAGGGCCTGCGCGTGGTACGCGCGGGACTGAACGAGCACGATCGGGTCGTCGTGCATGGCGTGCAGAAGGTGTTTTTTCCGGGCATGCCGGTAGCGCCGACGACGATCGCGATGGGCGATCCGGCGCCGGCCCTGCAGGTGGCAAGCGCGGCGGGGGTGCAGTGATGGCCTCGCCAAGCTGATTGCCGCCGCGTCGAGGCGGCCGACCCTCCCCGGGACTTCTGCTCCCGCGTCCCCTCCCCCGCGGCGGGGAGGGTCGGCCTGGCGCCCGTTCCACCACCGGTCGTCATGCCCGCCGTCGCGGGACTGACGAGCAGATGCAAGAGCGGGAGCTCGGGACTTCCGTGCCCCTCGCAGGACCCACGCGGCGCAGAGCCGCACAAGGACATTCCATGGACTTCTCGAAATTTTTCATAGACCGACCGATCTTCGCCGCGGTGCTGTCGATCGTGATCTTCGCCGCCGGGCTGATTGCGCTGCCCGCACTGCCGGTCAGCGAGTACCCCGACGTGGTGCCGCCGAGCGTGCAGGTGCGCGCGGTGTATCCGGGCGCCAATCCCAAGGTGATCGCCGAAACGGTGGCGACGCCACTGGAGGAGGCGATCAACGGCGTGGAGGACATGATGTACGTCAAGTCGGTTGCCGGCTCCGACGGCGTGCTGATCACCACCGTGACCTTCCGCCCCGGCACCGATCCCGACCGCGCCCAGGTGCAGGTGCAGAACCGCGTCAGCCAGGCGCTCGCGCGGCTGCCCGAGGACGTGCGCCGGCAGGGCGTGACCACGCAGAAGCAGTCGCCGACGCTGACCCTGGTCGTGCACCTGGTCTCGACCGACGGCCGCTACGACTCGCTGTACATGCGCAACTACGCGACCTTGCGGATCAAGGACGAGCTCGCGCGGCTCGAGGGCGTCGGCAGCGCGCAGATGTGGGGCGCGGGCGACTACGCGATGCGGCTCTGGCTCGATCCGAACCAGGTCGCGTCGCGCGGCCTCACCGCGGGCGACGTCGTGCGCGCGGTGCGCGAGCAGAACGTGCAGGTCTCGGCCGGCCAGCTCGGCGCCGAACCAACGCCGGACGTCGGCGATTTCCTGCTGTCGATCAACGCGCAGGGCCGGCTGCGCAGCGAGGCCGAGTTCGCCGACATCGTGATCAAGAGCGGTAGCGATGGCGAAGTCGTGCGCCTGGGCGACGTCGCGCGCATCGAGCTCGGCGCCGGCGACTACACGCTGCGTTCGCAGCTCGACAACGACGACGCGGTGGCGATCGGCATCTTCGAGGCGCCGGGCGCGAACTCGATCGCGGTCTCGGACGCGGTGCGCGCGAAGATGGACGAGCTCGCTACGCGCTTTCCGGAAGGGCTCGGCTACGAGGTGGTCTACGACCCGACCGTGTTCGTGCGCGACTCGATCAAGGCGGTCGTGACCACGCTGCTAGAGGCGGTGCTGCTGGTGGTGCTGGTGGTCGTGCTGTTCCTGCAGACCTGGCGCGCATCGATCATTCCGTTGCTCGCGGTGCCGGTGTCGGTGATCGGCACGTTCGCGGTGCTGCACCTGCTTGGCTTCTCGATCAACACGCTGACCTTGTTCGGGCTCGTGCTCGCGATCGGGATAGTGGTGGACGACGCGATCGTCGTGGTCGAGAACGTCGAGCGCAACATCGAGGAAGGGCTGACGCCGCTCGCGGCCGCGCACCAGGCGATGCGCGAGGTGTCTGGTCCGATCATCGCGATCTCGCTGGTGCTGTGCGCGGTGTTCGTGCCGATGGCGTTCCTCGATGGCGTGACCGGCCAGTTCTACAAGCAGTTCGCAGTCACGATCGCGATCTCGACGGTGATCTCGGCGGTCAACTCGCTGACGCTGTCGCCGGCGCTCGCGGCCAAGCTGCTACGTGCGCACGGCGCGCCGAAGGACACACCGACGCGCGTGATCGACCGCCTGTTCGGCTGGCTGTTCCGCCGCTTCAACCGCTTCTTCGGGCGCAGCGCCGAGCGCTACCAGGCCGCGGTGTCGAGCACGTTGCGCAAGCGCGGTGCGGTGTTCGCGGTGTATGCGGCGCTGCTGGTGGCGGCCGGGCTGATGTTCCAGGCGGTGCCGGGCGGCTTCATCCCGACCCAGGACAAGCTGTACCTGATCGGCGGCGTCAAGCTGCCCGAAGGCGCCTCGCTCGCGCGCACCGACGCGGTGATCCGCAAGATGAGCCGGATCGCGCTGGAGACCGAGGGCGTCGCCAGCGCGGTCGCATTCCCGGGCCTCAACGCGCTGCAGTTCACCAACACGCCCAACACCGGCACGGTGTTCTTCGGCCTGAAGCCGTTCGGCGAGCGCGAGCGCAGCGCCGCCGAGATCAATGCCGAGCTCAACCAGAAGATCGCGGACATCCAGGAAGGATTCGCGTTCTCGATCCTGCCGCCGCCGATCCTCGGTCTCGGCACCGGCTCGGGTTATTCGCTGTTCGTGCAGGACCGCGCCGGGCTCGGTTACGGCGCGCTGCAGGATGCGGTGAACGGTTTTTCCGGCGCGATCGCGCAGACCCCGGGCATGGCCTTTCCCATCAGCACCTACCAGGCCAACGTGCCGCAGCTCGACCTGCAGGTCGATAGGGTCAAGGCCAAGGCGCAGGGCGTGCCGCTGACCGAACTGTTCGACACCTTGCAGACCTACCTCGGCTCGGCCTACGTCAACGACTTCAACCAGTTCGGCCGCACCTGGCAGGTCATCGCCCAGGCCGACGCGCCGTTCCGCGACGGCGTCGAGGACATCGCCAACCTGCGCACGCGCAATGCCTTTGGCGAGATGGTGCCGGTCGGCAGCATGGTCGCGGTCGGTCAGACCTTCGGCCCTGACCCGGTGATCCGCTACAACGGCTATCCGGCCGCCGACCTGATCGGCGAGGCCGACCCGCGCGTGCTGTCCTCGGCGCAGGCGATGGCGAAGCTTGAAGAACTCGCGCCGCAGGTGCTGCCGGCCGGCATGAACATCGAGTGGACCGACCTGAGCTTCCAGCAGGCCTCGCAGGGCAACGCGGCCCTGATCGTGTTCCCGCTCGCGGTGCTGCTCGCGTTTCTGGTGCTGGCTGCGCTGTACGAGAGCTGGACCCTGCCGCTGGCGGTAATCCTGATCGTGCCGATGACCCTGCTGTCGGCGATGGTCGGGGTGTGGCTCAGCGGCGGCGACAACAACGTGTTCGTGCAGGTCGGCCTGGTGGTGCTGATGGGGCTGGCGTGCAAGAACGCGATCCTGATCGTCGAGTTCGCGCGCGAGCTCGAGCTGCAGGGCAAGGGGATCATGGAGGCCGCGCTCGAAGCGTGCCGGCTGCGCCTGCGCCCGATCGTGATGACCTCGATCGCGTTCTGCGCCGGCGTGGTGCCGCTGATGCTCGCGACCGGTGCCGGCAGCGAGGTGCGTGCGGTCACCGGCATCACCGTGTTCGCCGGCATGCTCGGCGTGACCCTGTTCGGGCTGTTCCTGACCCCGGTGTTCTACGTCGCGCTGCGCACGCTGGTGACGCGGCGCCGCGCGGCCGTGGTGCGGGCGGAAATTATGGAGATCACGCATGCGTAACGACAAGCTCAGCGCCGCTTCCGGCACTGTCTCCCGCCTCGCGGCACAGGGTTGTGGCGAGGGCAAACGCGCTGCGACGCCGCCATCGGCGGCGGGCCCGATCCCGCGCGCGCGGATGCTCGTTTCAGTGCTCGCGCTGTCGCTCGCCGCCTGTACCGCCGGTCCCGAGTTCGTGCGGCCGACGCCTGCGGTACCCGCGCAGTTCGCACAGGCCGCGACGCTCGAAGACAGCGCGCCGGGGTTAGGCGCAGCGGCCGACGCTGTCAGCGCGCCCGACACCGAGTTCTGGCGCGGCTTCGACGATCCGCTGCTGACCCGGCTGGTCGAAGAAGCGCTGCTGTCCAACCACGACCTGCGCATGGCGCTGACCCGTATCGACCGCGCCAATGCACTGCTGCGCGGCGCGCGCCTGGAGCGGCTGCCGAGCGTCACCGCTACCGCCGGTGCGGGCGAGACCCGCGCCAGCGCCGATCAGCTGCCGGGTTTCGCGCGCGAGGCTCGCGACGGCGATAGCTTCGAGGCCGCGGTCGTCGCCGGCTGGGAACTCGACCTGTTCGGCCGGCTCCGCCGCCAGGTCGAAGCGCAGGGCGCCGACGCGCGCGCCAGCGCTGCCGACCTACACGCGCTGCAGGTCGCGATCGTCGGCGAGGTCACGCGCGGGTACGCCGAGCTGCGCGGCCTGCAGGAGCGCCTGCGTGTCGCGCGAGAGAACGCCGAGAACCAGCGCGAGACGCTGCGCCTGGTGGAGGCGCGGCTCGATGCCGGCCGCGGCGCCGAGTTCGACCGATCACGCGCCCGTGCACAACTCGAGACGACCCTGTCGCGCGTGCCGGGGCTGCAGGCGCAGGTCGCAACGACCATGCACCGCCTGGCGGTGCTGAGCGGCCGCATGCCCGGTGAGCTGGTGGCCCAGCTCGAAGCGCCGCGCCCGCTGCCGGCGCTGCCGGCGCTGTTGGATCCTGGCGCGCCAGGCGCGCTGCTGCGTCGCCGTCCGGACGTGCTCGCGGCCGAGCACCGACTGCACGCAGCCAATGCGCGGATCGGCATCGCCAGCGCCGACCTGTTCCCGCGTTTCACCCTGGGCGGGCTGATCGGCAGCCACGCGGTCGACCGCGGAGCGCTGTTCGGGCGCGACAGCGAGACCCGGCTGCTTGCGCTCGGCGTCGATTGGTCGTTCCTCGACATCGGCCGCGTGCGGGCGCGCATCGCGGCGGCAGACGCTGACGCCGAAGGCGCGCTGGCGCGCTACCAGCAGACCGTGTTGTTCGCGCTGGAGGACACCGAGAATGCGCTCGTGCGCTACGCGCGTGCGCGTGCCGAGGATGCCCACCTGCAGCGCGCCGCGAGCGACAGCGCGCGCGCCGCACAGCTGGCCCGGATCCGCTTCGAGGCCGGCGCGGCCGATCTGTTCGAAGTGCTCGAGGCCGAGCGCACCCGTCTGCAGGCGCAGGACGCGCTGGCCGCTGGTCGCACCCGCAGCCTCACCGGCGCCGTTGCGGTGTACCAGGCGCTTGCCGGCGGCTGGCCGGGAAGCGTGCCGTTGCGGGAGAGCCTCGGTGCGCGCTGACCACGCCCGGCTGGCGGGCCTGTGGGCGCGCAGTGAAAGGTTCCGCGCCGGCTGCCGTTATAGAGTGCAGACACGCGCAATAAGAGGAGGCGGCCGTTGCACGAGCCGCAAACAGACAAACAGCCGGCGCCGCCGCCCGCGGGCGAGGACGCGCGGGCACCTGCGTCCACCGCCGTCGCTCCGGCGCAGGCTGCGCTGGCGCGCGAGCTGCTGCAGGCCGTCTCAGTGGAGCAGGCCGTCCACATCCTGCTCGCCGCGCTGCACGCCCATGACGGCCGCAGCTATGCCCTGGCCTGCACCTCGGACTGGCCGCACGATGTCCGCTGCTACCCGGCCGCGTGCGACATCCAGGCGTGCCAGGCGCTGGCCGCCCAGGTAATCGAGGCCGGCCGCGCCGCCGCCGGCGCGCCGCCGCCCATGGCGCGGGTGCTGTGCGACGACCGTGACGGCATGGCGGTGGTGCTGATGCCCGCCGATCCCGGCGATGCCAGCCTGGGCCAGCCAGGCTCGGCCGACCCGCCCGCCGATCTGCTGGAACTCGGCTCGCGCCGCCTGTCGGAATTGCTCGCCACCCGGCGCATGCGCACCTCGGTCGAGCAACTGGGCCGGGCCGAGCGCCTGCAGCATGCGCTGTTCGCGATCGCCGACATGGCCGGCTCCAACCTCGACATGCCGACGATGTTGCAGGGGCTGCACGATATCGTCGCCGGGTTGATGTACGCCGAAAATTTCTACATCACGCTGTATGACGCCGAACACGACAGCGTGCGCTTCCTGTACTTCATCGACACCGTCGACACCGAGGGCCCCCGGCTCAACGAAGACATCCCCATGGCGCGGCTGATGTATGGCGGCACCTGGCACCTGGTCAAGGGCGGCAAGCCGCTGATGGGTCCGCCGGAGCGACTGCGCGAGCAGGTGCAGGGGCCGCTGCGGCTGCACGGCGCGGCCGACCTCGACTGGCTCGGCGTGCCGATGATCCGCGATGGCCAGGTCATCGGCACGGTCGTGGTGCAGAGCTATTTGCACGCGGACTGCTTTAGCGACATGGACCGCGCCCTGCTGATCTTCGTCGGTGAGCACATCCTCACCGCGCTGGAGCGCAAGCAGGGGCAGGAACAGCTGGAACGGCACGTGGCCGAGCGCACCCGGCAACTGGCCGAAGCCAACGCGATCCTGCACACCGAGGTGCGCGAGCGCGAGCGCTCCGAGAAGATCCAGTCGATCCTGTACCGGATCGCCGGACTGGCCAACCTCGACGACGACAGCGGACACTTCTACGAGCAGACCCACATGGCGGTCGGCGAGCTGATCAATGCCGAAAACTTCTACATCGCGCTGCTGTCGGAGGACCGCCGCGAGCTGCACTTCCCGTATTCGGTCGACGCGGTCGACAAGGCCCGGCCGACCCGTGAACTCGGTCGCGGGGTCAGCGAATACGTGATCCGCAGCGGCCGGCCGCTATTGGCCGACCGCGTCACCACGCAGCGCCTGATCGACCAGGGCGAACTCGACCCCGCGTTGGATCGCGGACCGCTGGCGCGACACTGGCTGGGCGTGCCGTTGCTGCTGGGCGAGCAGGTCATGGGCATGGTCGCGGTGCAGAGCCACGATGAGAGCGTGTCCTACGACGAGCGCGACGCCGAGTTGCTGACGTTCGTGTCCCACCAGATCGCCAACAGCCTGCAGCGGCGCAATGCGGCCGCGGCGCTGCTGCAGTTGAACAACGAACTGGAGCAGCGCGTGCAGGCGCGCACCCGCGAACTGCGCGAGCAGATTTCGGTGCGCGAGCAGGTCGAGGCGCAGCTCAAGCACCAGGTCATGCACGACCCGCTGACCGGGCTGCCCAACCGGCTGTACCTGCGTGACCGGCTGGAGCGCGCGATCGCCGGACTGCGGCGCAACCCGCAGCGGCGCTACGCCTTGCTGTACCTGGACATCGACCGGTTCAAGCTGTTCAACGACAGCCTCGGGCACCTCGCCGGCGATGACGTGCTGCGCGAGGTCTCGCGCCGGCTGAGCCACTGCATCCGCGAGCCGGACGTGGTTGCGAGGCTGTCCGGCGACGAGTTCGCGATCCTGCTGGAGGATGCGCCGATACCGCAGACGGCTTGCAAGGTCGCCCAGCGCGTGCAGGAGGCGCTGGAGCAACCCATGCTGGTGGCCGGCCGCGAGCTGCAGACCTCCGCCAGCATCGGCATCGCGATCGGCGATATGCGCTATCACACCACCGACGAGCTGCTGCACGACGCCGACGTCGCCCTGTACCGCGCCAAGAGTGGCGGGCGCAGCCGTTTCGTGCTGTTTGACGAGACCCTGCAACTGGCCGCGCTGGACGTGCTGGAGGTCGAGCGCGAGCTGCGCACCGCGATCGCCCACGGCGGATTCGAGCCGTACTTCCAGCCGCTGGTGCGCCTGTCGGACGGACACCCGATCGGCTACGAGGCGCTGATCCGCTGGCACCATCCCGAGCGCGGCCTGCTCGGCCCGGACCAGTTCCTGCCGGTGGCCGAGGAAAGCGGCCTGATCGAGGCGGTGGACTGGGCGATGTATCGCGCCGCCTGCGCCGCCGCGGTGCCGCTGGTGCGCGACGGCGGCTTTATCACGGTCAACCTGTCGCCGCGCCACTTCCAGAACGCCGAATTCGACCGCCAGCTGCTGCAGCTCACCACCGAGACCGGATTTGATCCCGCGCGGCTGCGCGTGGAGGTCACCGAGGGCACCCTGCTCGGCGACCCCGACGCGGTGGTGCGCATTTTGGAGCGGCTGCGTGCCGGCGGCGTCGAGGCGGCGCTGGACGACTTCGGCACCGGCTATTCCTCGCTGGGCTACGTGCACCGGTTCCCGCTGAAAATGATCAAGATCGACCGCTCGTTCGTCGAGCCGCTCGGATCCGACAGCTCGCATCGCAGCTCCGCGGTGGTCGCCGCGGTGCTGGCGCTGGCGCACTCGCTCGGGCTGGAAGTCGTGGCCGAGGGAATAGAAACCACCGCGCAGCGCGACGCGCTGATCGCGATGGGTTGCGTCTACGGACAGGGCTATCTGTTCGGGCGGCCGCAGCCGGCCGGGCACTGGACCACCCCATAGCAAAGCCTTTGGCAGGAGCGACGTGAGTCGCGACCGCGCGACTCCTGGCCTTATCGGCGACTCCTGGCCTTGTCGCGACTCACGTCGCTCCTACCAAGCGTAGCGGCGGCAATCCTGGTGAACAGGTGACGCTGGCACGCGCTGCGGCGACAATGCGGCGATGAGCCAACCTGTCGATCCCGCGCTGCTAGACACCGTCGAAACCGAAACCGCGCCGTCGCCGGAATGGACCGTGCTGTGGCTGCACGGCCTGGGCGCCGACGGCAACGACTTCGCCCCGATCGTGCCGCAGCTGGTGCGCCGCGACTGGCCGGCACTGCGCTTCGTGTTTCCGCACGCGCCGGTGCGGCCGGTCACGATCAACAACGGCGTGCCCATGCGCGCCTGGTACGACATCCGCAGCTTCGATTTCAACGCGGCCGACTTCGCCGATCGCGCCGACGACGCCGGCGTCACGCAATCGGTCGCCGAGGTCGAGGCGCTGATCGCGCGTGAGGCCGGGCGCGGCGTGCCGGCCTCGCGCGTGCTGCTGGCGGGCTTCTCGCAGGGCGGCGCGATCGCGCTGGCGGCCGGGTTGCGCCGGACCACGCCGCTGGCCGGCCTGGTTGCGCTGTCGACCTACCTGCCGCTCACCCAGGCCGCGGCCGAAGCGGCGGTGCGCGAACGCGGCGCGGCGGTGACCGCACAACCGTTGTTCATGGCACACGGCCAGTTCGACCAGGTGGTGCCGTACGCGGCCGGTGCGGCCAGCCAGGCGCGGCTGCGCGCGCTGGGCTTGAGCATCGACTGGCACCAGTACCCGATGGCGCACCAGGTCTGCGCCGAGCAGATCCGCGACCTGGGCGATTGGCTGTCGCGGCGTTTCGAGCAGGCCTGAGCGCGCGCCCGCGCGCGCCCGCGCATCGCTGCGATTGTGACCCTGGGCACATCGTCCCGGGGCGCCGTGTTGAAACCCCGGGGCGCAAGCCGGCTACTATCGGCGCAGGCGTCCATGGCGACGGTCTGGGGGGTACGGACCCGATGGCAACCGAGTCGATGAGCATTGCGCCGATGACGGTGGTCATCGCCGACGACGAACCGCTTGCGCGCGATCGCCTGCGCAGCCTGCTGCGCGAGCAGCCCGGGGTGGAGGTGGTTGCCGAGGCTGGCGATGGCCAGCACGCGCTGCACGCCTGTGCCGAGCACGAGCCGGACCTGGTGCTGCTCGACATCGCGATGCCCGGCATCGACGGGCTGGAGGCGGCGCGGCACCTGGCCGCGTTCGAGCCGCGCCCGGCGGTGGTGTTCTGCACCGCCTATGACGCCCACGCGCTGTCGGCATTCGAGGCCGAGGCGATCGACTACCTGGTCAAGCCGGTGCGCCCTGAGCGGCTGGCCGCGGCGCTGGAGCGCGTGCGCACCTTCGCCGCCGGACGCGGGCGCAACGGCCACGCGCCTGCCGGGCAACGCCGCAGCCACCTATGCGCGCGGCTGCGCGGCAGCCTGCGGCTGATCCCGATCGAGGACGTGCACTACCTGCAGGCCGAGGAAAAGTACGTGGTGGTGCACCACGCCCGCGGCGAGGACCTGATCGAGGAGTCGCTCAAGTCGCTGGAGGACGAATTCTCCGAGCGCTTCATCCGCATCCACCGCAACTGCCTGGTCGCGCGGCACGAGATCGTCGAGCTGAAGCGTTGCCCCGACGGCCACGTGCACGCGGTGCTGCGCCACGGCAAGCAGCCGCTGGAAGTCAGCCGTCGCTGCGTGGCGGGGTTGCGGGAGATGTTGAAGCACCTCTGAGCCCCGAGCCCCGAGCCCCAAGTCCCGCCACGCGCCACAGCGCCACGTTCGCCGAGCGGCGATAATGGCCCCATGACCACGCTGCGCATCGCCACCCGCAAGAGCCCGCTCGCCCTGTGGCAGAGCGAACACGTCGCTGCCGGCCTGCGCCGGGCGCATCCGGGGCTGGAGGTGGTGCTGGTGCCGATGAGCACGCGCGGCGACGAGGTGCTGGACCGCTCGCTGGCCGCGATCGGCGGCAAGGGGCTGTTCCTGAAGGAGCTCGAACTGGCGATGCAGCGCGGTGAAGCCGACTGCGCGGTGCATTCGCTCAAGGACGTGCCGATGGAGCTGGAGCCGGGGTTTGCCTTGCCGGCGATCCTGGAGCGCGCCGATGCGGCCGACGCGTTCGTCAGCCACCGCTTCGACGACATCGCCGCGTTGCCGCATGGCGCCTGCGTTGGCACCTCGTCGTTGCGTCGCCAGGCGCAGCTGCGCGCGCTGCGGCCGGACCTGCAACTGCGCGACCTGCGCGGCAACGTCAACACCCGCCTGGCCAAACTCGATACCGGCGATTACGACGCCATCGTGCTGGCCTGCGCCGGCCTGCAGCGACTCGGCTTCCAGGCCCGCATCCGCAGCCGCCTGCAGCCGCCGGACTGGTTGCCGGCGCCGGCGCAGGGCGCGATCGCGGTCGAGTGCCGTGATGATGACCCCGGCGTCCACGCCCTGTTTGCCGCGCTCGACCACATGCCCACGCGCGTCTGCGCCGAGGCCGAGCGGGCGATGAACCGCGCACTGGACGGCAGTTGCCACGTGCCGATTGCGGCGTACGCGCAGCTGGAGGGCGAGCACCTGCACCTGCAAGGCCTGGTCGGTTCGGCGATCGACGGCCGCATCGTGCGCGCGCAGGCCGACGGCCGTGCCGATGCACGCGAGGCGCTGGCCTGGGGCGTCGCGCAGTCGCTGCTCGCACAGGGCGCGGGCGAGCTCATCGGCGCTGCCAGATAAAGGCCGGTGTAGAGCCGAGCTTGCTCGGCTGCGCACCCACGATGGCTCGCGTATCCACCGCGCTGCAGCGGGGCAAGCTCCGCTCGACCATCGAACCGCCGCACTCCGGCCGCGGCCTCTCTGTAGGAGCGCCCCATGGGCGCGAACGCAAATCGGGCAGGCGCGATGGTTCGGTTTCCATCGCGGCCATGGGCCGCTCCTAAAAAAGCGCCGGTGATCCCGTGGAGCCGAGCAACTCGGCTCTACCGTTTGACGGTCAGTAGTACAGCGAGACCAGGTGCCGCGCCTCGGCGAAAAACAGCCAGCGTTCGACCGCCGCGCCGCACAGCGTACTCACCGCCGCGGCGGCGAACCACGGTGCCGCGTCCATGTGCACCAGCAACCATACCGGCAGCATCAGCAGCGCCGGCAGCACCGCAAACAGCAGCACGGCGATGGTGCGCAGCTTGCGCGAGTGCTTGCGTGCGAGCACGAACACCATCTCGCGGGTGAGGAAGTTGCCTTCGGTGTGCGGGCGCTCGAACACCTGGACCTCGCGCTCCGGCAGCCCGACCGCATCGCCGCGCGTCGCCGGCAGCGGGGTGTGGTCGATGTCGCGCCAGTAGCGGCGCTTGAGCCACCACAGCGCGGCCATCAACGTGATCGCCAGCAGCGCCGGCAGGCGGCCGAGCCGGCCATCGACCCCCTCGATCGCGGCCAGCAGCAGCCCGCCGCTCAGCAGTGCGAACACGAGATAGCCGGGCAGTACCAGCCGGTGACGCCAGGCCGGGATCGGCTTGAGCGAGGCATAGATCATCGCCGTGCAGGCCACCGTGACCAGCGCACACGCGGCCAGCAGCAGGCACAGCGCCACCGTTGCGGCATTGAGCGGAATGGAGAACACCGCATCGTGCCGGTCGATCATCTGCGCGTAGGCCAGCAGGCCGAATGCCAGCGCCGGCGGGTAGGTCAATACCGCGGCCACGCCTTCGCGCGACAGCCACGACGTGCGCCATTGCGAGAACGCGCGCCAGGCACGCATCGGCTTGCCCAGGTGCCACAGCGAGCTGACCAGGCCCACCGTGGCCAGCACCAGTGCGAGCGCGGTCGCGACCGCGAGCAGCCACGGATCGACGCGGCCGGTCAGCGCGGCGAGCGCGCTCCAGAACAGCAGCCCGTAGCCGGCGCCCGACAGTGTGCTGAAGATGATGACCGAGAACGCCGGGTGCATATGTCAGGCCGGACCAGCCGGCACGCGACGGGGCAAACGCGGTGGTGCGCTCATCGCGACAGCGCCCGGTCGAGCCAGCGCAGCACCGACGGCAATGCGGCGGCGTCCAGCGACTCGCCCGGCGCGGTGGCTGCAACCGTGCTTGCGTCGCCGCCGGCGCGGCGCGGGCGTGGCGGCAGGTACTGGTTGACCGGCTTGTAGCCGAGCTCCGGCATCAGGTCGACGCCGCCGCGCGCGGCGACCAGCTTGGACACTTTCGAGTCGGGGTCGCCAAGGTCGCCGAAGTGGCGCGCCCGGGTCGGGCAGGCCTGCACGCAGGCCGGCTGGCGTTCCTCCTCGGCCAAGTTGTCGTTGTAGATGCGGTCGATGCACAGGGTGCATTTCTTCATCACCCCCTCGACCTCGCTGTATTCGCGCGCGCCGTAGGGGCAGGCCCACGAGCACAGCTTGCAGCCGATGCACTTGTCCTCGTCGACCAGCACGATGCCGTCCTCGGCGCGCTTGTAGCTGGCGCCGGTCGGGCACACCGTGACGCAGGCCGGCTGCTCGCAGTGCAGGCACGAGCGCGGGAAATGCAGGGTCATGGCCGGCTGCGGCGCCTGCGCACCGGATCCCGAACCGCACATCGGGTCCTCATCCTGTCCGCGGCCACCCGCCGGCTCGCCCTGAGAGGGTCCGGGTTGAGCAAGGGCTTGCTCTGCAGCGATCTCGTAACTGTGCACCCGGTTGAACCACACCCCGGTGGGGTCCTTGCCGTAGGGCTGCTCGTCGGTCAGCGGCGCGGCGAAGCCGCCGGCGTTCCACTCCTTGCAGCTGACCGCGCAGGCGTGGCAGCCGACGCAGGTGTCAAGGTCGATCACCAGGCCCATCTTCTTCTTCGACGGTGGCGGCAGGTCGGTCATCGGGTCGGTCGGGTGTGGGTCACGGCACGCGCCTCAGAACGGGAAGAACCGCGGAATCAGCAGGGTCGCCATCATCCAGAAGATCAGGTTGAGCGGCAGGCCAATCTTGATGAAGTCGGCAAAGCGATAGCCGCCGGCAGCGTAGACCATGGTGTTGGTCTGGTAGCCGACTGGCGTGGCGAATGCGGTCGAGGCCGCGAACGCCACCGCGACCAGGAAAGGCTTGGCATCGACCCCGAGCGATTCGGCCGCGGCGATCGCCACCGGCACCACCAGCACCGCCGCGGCATTGTTGCTCATGATCTCGGTCAGCACCGAGGTCAGCAGGTAGATCACCGACAGCGTCACCACCGGGCCGAACTGGCTGAACAGGCCGATTGCGTTCTGCGCGACCCAGTCGGCGCCGCCGCTGCGCTCCAGCGCGATGCCCAGCGGCAGCACGCCGGCCAGCAGGATGACCACGCGCCAGTCGATCGCGGTATAGGCCTCGTCGGGCTCCAGGCAGCGCAGCACCACCAGCGCGACGCAGCCGAGGATCGCCGCGGCGACGATCGGCAGCCAGCCGGCCGCGGCCATGCCGACCACCGACAGCAGCACGCCGGTCGAGAGCAGCGCGCGGCGGCGGTCGACGCGTTGCTGGGTGCGCTCACCCAGCACCACCAGCCCCGGGTTGTCGCGCAAGGCCTCCAGCGAGCTTTCCGAGGCATCCACCAGCAGGATGTCGCCGAGCGCCAGTGGCACCTGATTGACCGGCCGGCGCAACACCACGCGGCGGCGCTGCAGCCCGTGCACGCGCACCCGATAGGTGTGGCCGAAGCGCATCTCCGAGATGGTGTGGCCGATCAGCGGCGAGCCCGGCGCGACCATCACCTCGGCATGCAGGCGCTCGGCGCCGCGGTCGCTGTCCAGGTGCGGCGCCACCCGGTCGTGGTCGAGCTTGTGGCGCCGGCGCAGCGCCTCGACCTGCTCCCACTCGCCGTGCAGCAGCAGGCGGTCGCCGGCGCGCAGGTTGGTCTGCGCGGCAGACGCGCTGGTGCCGCCCTCGCGCAGCACGTTGATCAGTTCGACCTCCAGGCTTTCGGGCCGCGGCGCGTAGTTCTCGTCCTCGTCCTTGTCCTTATCCTCATCCCCATCGTCTGCATCGTCTGCATCGTCGGGCGGGGCGACCGGCTTGGACAGGTCGCCGGCGGGGAGGTCGATCGCGGGCGACTTGGCCGGCACCACCAGCTCGATCAGGTAGCGCCCGCCGTGGCCGTCGCTGTCGGGTTCGGCGATGCCCAGGTTGGGCAGCAGGAAGCGCCGCGCCAGCATCAGGTAGACCAGACCGACCGCGACGAAGATCACCCCCAGCGGCGCGAACTCGAACAGGCCGAAGCCCTCGCGGCCGGTCTGCACTGCCAGCGAATTGACCAGCAGGTTGGTCGAACTGCCGATCAGCGTGCACACGCCGCCGAACTGCGCCGCATACGACAGCGGGATCAGGAACTTGGAGGCCGGCAGCTTGTTGGCCGCGGTCGCCGCCAGCACCAGCGGCAGGAACACCGCCAGCGCCGCGGTGTTGTTGACGAAGCCGGAGATCAGCGCTATCAGCGACATCATCACCAGCGCAAACAGCCAGCCCGACTTGATCCGCGCCAGCATCTCGCCCAGGCCCTGCAGCGCGCCGCTGCGCTGCAACCCCGCGCTGAGCACGAACATCGCCGCGACGGTGATCGTCGCCTGGCTGGAAAAACCCGACAGCGCCTCGGTCGGCGATACCAGCCCGAGCACCAGCAGGCTGGCCAGCACCAGCACCGCGACCACGTCGACCCGCAGCTTCTCGGTGACAAACAGGTAGACCGCGCCGGCGAGCACCGCCAGGGTCAGCCACAGCTCGGTCGCCATCAGCCCTGCACCTGCGCAGCGACGCGCCGTGGCGGCCCGGCGAAGCTCGCCCGTGCGTGCATCAGCCGTGCTCCTTGCGGCGCATCGCGGCGCCGTAGCGCAGCGGCAAGTTGTCGGCCTGGCCCAGTTCCAGCGGCGCGAACTGTGGCGTGCTGTGGCTGGCCGCGGCGACCTTGTCGATCCGCACGCGCAGGTCGAACCACGCCGCCTGCCCGGTGACCGGGTCGGCGTTGGCGTAGTCGCCGCGCGGGGTAATGTCGGAGATCAGGTGGTTGAGCAGAAATCCCTGGCGCGCCTCGGGCGCATCCTTGCCCAGTCGCCACGCGCCCTTGCGCTTGCCGATCGCGTTCCAGGTCCAGATCGTGTCGGGCTGGGTGTTGCTGGCGAACTTCGCCTGCGCGGTGATCGTGCCGTGGTGCGAGGTGACGCTGATCCAGTCCTCGTCGGCGATGTCGTAACGCGCAGCGGTATCGGGATGCAGGTAGATCCAGTTGCGCGTGGCGATCTGCCGCAGCCAGGCGTTCTGCGAACCCCACGAGTGGTACATGAACATCGGCCGCTGGGTGACGGCGCTGAGCGGGAATTCGACAGGCTCGTCATTCCCGCGAACGCGGGAACCCAGTGACGTTGCGCTTGAACGAGCAGCATCCTGCGCATTGGCCTGCGCACCCTCGAAAGGCTCGTACCAGATCGGCAGCGGATCGAAGTAGGTGACCACGCGCTCGCGGTGCTGCTCCGGCGGCTGTTGTGCGCCGTGCCCCTGCGCGGCCAGGCGGAACTTCTGCAGCGTCTCCGAATACAGCTGCAGCACGATGGGCTTGGCATCGCCGATAAAGCCCATCTTCTGCGCCCACTCGAGATAGCCGCGGTTGGCCATCTTGAAATAGCGCGCGTGAGCGGGGATCTCGCTGCGCCAGAAGCCGTCGTGCTCGATGTAGCGTTCGAGCTGCGCGGGATTGGGCGGCCCCTTGGCCTCCAGTTCGCCGTGCTCGCCACGCCAGCCGGCGAGCAGCCCGACCCCGGGCGCGCGCTCGTGGCGCACGATGTAGTCGGCGTAGTCGCGGTAGCTCGGCGAGCCGTCGGCCTCGGCCATGCCGGGCAGGCCGAGCCGCGCGCCGAGCTCCAGCAGCACCGACTGGAAGCCGCGCACGTCGCGACCGGGCGATTGCGTCTCGGCCTCCAGCACCGGATGGCGGATCGCGTCGGCCGCGCCATCGGCATCGGAGATCGGCCGGTCGAGCATCGAGATCGCGTCGAAGCGCTCCAGGTAGGTGGTGTCCGGCAGCACCAGGTCGGCATAGGCGACCATTTCCGAGGCGTACGCGTCGGCGTAGATGATGTGCGGGATCCGGTACTCGCCGCTGTCGTCCTTGTCGGTCAGCCACTCGATGGTCTGGGCGGTGTTCATCGACGAGTTCCAGCTCATGTTGGCCATGAACATCATCAGCGTGTCGATCTTGTACGGATCGCCGGCCCAGGCGTTGCGGATCACGCTGTGCATCATGCCGTGCGCCGACAGCGGATAGCTCCAGGAGAACGCATGGTCGATGCGGCGCGGATTGCCGGCCGCGTCGACCAGCAGGTCCTCGGGCGCGTGTACGAAGCCCAGCGGCGGCGCATCGAGCGCGCCATTGGCCTGGCGCGCCTTGCCGGGCCGGTTCGGCGGCGCGATCGGTTTGGGGAACGGCGGCTGGTAGCGGAACGAGCCGGGCGTATCGACCGCGCCCAGCAGCAACTGCAGCAGGTGGATCGCGCGACAGGTGTGGAAGCCGTTGCTGTGCGCGCTGATCCCGCGCATCGCATGCATCGCGACCGGCCGGCCGACCATCTCGGCGTGCTCGCGGCCGTGCGCGTCGGTCCAGGCGACCGGCAGGGTGAACGCGTGGTCGAACGCGGCCTCGGCCAGCTCGCGTGCGATCCGGCAGATGGTCTCGGCCGGAATGCCGCAGCGCTCGCTGACCGCATCGGGGGAGAACGAAGGATCGAGGTAGCGCTCGGCGATCAGGTGGAAGGCCGGCACCACGTTGCGGCCATCGGCGAGGGTGTACTGGCCGACCACGGCGGGCGACACATCGATCGAGTCGGCCAGCGCTTGCGCCCCCTCGCTTGCGCCAAGCGGGGCGGGTTGGCCGTTGCCGCGATCCCAGCACAACGCCTGCCCCGCCGCGTCGCGCGCAAACAACCCGTCATCGGCGCCACCGGGGTTGCGGATCACCAGCCAGTGCGCATTGGTGTAGCGCACCAGGTAGTCCAGGTCGATCCGGTCGGCCTTCAGCAGCTCATGGATCAGCGCGAACGCGAACAGCCCGTCGGTGCCGGGCCGGATCCCGATCCACTCGTCGGCGATCGCGCCGTAGCCCGAGCGCACCGGGTTGACCGCGACGACCTTGGCGCCGTGTTCCTTCAGCTTGCCCAGGCCGAGCTTGATCGGGTTGGAGTCGTGGTCCTCGGCCACGCCCCACAGCATCAGGTACCGGGCGTGTTCCCAGTCGGGCTCGCCGAACTCCCAGAACGAGCCGCCCAGCGTGTAGAGCCCGCCGGCGGCCATGTTCACCGAGCAGAAGCCGCCATGCGCGGCGTAGTTGATGGTGCCGAACTGCTGCGCCCACCAACCGGTCAGCGCCTGGCTCTGGTCGCGGCCGGTGAAGAACGCCAGCTCGTCGGGATTTCGTTGGCGGATCGGCGCCAGCCAGCCGGTGGCGATGCGCAGCGCCTCGTCCCACTCGATCTGCCTGAACTCGCCCTTGCCACGCTCGCCGACGCGCAGCAGCGGCTTATCCAGCCGCGCCGGTGAATAGTGCTGCATGATCCCGGCCGAGCCCTTCGCGCACAGCACGCCCTGGTTGACCGGGTGCACCGGATTGCCCTGAATGTAGCGGATCTTGCCGTCGGTCAGCCACACCTTGATGCCGCAGCGGCAGGCGCACATGAAGCAGGTCGTGGTCTTGACCTCGTCGCCCGGCGACGGCGAATAGTTGATGACGGGCTCGGCAGGAGCGGAGTTGCGCATCCGCGCATTGTGCATGGGCGTGCCCATTCCCGCGATACGAGCCCTGTCGGCATCCCGCACCGGCCAAGGCCCCGGTCTGCGCGATAGGCCGGTTTCCATCGCGGCCATGGGCCGCTCCTACAGAAGCGCCCGATGATCCCGTAGAGCCGAGCTTGCTCGGCTGCGAATCGACGATGTCCCCGCGCACCCACCGAACCGAGCGGAGCAAGCTCCGCTCTACCCCCGCACCGCCGCACTCCGGCCGAAGCTCCTGTAGGAGCGCCCCATGGGCGCGAACGCGAACCGGACAGGCGCGATAGGCCGGTTTCCATCGCGGCCATGGGCCGCTCCTACAAAATGCGCCGGTGATTCGGTAGAGCCGAGCTGGCTCGATGACGCCGCTGCCGCTCAGTTCGGTGCTTCGATACGGATATCCGGATCGTTGAAGCGCGAGTAGCGGATCGTGGTGGTGACCGTCTCACCGCCCTGGCCCTCGCCGCTGGCGAGGATCTGCCGCGGGTAGCCGTCGGCGCCGATCCACAGCGTCATCGTGCTGGGGCGGGGCTGGGTGTGCTCGACCCGGTATTTTTTTGCCGCCTCGCCATCCAGCGCTTCGCTGCCCAGCGCGGTCACGGCCATGCTGCTGGCGTTCTCGGCCAGCCGGGCCGGGTCGCGCCACTGCGACAGCGTGCCTTTGGGCAGCGGCACCTGCATGGTCTGGCCTTGCATGTTCAGGTACATGGTGTCGCCGATGATGGTCTGCTCGCCCATGCCGGACATGCCGGACATGCTCATGCGGTAGCGGTCCGGCGCGACGAAGTCGAGCTGGCCGGTCACCGGCGTGGTGCCGGCGATCTCCATGTCGGCGTGGTAACTGCGCGCAGCGGCGAATTTTTCGATCGACTCGTTCACCTCCTCGCGCGGCCCGGCCCAGCACACTGGCGCGGCCAGCGCGGCGAGGGTGAAGCCCAGCAGTGCGCGACGTGCGGCGGTTTTCATCACAATCCCCTGCGACAGTGGCGGCCTTGCAGCGGCCGGTGCCATGCTTAACGCAGAACCCGGCCGCCACCAGACAGCCGCTCGACCTCGCCCCAGTGGGAAACCTCCAGCCATGGAACGCATCGAACGCATTCACGCCCTGCACCGCATCCTCACCGCCGCGCGCTATCCGGTGACGGTGCAGCGCCTGCAGGGGGAGCTGGAGTGCTCGCGCGCGACCGTGTACCGCGACCTGGCCTACCTGCGCGACTACCTGATGGCGCCGGTGATCGGCAACGGCGAGGCCGGCTTCCGCTACGACCCCGACGAGGCCAACCGGTTCGAACTGCCCGGGCTGTGGCTGAGCTCGCAGGAGCTGCACTCGCTGCTGGCCGCGCAGCAGTTGCTGATGCGCAGCGGCGGCGGGGTGCTGTCCAATGCGCTGGCACCGTTGCAGCACCGCATCGAGAAGCTGCTCGACGAGCACGCCGGCGGCCGCCGCGTGCCGGTCGAACGCGTGCGGGTGATCCCCCACCGCACCCGACGGCTCGACGAGATCTCGTTCCGCAATGTCGCCACCGCGGTGCTCGACCGCAGGCAGCTCGCGTTCGAATACCGCGCGCGCTCCACCGACCAGCCGACCCGGCGCTCGGTCTCGCCGCAGCGGCTGACCCACTACCGCGAGAACTGGTACCTGGACGCATGGGACCATGAGCGCGACGGCCTGCGCAGTTTCTCGGTCGACCGCATCGTCGCCGCGCGGTTGCTCGACGATGCTGCGCGCGACGTGCCCGACGAGGAGCTCGACCGCCAGCTCGCGTCCAGCTACGGGATCTTCTCCGGCACGCCCAAGGGCTGGGCCCTGATCGTATTCAGCGCCAAGGCCGCGCGCTGGGTCGCCGACGAACACTGGCATTCGCAGCAGCAGGGGCGGTTCCTGCCCGACGGGCGCTACGAGCTCAAGGTGCCCTTCAGTTCAGGCCGCGAGCTGTTGATGGACGTGCTGCATTACGGCAGCGACGCGGAGATCGTCGAGCCGCCCTCGCTGCGCGAACAGGCGCGCTCGCTGCTGTCGCTGGCGCTGAGCCAATACGACCGCTGAGCGGTCTCGGCAGCCGGGTAGGAGCGGCTTCAGCCGCGAACCACAACCGTCGCCCGACGCCGTCACCGATCGCGGCTGAAGCCGCTCCTACAGGGGGCGCCGGATGGGGTGCGGCGCGGTCGCAGCCGGTGAGATGGAGCCGGGCGATGGTGGCGCCGTCGACCCGAGGAGCCACCGATGATGACCATCGCCGCCAGATCCCGCCACGAGCCACGCACGCCGATCGATCCGCGTCTCGACGCGACCCTGCGCTACGCCATCGCGATCGGCGCGGTACTGCTGCTGTTGCTGCCGGCCGCACGCGGCCACCACGCGCAGCTCGGCTGGCTGCCGCTGTGGTTGCTGGCGATGCCGCTGAGCGCGTGGTGGACGCTGCACTGGTTCCCGCTGCCGGGGAGCGCCTTGCGGCCCGCGGCCGTCGCAGGCGCGCGTCGCCGGGCGATCCCGCAGGCGCGCCGGAGCCTGCGCCCGCGCCGTAGCGAGCCGCTGCCGCGCGCCGCCTGAACCCGATCCAGCCGCGGCGCGGGTGTCGACTGATCGTGACCAGCGGCACGGCGGCTGGCGCGCGGGCCTGTGCTAGCGTTGCCGACCGCTTGTCCGATCCATTGGTCCGATATATTTGCCCACCGGAGCACCCATGCCCATGCTGTCGAAGGCTTGCCAGACCCTGTTGATGTCCGCCGGCCTCGCGGCCGTGGCGGTGGGCGCCGTCAACGCCCAGGAGCCCGCCGTGCCCACACCGTCCGATCCCTACCTGTGGCTGGAAGAGGTCACCGGTGACAAGCCGCTGGCGTGGGTCAGGGCCGAGAACGCCAAGACCGAGGCCGAGTTGGCCGCGACCCCAGAGTTCAAGGCGCTGGAAGCTGAAATCCTGTCGATCCTCGATTCGGACGCCAAGATTCCCGGCGTGCAGAAGATCGGCGATTACTACTACAACTTCTGGAAGGACCAGAACCACGAGCGCGGCCTGTGGCGCCGCACCACGCTGGCCGAGTACCGCAAGGACCAGCCGCAGTGGGAGACGGTGATCGACCTGGACGCGCTCAACGAGGCCGAAGGCGAGAACTGGGTCTGGCACGGCGCCGACTGCCTCAAGCCAGCGTACGAGCGCTGCCTGGTCGCGCTGTCGCGCGGCGGCGCCGATGCCGACGTCACCCGCGAGTTCGACCTGACCACCATGGACTGGGTCCAGGACGGCTTCTTCCGCGAGGAAGCCAAAGGCGGCCTGGGCTGGATCGACCGCGACAACGTCTACGTCTATACCGACTTCGGCCCCGATGCCGAGGGCGTGGCCACCCTGACCGAGTCGGGCTACCCGCGCATCGTCAAGCAGTGGACGCGCGGCACGCCGATGAGCGAAGCGACCGTCGTCTACGAAGGCACTCCGGAGGACATGTACATCGCCGCCGGCCACGACCACACGCCGGGCTTCGAGCGCGATTTCGTGATGCGCACGATTGCGTTCTACAACGACGAGCTGTACCTGAAGGGAGAAGACGGCCAGCTGGCCAAGGTCGATGCGCCGAACTCGGCCAACAAGTCGGTGCACAAGGACTGGCTGGTGCTGGAGCTGCGCGAGCCCTACGAGGCAGGCGGCACCACCCATCCCGCCGGCAGCCTGATCGCGACCGACTTCGACGCGTTCATGGCCGGCGGCCGCGACTTCACGGTGCTGTTCGCCCCCTCGATGAGCACCTCGTTGGCCGGCTACACCTGGACCGCGAACCACCTCGTGCTCAACGTGCTCGATGACGTCAAGAACAAGCTCAGCGTGCTGACCCCCGATGCGCAGGGCCAGTGGACGCGCAGCGAGTTCACCGGCGCGCCCGGCTTCGGAACGCTCGGCGTCAGCGCGGTCGACTCCGACCAGAGCGACGCGGTGTGGCTGACCGCCACCGACTACCTGACTCCCACGACCCTGTCGCTGGCGCAGATCGGCGAGCAGCCCGAAGTACTGAAGACGATGCCGACGTTCTTCGACGCGGCCACCCATGAGATCGCCCAGCACTTCGCCACCAGCGAGGACGGCACCAAGGTCCCGTACTTCGTGGTCATGCCCAAGGGGCTGGTACTCGATGGCAGCACCCCGACGCTGCTGTACGGTTACGGTGGTTTCGAGATTTCGTTGACCCCGGGTTATTCCGGCAGTGTCGGCAAAGGCTGGCTCGAGAATGATGGCGTATACGTGGTCGCCAACATCCGCGGCGGCGGCGAGTACGGCCCGCGCTGGCACCAGGCCGCGCTCAAGGCCAACCGGCACAAGGCCTACGAGGACTTCGCCGCGGTCGCACGCGACCTGATCGCACGTAACATCACCTCGCCCGAGCACCTGGGCATCCAGGGCGGCAGCAACGGCGGCCTGCTGACCGGCAACATGCTGACCCAGTACCCGGAGCTGTTCGGCGCCGTCGTGGTGCAGGTGCCGCTGCTCGACATGCAGCGTTACCACAAGCTGCTGGCCGGCGCGTCGTGGATGGCCGAGTACGGCGATCCCGACACCGCCGACTGGGACTTCATCCAGACCTTCTCGCCGTACCACCTGTTCGATGCGGACGAGGACTACCCGCCGACCATCTTCATGACCTCCACCCGCGACGACCGCGTGCATCCCGGCCACGCCCGCAAGATGGCCGCGAAGATGCTCGAAGCGGACAAGGACGTGCGCTACTACGAGAACATCGAAGGCGGCCACGGCGGTTCGGCCAACAATGCGCAGGCCGCGCACATGAGCGCGCTGGCCTTCGCGTTCCTGTGGAACGAGCTGAGCGAGTAGCCGTCAGCACTCATGCCGCACAAGAAACGGGCGCCCAGGCGCCCGTTTCGCTTTGTGGTGGCATCGATTGCCGTTGCCGTTGCCGTTGCCGTGGCCGTGCCGTGGCCGTGGCCGTGGCTTGCTGTTGCTGTTGCCGTAGCAACGCAAATCAAACCACCTCGTCACTCCACAGACCCCAAAGGGGCGGCGGCCATGGATGGCCGCCGTTTTCCGACCGAGCCATGGATGGCGAGTCGGAAAATCCCCGCGCTACTCCATGCCCGCACGGGAGGTGTGTCGAGGAGAGCCCTTTCTTTGGTTACTTTCTTTGGGCTTAGCAAAGAAAGTGACCCGCCTTCAGGCGGAAGCTCTTGATCTTGAAGTTGATCTTGATCTTGATCTTGATCTTGATCTTGAGCGCGCCGCAACCTTAGAAACATCCGCAGGCGGTAGACAGGCAAGATCAAATGCTTTCGCCTGAAGGCGAGTCACTTTCTTTGAAGGGTCAAAGAAAGTAACCAAAGAAAGGCCCTTCCTCGACACTTCAAACACCTCGCCGTGCGGGCGACGCGGGGATTTTCCGACTCGGCTTTGTCGGCTTCGCCGCCAAAGTCCGGCCCGCGCTTGCGGCGCGGGCGTTCGTATGGTGCGCGAGCCAGTGGCTCGCAAGCGCGCACCTTCTCACCCTGCCTCGGTCGGAAAACGGCGCACATCCATGTGCGCCGCCCCTTCGGGGTCTGTGGCGAGGCGTGAAGACGTTGTAATGTCGCGGAAGAGCCAACGACAACAGCAACAACAGCAACAACCGCGAGATGGTCCCGGCGTTCGCCGGGATGACTAGATCAGGGTGACGGACGTGCGAAAGTTGCGTCACCCGTTGCGTATCCCGCCCCCGGACCCCATGCCATGAAGCCCACCTTCCTGTTCGCCGCCGTGATGACCCTCTCCAGCCCGTCCATCGCCCATAACCTGCCCGAGCCCCCCGACGTCGAAAAACGGCCGCACGTGGTCACCGCCCCGCACGGCGCCGAGCGCCAGGACGAGTACTACTGGCTGCGCGACGACAGCCGCAAGAACCCGGAGATGCTGGCGTACCTCGATGCCGAGAACGCCTACGTCGACACGGTGATGGCGCCGCTCAAGCCGCTCGAGGACAAGCTGTTTGATGAGATCGTCGGGCGCATCAAGCAGGACGACAGCTCGGTGCCGTACCGCGAGCGCGGCTGGTGGTACTACAGCCGCTTCGAGACCGGCCAGGACTACCCGATCTACGCGCGCCGCCAGGGCGACATGGAGGCGCCCGAGCAGGTCCTGCTCGACGTCAACCAGATGGCCGAGGGCCGCGACTACTTCAACGTCGGCGACTGGGAAGTCAGCCAGGACAACACGCTGCTGGCCTGGGCGGAGGATGACATCGGCCGCCGCCAGTACGTCATCCGCGTCAAGAACCTGGAGACCGGCGAGATCCATCCCGACGAGATCCGCGGTGCCGCGGCGAACATCGTCTGGGCCGACGACAACCGCACGATCTTCTACGTCGAGAACGACCCCGACACGCTGCTGACGGTGCGCGTCAGAAAGCACGTACTCGGCACCCCGGCCTCCGAAGACGAGCTCGTGTACGAGGAGCACGACGACAGCTTCTACATGGGCGTTGGCCGCACCCGCGACGATGCGTACATATGCATCGGGGTGGAAAGCACCGTTTCCAGCGAGACCCGCTGTGCTCCGGCCAGCGACCCGCGCGAGTTCGCCGTGCTGGCGCCGCGCCAGCGCGACGTCGAATACAGCGCCGACCACCACGGCGGCCGCTGGGTGATCCTGACCAACGACGGCGCGCCCAACTTCAAGCTCATGACCGCACCCAGTGACAGCACCTCGCGTGCGCAGTGGCAGGAGTGGATCGGCCACAGCGACGAGGTGTTCATCGACAGCTTCGAGCTGTTCGACGGTTTCACCGCGATCGGCGAGCGCTCCGGCGGCCTGGAGCGCATCCGTCTGGTCCGACAAGCATTGGAAAGTCCGCACATGGATGTGCGGGGTGTTGCGCAGGATGCGCAAAGTGAATACGTCCAGGCCGACGAGCCGGCGTACTCGATGGGCCTGTCGGTCAACTCCGAGCCCGACACCGATTGGCTGCGCTACAGCTACACCTCGATGACCACGCCGGCGACCACCTTTGAGGTCAACGTACGCACCGGCGAGCGCCGGCAGCTCAAGCAGCAGCCGGTGATCGGCTACGACCCCGCGCAGTACGTCACCGAGCGGCTGTGGGCGAGCGCGCGCGACGGCACCAGGATCCCGGTGTCGCTGGTCTACCGGAAGGGCTTCCAGAAGGACGGCAGCGCCGCGCTGCTGCAGTACGCCTACGGCAGCTACGGCAACTCGATCGATCCCAGTTTCAACCTGCCGGCGGTGAGCCTGCTCGACCGCGGCGTGGTGTATGCGATCGCGCACATCCGCGGCGGTCAGGAAATGGGCCGCAAGTGGTACGACGACGGCAAGCTGTTCAGCAAGAAGAACACCTTCACCGACTTCATCGACGTCACCGATTTCCTGGTCGCGGAGGGCTACGCCGCGAAGGACCGCACCGCCGCCTACGGTGGCAGCGCCGGCGGACTGCTGATGGGCGCGATCGCCAACATGTCGCCCGACACCTACCGCGTGATCCTGTCGCAGGTGCCGTTCGTCGACGTGGTCACCACGATGCTCGACCCCAGCATTCCGCTGACCACCAACGAGTACGACGAGTGGGGCAATCCCGAACAGAAGGCGTACTACGACTACATGCTGTCGTACTCGCCCTACGACAACCTTGAGGCGCAGGCCTATCCGGCGACGTTCGTCGGCACCGGCCTGTGGGATTCGCAGGTGCAGTACTTCGAACCGGCCAAGTACGTGGCGCGGCTGCGCGATCTCAACACTGGTGATGCGCCGGTGCTGTTCCGGACCAACATGGACGCCGGCCACGGCGGCAAGTCGGGGCGCTTCCGGCGTTATCGCGAGCTGGCCGAGATGTACGCGTTCGCGCTCGATCAGTTGGGTGCCAATGCCGGCGAGCCTGAAGAGCGGTAGAGCCGAGCTTGCTCGGCTGCATTTTCCCGCGATCGCAGTGCAACAGGTCACCTGGCCGGTGCGCCCAAAAGCAGCGGAGCAAGTTCCGCTCTACGGTGGAGTGCGTACGTGAGCGATGGGCCCGTGCCGCGGCCGCCGCCGTCGGGCCTGCACTCCCGCCGCCGGCTGCGCTGGGCCTGGTGGCTGCTCGCCTACGCCAGCCTTGGCCTCGGCCTGGCCGGCGTGCTCGTGCCCGGCCTGCCTACGGTGCCGTTCGTGCTGCTGTCGGCCTATGCCGCCGCGCGTGGCTCGCAGCGCCTGCATCGCCGGCTGCTCGCACATCGCCAGTTCGGTCCGATGATCCGCGACTGGCAGGCGCACGGCGCGGTCGGCCGTCGCGCCAAGGTCCTTGCGCTCACCTCGATGGGCGCGTGCGCGGCAATCCTGTTCGCCACCGCGCCGCGGACCTGGATGGCCGCCACCGGCACCGGGGTGATGGCTCTGGTCGCATTGTGGCTGTGGCACCGCCCTGAACCGCCGCCGCGCTGACTTCGCAGCCGCCTTGGCGACCGCTACACTGCCGGCATGAACGCACGCCCTGCCTTGTTGATGATCGCGTTGTCGCTGGGCCTTGCCGCCTGCGGCAACAAGGGCCCGCTGGTGCAGGCGCCGGTGCCGGTCGAGGATCCGGCCACGCCCGCCGGCGCGGTGCCGGTCGAAGTTGAACCGCAGACCACGTATCCCCAGGCGCCTCCAGCCAACGTCCTGCGCGATCCGACCGCGGTCGATCCACTCATCGATCCTCTGGCCGAGCCGGCGCCGGAGCCGGCGCTGCCGATCGATCCCGCTACGGTGCCCGACCCCGGACCGCCGCCGACCGACGACGACGGGAATGGCTGAACGCGACATGCGTTTCAGCCGCGTGCGTTTCAGCAAGATGCACGGCGCCGGCAACGATTTCGTCGTGCTCGACCTGCGCGGCGGAATGGCGGCACCAAGCCCGGAGCTGTGCCGTGCCCTGGCCGATCGCCGCACCGGCGTCGGCTGTGACCAGGTCCTGACCATCGAGCCGCCGCGCAGCCAGCGTGCGGCCGCCAGTTACCGCATCTGGAATGCCGACGGGTCGCCATCGCAGCAATGCGGCAACGGCGCGCGCTGCATCGCGGCGTGGCTGGTTCGCGACGGCGCGATCGGCACGGAAGCGTTCGCGCTCGACAGCCCCAGCGGCAGCCACGCGGTCACTCGCCTGGGCAGCGACCGCTTTGGCATCGACATGGGCGTGCCGCAGTTTGAGCCGGCGCGGATTCCGTTGCTGGGCTTCGAACAAGCCGAGCACTACGCGGTCGAATGCAACGGCGCCCAGATCGGATTCGGTGCAGTATCGATGGGCAACCCGCATGCGCTGGTCGAGGTCGACGACCTCGACGCCGCACCGGTCGAGGCGCTGGGGCCATGGCTGCAGCGGCACGGGATGTTCCCCGAGTCGGTCAACGTCGGCTTCGCACAGGTCCAGTCGCGCGGCAGGGTGCGGCTGCGCGTGTACGAGCGCGGCGCCGGCGAGACACGCGCCTGCGGTAGCGGCGCCTGCGCCGCGGCCGCGGTACTGATCCGGCGCGTCCGCATCGGGCGCGAGGTGACGGTTGCGCTGCCCGGCGGTGAGCTGCAGATCGCCTGGCCGCGCGACGACGCGCCGCTGGTGATGGCGGGGCCGGCGACATTCGTATTCGAAGGGGAGTGGCTGCAATGACCGACACAAACGACAAGCCCGGCGCGCACGAGATCGCCGCCTGGTTGCGCCGCCATCCGCGCTTCCTGCAACAGTTTCCTGACCTCGCGCTGAGCCTGGTGGTGCCGCGCGACGAAGGCTCGGCCGCCTCGCTGGCGAGCTACCAGCTCGAAGTGCTGCGCGACAAGAACCGCGAGCTCTCGCGCCGCCTGCACGAGCTGTTCGGCAACGCCCAGGAGAACGAGCGGCTGGCGGTGCGCACCCAGCAGCTGACGCTTGCTTTGATGAAGCAGGACAGCGCCGCCGATACCGTGCGGGCGATGGCGGCAAGCCTGGCCGAGGACTTCAACGGCGATCTGGTACGGCTGGTGCTGTTCGAGCCGGTCGACGGGCTGGACGAGAACGAATGGCTGCAGGTGATCGCGCCGGGCGATGCCCGTCTGCAGCCGTTCCGCGACTGTCTTGAGAACGGCGATCCGCTGTGCGGCCGCCTGCAGCCACAGAAGCATGCGTTGCTCTATGGCGAGCGCGCCGAGGACGTGCAATCGACCGCGCTGGTGCCGCTGCCCGGCGTCGGCCTGGTCGCGGTCGGCAGCCGCGACCCGAACCGGTTTTTCCCCGGCATGGGCACGCTGTTCCTGCGGATGATGGGCGAGGCGCTGGAGACGGCGCTGGCGAGGTATGCGCGTTAGGCGCACCTTGCCTTTGCGCGCGCGCGCAAATCCCCCCTGCCCCCCTTTTCCAAAGGGGGGAACTGCCGCTCGCGCCGCTAGACGTGCAGTGCTTCTGGCTCCCTCCTTTGGAAAAGGAGGGCTGGGGAGGATTTGCTCCACCGACTCTCGGGTGGCGCGGTGACTGCACAAGCGATCGAGGACTTCCTCGCCCATCTCGCGGTCGAGCGGCGCGTGTCCGCGCACACCCTGGACGCCTATCGCCGCGACCTGTCGTCGCTCAATCAATGGGCGCAGGCGCAAGGCAGCGAGATCAGCAATCTGCAGGGCGAACAGTTGCGCGCGTTCATCGCCGCCGAGCATCGCCGCGGCCTGTCGCCCAAGAGCCTGCAGCGGCGCCTGTCGGCCTGTCGCAGCTTCTACGGCTGGCAGCTCAGGCACGGCCGTATCGACGTGAACCCAACCACCGGCATTCGCGCGCCCAAGGCGCCACGCAAACTGCCGCAGGTGCTCGACCCGGATGAGGCCAAGGTGCTGGTGGAGGTGCCGACCGATGCGCCGCTGGGGCTGCGGGACCGGGCTTTGCTGGAGCTGTTCTATTCCTCGGGCCTGCGCCTGAGCGAGTTGTGCTCGCTGCACTGGCGCGAGCTCGACCTCGGTGATGGGCTGGTGAGGGTGCTCGGCAAGGGCGGCAAGCAGCGCAGCGTGCCGCTGGGTTCGCATGCGCGCCACGCGCTGTCGAACTGGCACGCATCGACCGGCGCTGGCAACGACGCGCCGGTATTTCCCGGCCGCGGCGTTGGTCCGATCACGCCACGCGCGGTGCAGTTGCGCATCCGCCTCCTGGCGCAGCGCCAGGGCCTGTTCAAACGCGTGCACCCGCACCTGCTGCGGCACTCCTTCGCCAGCCACATCCTGGAATCCTCAGGCGACCTGCGCGGCGTGCAGGAGCTGCTCGGCCATGCCGACATCGCCACCACCCAGATCTATACCCACCTGGATTTCCAGCACCTGGCCAAGGTCTACGACGCCGCCCATCCGCGCGCGAAACGCAAGCGCTGAAGCTCGGGACCGGGGACCCGGGCACAGCGAAGAGCGTTCCGCAAAGGGCGCAAAACACGCAAAGTTGTGCATTGCAGTTGCTCTTCGCTGCGCCTTTCCCGGACACGGCTCCTGATTTCTCGGGTCCCCGGTCCCGGGTCTCGGCTCCTGCGCCGCCCCGAGTCCCGCCCTTGCGTCGCCAGTCCCGAATCCCCATCCAGGGGGTTCGACCCCGGAGGCCGCATGGACCCCAGCCACAACCCGACCCGCTTTCACGCCACCACGATCGTCTCGGTGCGTCGCGGCGAGCACGTCGCCGTCGCTGGCGACGGCCAGGTCACGCTTGGCAACACGGTGATGAAGGGCAACGCGCGCAAGGTGCGCCGGCTCGGCCGCGACAACCAGGTACTGGCCGGGTTTGCCGGCGCCGCGGCCGACGCGTTCACGCTGTTCGAGTTGTTCGAGGCCAAGCTCGAGAAGCACGGGCAGTTGCAGCGCGCCGCGGTCGAGATGGCCAAGGATTGGCGCACCGAACGCCGGTTCGGCAAGCTTGAGGCGCTGCTTGCGGTGGCCGACAAGGAGACCTCGCTGATCATCAGCGGCACCGGCGATGTGATCGAGCCCGAGGACGGAATCATCGCGATCGGTTCGGGCGGCATGTACGCCCTGTCGGCCGCGCGCGCACTGATGGCGCACACCCAGCTGGACGCCCGCACCATCGCCAGTGAGGCGATCGGTATCGCCGGGGACGTGTGCATCTACACCAATCGCAACGTGGTGGTCGAGGAACTCTGATTTTCGCCCCCCTCTCCCGCCTGCGGGAGAGGGTTGGGTGAGCGCGCGCGAATCGGCGGTTGCGCCGTTACTGCCGAGGCGCTTGCCCTCATCCGCCCTTCGGGCACCTTCTCCCGCACGCGCGAGAAGGGGACGACAACCCTGTGGATCGACATGCCGAACCAAACCGACAACAACAACGCCACCATGACCCCGCGCGAAATCGTGCAGGCGCTCGACCGCCACATCGTCGGCCAGCACGACGCCAAGCGCGCGGTCGCCATCGCGTTGCGCAACCGCTGGCGGCGGATGCAGCTCGAGCCCGAGCTGCGCAACGAGGTCATGCCCAAGAACATCCTGATGATCGGCCCCACCGGAGTCGGCAAGACCGAAATCGCACGGCGCCTGGCGACGCTGGCCAACGCGCCGTTCGTCAAGGTCGAGGCGACGCGCTTCACCGAAGTGGGCTACGTCGGCAAGGACGTCGAGCAGATCATCCGCGACCTCGCCGACACCGCGGTCAAGCTGTATCGCGAGCAGGCCAAGGCGCGCGTGCGCACCCAGGCCGAGGAGCGCGCCGAGGATCGCATCCTGGATGCGCTGCTTCCCGGCCGCGAGCGGCAGCCCTCCGGCTTTGGTTTCGGTGCGACCAGCCAGACCACCACCACGGTCGACATCGGTGCCGAGCCGTCAGCGCGCGAGTCGGACACGCGGATCAAGCTGCGCCGGCAACTGCGTGCCGGCGAGCTGGACGAGCGCGAAATCGAGATCGAGACCGCGGTCAACGTCGGCGTCGACATCATGGCGCCGCCGGGCATGGAAGAGATGGGCCAGCAGCTGCGGCAGATGTTCTCGCAGGTCGCCGGCGCCAAGACCCACAAGAAGACCTTGTCGATCAAGTCCGCGCGCCCGCAACTGATCGAGGAGGAAGCCGGCCGGCTGGTCAACGAAGACGACGTGCGCGAGGCGGCGATCGAGTCGTGCGAACAGCATGGCATCGTGTTCATCGACGAGATCGACAAGGTCGCCAAGCGCGTCGAATCAGGCATTACTGGCGGCGACGTGTCGCGTGAGGGCGTGCAGCGCGACTTGCTGCCACTGGTGGAGGGCTCCACCGTCAGCACCAAGTACGGCGCGGTCAAGACCGACCACATCCTGTTCATCGCCAGCGGCGCATTCCACCTGGCCAAGCCCTCGGACCTGATTCCCGAACTGCAGGGGCGCTTCCCGATCCGGGTCGAGCTCAGCGCGTTGAGCAAGGACGACTTCGTCCGCATCCTGACCGAGCCCAAGGCTGCGCTGACGTTGCAGTACGTCGAGCTGCTCAAGACCGAGGGCGTGGACCTGAAGTTCACCGACGATGCGATCGACCGCCTTGCCGAGATCGCCGCCACCGTCAACGAGCGGCAGGAGAACATCGGCGCGCGGCGCCTGCACACGGTGCTTGAGCGCCTGCTCGACACGCTCAGCTATGAAGCCCCCGACCGCGACGGCCATTCGGTCAGCATCGACCGCGCGTATGTCGACGAGCACCTGGGCGAGCTGGTGCAGGACCCGGATCTGAGCCGCTACATCCTCTAGCGCCCGAGCCAGCGACTCTCGGGCTCAAGGCGCGCATTGCTGTCATCGGCTGGGCTGCCAAGCCCAGCCGCCCGGATGTCGCGAGCGCTGGGCTTGGCAGCCCAGCCTACGAAAATCGACCTCCGGCGTAGCTCAATCCTCGCCGATATCCTCGTTCCATACCTCGGGATTCGCGGCGATCCAGTCGCCGAGCATCGCGATGCATCCGGCATCGTTGAGGTCGATCACCTCGGTGCCGTTCTCGCGCAGCCAGTCGATGCCGCCGCGGAAGTTCACCGATTCGCCGACCACCACGGTGCCGATGTTGAACTGGCGCACCAGTCCGCTGCAGTACCAGCACGGGGCAAGCGTGGTGACCATGATGGTGTCGCGGTAGCGGCGCTGGCGACCGGCTTTGCGGAACGCGTCGGTTTCGCCGTGCACCGACGGGTCGTTCTCCTGCACGCGCCGGTTGTGGCCGCAGCCGAGCAGGCGGCCGTCCTGGTGGTACAGCGCGGCACCGATCGGGATGCCGCCCTCGCCCAGGCCCTGGCGGGCTTCGGTCACGGCGGTGGCGAGCAGGGCGCGGTAGTCGGGGGTGGCGATCATTGGGGATTCCTGCGCTGGAACGGGACGGCTCCCGCAGCTTACGACGCTTTCGTAGGAGCGGCTTCAGCCGCGATCGCATGCCTGCTCGCTCCGCCGGTTTCAGATCGCGGCTGAAGCCGCTCCTACAAAAAACGGGGAGCCCGGCCGGGCAGGAACCAGTGCGATAATCGGCGCATGAGCGATCCCCACCAGAAACCCGGTACCACCCACTTCGGCTTCCGCAACGTGCTGGTTGCGGACAAGCAGAAACTCGTGGGGCAGGTGTTTTCCTCGGTCGCGGGCAACTACGACCTGATGAACGATCTGATGTCGCTGGGTATTCACCGGGTCTGGAAACGCTACTTCGTCTCGACCGCGCAGGTGAAGCGCGGCGATCGCGTGCTGGACCTGGCCGGCGGCACCGGCGATATCGCGCTGCTGCTGCAGGGCCGCGTCGGCGAGGCCGGCAGCGTGGTGCTCGGTGACATCAACGGCGAGATGCTGCGCACCGGGCGCGACCGCATGGTGAACCGCGGCAAGGTCGCCGGCTTCGAATACGTGCAGTGCAACGCCGAGCAACTGCCGTTCGCTGAGGCGAGCTTCGACCTGGTCACCATCGCGTTCGGCCTGCGCAACGTCACCGATAAGGACGCGGCGCTGCGCGAGATGCACCGGGTGCTCAGGGTCGGCGGGCAGGCGCGGGTGCTGGAGTTCTCCGAGGTGAAGTCCGAATGGTTCAAGCCGATCTACGACTTCCATTCGTTCAACGTCCTGCCGCGGCTCGGCAAGCTGTTCGCCAAGGATGCCGACAGCTACCGGTACCTGGCCGAGAGCATCCGCCAGCATCCGCCGCAGGATGCCCTCAGGACGATGATGGCCGAGGCGGGCTTCGCGCGCTGCGACTACCGCAACCTGTCGGGCGGGATCGTCGCGATTCATACCGGCTACAAGGTCTGAGCGGGCGCGGCGCGCCGGCAGCGGCTCGCCGTTGGCTGGAGTGCGGCGGGACCGGGCACTTCGCGCCGGCCCGGCCACGGCGCTAGACTCGACGGCTCACCCGATACCGTGGGCCTGCCAATGCGTTTGCAACTCCTGATGACCCGTCTGCTGACGATATGTTTCGCCGCCACGCTCGCGGCCGGCTGCTCGCGCGATGCCGCGCCGCCGGCCGACGGCAGCGCCGGCGCCCCCGCCGCGACCGACCAGGCCGAGATGACCACCGCCGCCGAGCACGACGAGTACTCCTACGCCGAGCCCGACAAGGTCCGCACCGAGGACCTGGCGTTGCAGCTCGACGTCGACTTCGACAATCGCCAGCTCACTGGCACAGCGACCTATACGCTGGACTGGCTCGACGAGGACGCGACCCAACTGGTGCTCGACACCCGCGACCTGAGCATCGAGAAGGTCGTCGGCGAGCGCAGCGATGGCCGCTGGGAGGACCTGGAGTACGAGTTGGCCGACGCCGACGAGAACCTCGGCAGCAAGCTCACGATCGAGGCGCCGCAGCGCAGCTCGCGCATCCGCGTGACCTACGCGACCTCGCCGGACGCCTCGGGCCTGCAGTGGCTGACCCCGGCGATGACCGAGGGCGGCGAAACGCCGTTCATGTTCAGCCAGTCGCAGCAGATCCATGCGCGCTCCTGGGTGCCGGTGCAGGACACCACCCGGGTGCGTTTCACCTACACCGCCAACGTGACCGCGCCCGACGACGTGATGGTGCTGATGAGTGCCGACAACGATCCGGACGCGGCGCGAGACGGCACCTATAGCTTCGAGATGCCGCAGCCGATCCCGTCCTACCTGCTGGCGATCGCGGCGGGCGATCTGGTGTTCGAGCCGATCTCCGAGCGCGCCGGGGTGTGGGCTGAGCCGGCCGCGGTCGAGGCCGCGGTGGCCGAGTTCGCCGACACCGAAAAGATGATCCAGGTCACCGAGGAGTTGTACGGCCCGTACCGCTGGGGCCGCTACGACCTGCTGATCCTGCCGCCGTCGTTCCCGTACGGCGGCATGGAGAACCCGCGGCTGAGCTTCATCACCCCGACGGTGATCGTCGGCGACCAGTCGCTGGTCGCTCTGATCGCGCACGAGCTTGCGCACAGCTGGTCGGGCAACCTGGTCACGTTCTCGACCTCCAATGACGCCTGGCTCAACGAGGGCATCACCAGCTACGTCGAAAACCGGATCGTGGAAGAGCTCTACGGCAAGGCGCGCGCCGACATGGAGAACGTGATCGGCCGCAACGAGCTGGCGGTGGAGTTCGAGGAGATCGACCCGAGCCTGCAGCGGCTCGCGCTGAAGCCGGGAACCCTGGACGACCCCGATGGGTCCTCCAGCGCCACGGTCTACACCAAGGGCGCGTGGTTCATGCAGTTCCTGGAGCAGCGCTTCGGCCGCGAGACCTTCGATGCCTTCCTGCGCGGCTACTTCGACCACTTCGCGTTCCAGAGCATCCCGACCACCAAGTTCATCGAGTACACCAAGGCCCACCTGCTGGAGCCGAACCCGGGCATCGTCAGCGCGGCCGAGCTCGAGGAGTGGATCTACGAGCCTGGCATTCCCGACAACGCGCCGCAGACCGATTCGCCGCGCTTCAACGCGGTCGATACCGCGCGCGCCGCGTGGCTCGACGACGGCACCGTGCCGGCGCAGTCGCTGACCTCCGAATGGACCACGCAGGAGTGGGTGCATTTTCTCGAAGGCATGCCGGAGACGCTGAGCATCGAGCAACTGGATGCGCTGGATGACGCCTACGGGTTCACCGGCACGCCCAACGGCGAGCTGGCGCAGCGCTGGTATCCGCTGGCGGTACGCAGCGGTTACACCCAGGCCAACGATGCGATCGCCGAGTTCCTGGTGGACATCGGCCGGCGCAAGTTGATCATGCCGACCTATGCGGCGCTGGTGCAGACGCCCGAAGGCCTGCAGCTGGCCGAGGAGACCTTCGCCGAGGCGCGGCCGGGTTACCACCCGATCACCACCGGCTCGGTCGAGGCGGTCATCGCCGAGGCCAAGCAGGCGCCGGCGCAGTAGCAAGCCCTGTCGCCGCCCCCGCGAAAGCGGGGTCGGCGTCTCAGGCGTGGTGGCCGGATCGGCTGATATGCGGCCTCGCTTCGAAGTCACTGGATCCCGGCCTCCGTGGCGATGACGAGCCAAGGCACAACGGCCATGTGGATTTTCGCGAAGTGCTGCGTCGCTGGAATGACGGTGGTGCATGCGACACATCCGATACGAGGAGATACACGATGAACCCGAAGTTGCCGCTACTGCTCGCCGCCACGCTGCTCGCGGTGGCCTGCCAACCCAAACCCGATCCGGAGGCGCAACGCGCCGCGCGCGAAGCAGCGCGGGAGCAGGCGGCTGAGGTCATGGCCGCACAGTTCGACGCCGCCATCGATGCGCAGAACTGGCAGCTCGCCCGCGCGCACGGCGACGTGCTGATCGCCGAGTACCCGGGCAGCGAAGCGGCCGAGCGCATCCAGGCCCAGCACGCCGACGTCAAGGCCAAGGCCGAAGCTGCCAGCGAGGCACGCCGCACCGCGGCCTTGTGGACCTACCAGAGCCAGCCGGTCGATGGCGGCGAGCAGTTGTCGGCGGCCATTCATGCGAAGGACCGGGTCGACGTCGACGGCAGTGGTCCGCAGCCGGTGCGGCTGATCTTCCGCGATCATCCCGACTGGGGCCGCAGCAGCTACCTGGTGCTGCAGGCGGGCGACTTCGACTGCTACGGCGGCTGCAAGGTGCAGGTCACGGTTGACGATTCGGAACCACGCGCGATGGACGCCAGCCGTCCCGACACCGACGAGGCGATCGCCATGTTCATCGAGGACGAGCGCGCACTGTGGAACCTCGCCAAGGACGCCGACGAGATCGCAATCGAGTTTCCGGTCAAGGTCGGCGGCACGCGCACGGTGGTGTACGAGGTGGCCGGCCTGGACAGCAACAGGCTACCGGCCTGGAACTAGCTCGCAGCCGCGGCACGGTGTGCCGGATGGCGAAATATTTTCAACGCGGATCAACGCGGATAGAAGCAAACAATTGAGCATGGCCACGTAGCGGGCCAGTTACTGACCGATTTTTTTTACGTAACTTCTTTGCTTGATCCGTGACCATCCGCGTTGATCCGCGTCAAACACTTCTGCCTTTCCGCACATCGCGCCTGAATGCCACAGGCTGCGGCGGCATCACGCCGCCGCGATGGGCGCGCGGCGTACGATCGGAATGACGGCGTCGGCGTGCTTCGCGGACGCCACGCTGACGCAACGCCGGAGGCACGCGCCAGTCCACCCCGGCAGCGGCGTCGGATCGGAACCGCCGGCACGCTGCAGCGGAGGCGACCATGCTCAGTCCACGCCTGTACCATTTCCTCGACGAGCGCCACGCCCATTACGCGACGCTCACCCACGACCGCACGATCACCGCGCAACAGACCGCCAACGCCGCGCAGATCGGCGCGCTGCATTTCGCCAAGACCGTGATGCTCAAGATCGACGGCCGGCTGGCGATGCTGGTGATGCCGGCGGCGTACCGCGTCGACCTCGATCGCCTGTCGCGCGCAATCGGCGGCGGCGACATCGCGCTGGCCGGGGAGTCGGACTTCCGCGATGCGTTTCCCGACTGCGAACTCGGCGCAATGCCGCCGTTCGGCAATCTCTACGGCATGCCGGTCTACGTCGACGAGCGCATGGCCGAGCAGCCGGAGATCGCGTTCAACGCCGGATCGCACACCGACCTGGTACGCATGCCGTATGCCGAGTTCGAACAACTGGCCAAGCCGCGGCAGGTCTCGCTGGCGCAGGTGATGTAGCGGGGCGCGCAGGACCCCGCGGGGAGTCGACGTCGCGCGGGAGCGACCGCAACAGCAAATCCTCCCCAACCCGCCCGGCCCTCAGGCACAGCCTTCGGGCGTTCAGCGGTCCGCGAACCGGTGGTTCGCACGCGGACCGCTTCACCCTTTTCCAAAGGGGGGAGCCAGTGCGGTATCGCCGTGGGCTGGGCGGCGGGTTGGAAACCCGCCCTACAGCGCGTAGCCGAACTGCTGGCGGAACTGCTCGGCGAACTCGTCGTAGTCGAAGCGCTGGTTCTGGGTGCCCGGGTGCTCGACCTTGAGCGCGCCCATCAGGTTGCCCATGCGGCCGACGGTCATCCAGTCGTAGCCCTTCTCGATACCGAAGATCAGCCCGGCGCGGAACGCGTCGCCGCAACCGGTCGGGTCGGTGACGCGGCGCTCGTGCGCCGGCGGGATGTCGTAGCTCTTGCCGGGCGTGTGGATGTGCGAGCCCTGCGGGCCGCGCGTGGTGATGTAGGCCTTGACCCGCTTGACGATGTCGGCCTCGCTCCAGCCGGTGCGCTCCTGCAGCAGGTTGGACTCGTAGTCGTTGACGGTGACGTAGTCGGCCTGCTCGATGAAGTGGCGCAGTTCGGCGCCGTTGAACAGCGGCATCGCCTGGCCGGGATCGAAGATGAAGGGGATGCCGGCCTCGGCGAACTCGACCGCGTTCTGCAACATGCCCTCGCGCCCGTCGGGACTGACGATGCCGAAGCTCACCCCTTCCACGTCGCGCACGTGGTTCTCGTAGCTGCGCATCATCGCGCCGGGGTGGAACGCGGTGATCTGGTTGTTGTCGTGGTCGGTGGTGATGAACGCCTGCGGGGTGAACAGCTCGTCGATCACCTTGACCTGGTCCATGCGGATGCCGTGCTCCTCGAACCATTCGCGGTAGGGACCGAAGTCCTGGCCGACGGTCGCCATCGGGATCGGATCGCCGCCGAGCAACTTGAGGTTGTAGGCGATGTTGCCGGCGCAGCCGCCGAACTCGCGTCTCATCCGCGGCACCAGGAAAGAGACGTTGAGGATATGCACCTTGTCCGGGAGGATGTGGTTCTTGAACTGGTCGGGGAACACCATGATGGTGTCGTAGGCCAGCGAGCCGCAGATCAGGGCAGACATCGGATTTGATTCCTGGTGGGGGTGCACTGGTGGTGCAGTTGGGAAGGTCGGCGACGCGGGGCGGGCAGCGGCGGCCGGACGCCGCGCGGCGCGTAGGGTAGCCGCTGGGCCGCCGGCCGGCCAGCGTGAGCGCCGTCACAACCGGCGCGGTATCGCCGTAACGGACCCTGACCCCGGACGGCGAAAACCGCCGCAGGGCGCGGTTTTTCCTTGCCGGGGGTGGGGGTGGTTGCTAGGCTAACCGACCGTTTCGCGCACCCTTCACGGGTGTCGCACTTCCCGGCCCGCCTGCCCCAGGCCCGCCTTCATCAAGGCAACCCTCTCGATGTTCAAGAAGTTCCGCGGCATGTTCTCCAACGACCTGTCCATCGACCTGGGCACGGCCAACACCCTCATCTACGTGCGCGGGCAGGGCATCGTGCTGAACGAGCCGTCGGTGGTCGCGGTGCGCCAGGACCGGGTGATCGGCGGCAACCGCTCGGTCGCGGCGGTCGGCATGGAGGCCAAGATGATGCTGGGCCGCACCCCCGGCCACATCACCACGATCCGGCCGATGAAGGACGGCGTCATCGCCGACTTCACCTACACCGAGGAAATGCTCAAGCACTTCATCCGCAAGGTGCACAAGTCGCGCTTCCTGCGGCCGAGCCCGCGGGTGCTGGTGTGCGTGCCGTGCGGCAGCACCCAAGTCGAGCGCCGCGCGATCAAGGAATCGGCCGAGGAGGCCGGCGCGCGCGAGGTCTACCTGATCGAGGAACCCATGGCCGCCGCGATCGGCGCCGGCATGCCGGTGACCGAGGCGCGCGGCTCGATGGTGGTCGACATCGGCGGCGGCACCACCGAGGTCGCGGTGATCGCGCTCAACGGCATCGTCTATTCGGCCTCGGTGCGGATCGGCGGCGACCGCTTCGACGAGGCGATCATCGGCTACGTGCGCCGCGCCTACGGCACCCTGATCGGCGAGGCCACCGCCGAGCGGATCAAGCTCGACATCGGCTGCGCCTACCCGCAGGACGAGCCGCGCACGATCGAGGTGTCCGGCCGCAACCTCGCCGAGGGCGTGCCGAAGATGATCACCCTGCACGCCAACGAGGTGCTGGATGCATTGCGCGAGCCGCTGTCGGGGATCGTCACCAGCATCAAGCTGGCACTGGAGCAGACCCCGCCGGAACTGTGCGCCGACGTCGCCGAGCGCGGCATCGTGTTGACCGGCGGCGGCGCGTTGTTGCGCGACCTGGACCGCCTGGTCAGCGAGGAGACCGGCCTGCACGTGCAGGTCGCCGACGACCCGCTGACCTGCGTCGCCCGCGGCGGCGGCCGCGCGCTGGAGCTAGTCGACATGCACGGCAATGAGTTCTTTGCGCCTGACTGAAGCCGTGAGCGCCCGCTGCGCGGGCTGGAAAGGGGGGTAGGCGCCTGCTGCGCAGGCTGGGTGAAGTCGGCCGCTGTGCGGCCTGTCAGTAAAAGCAGAAACAGCAGCAGCAACACCAACACCAACAGCGGGTAGGTCTTGCTCTTACTTACTACTTACCAGGCGCGCAGCGCCGAACTCGCAGCCCGCACCGCGGGCGACTTGCGCGCGCCGAAACCGCGCGGCTCCGCCAGCCCGCGCACCCCCGACGATACCCGATAGACTCCGTGCCCCACTACGCCAGTCCCGCCACCCCCACCCGCACCGGTGAAGTCGCCGACACGCTGCGGTTACTGGCATATCTGGTCCTGGCGTTGGTGCTGATCGTGCTGGACCATCGCGGCGGCTGGCTCAACCGCGCGCGGCAGCAGGCCGACGTGCTGGTGCAACCGCTGTGGATGGTGGCCGGCTGGCCCGGGCGCATGGCCGAGAAGCTCTACGACGATGCCGGCACGCTGAGCCAGCTGACCGCGGAGAACGAGCGCCTGCGCAACGAGATGCTGGTCAGCAACGCACGGCTGGCGCGGCTGCGCACGGTGGCGGCCGACAATGCACGCCTGCGCGGACTGCTCGGCGCGGCCGAGCGTGGCGGCCTGGACGTACAGCTGGCGCCGATCCTGGACATCGATCTGGACCTGACCCGCCAGCGGCTGGTGCTCGACGCCGGCAGTGCCGATGGCGTGCGCGTCGGCCAGAGCGTCATCGACGCCGGCGGCCTGCTCGGCCAGGTGATCGACACCACGCCGATGCACGCCAGCGTGCTGCTGCTGACCGACGCCTCGCACGCGGTGCCGGTGGCGGTCACGCGCAACGGCGTGCGCCTGGTCGCCTATGGCACCGGCAGCAGCGACCGGCTGCGGCTGGCGAGTATTCCGCTGTCGAGCGACGTCAAGGTCGGCGACCTGCTGGTGACCTCGGGCCTGGGCGCGCGCTTCCCGGCCGGGTTCCTGGTCGGCACCGTGGCCGCGTTGCGGCCCGATGACAGCCGCGCGTTCCTGCTCGGCGACGTGCGGCCGGCGGCGCAGCTCGATCGCGGGCGCGACGTGTTGTTGCTGCGCACGGCGCCTGCGGCGCCGGGGACCGGGGACCGGGGACCCGCAAGCGCAGCGTCGGAGCCCGAAGCTGCGCAGACTGATCCATCGGTCGAGCCGGGAGCGGCTGGCACCGGCTCTTCCCGGGTCCCGGGTCCCCGGTCCCCGGTCCCGGACGGCGGAGCCACCCCGATCCCGACGGGCGAAACCCCATGAGCCGCCAGCGCCACCCCTGGGTGCTGCCGCTCAGCGTGCTGGTCGCGCTGCTGCTGGGGCTGTTGCCGCTGCCGCCGCTGCTGCAGCCGGTGCGCCCCTACTGGCTGGCGCTGGTGATCGCCTACTGGGTCATCGAAAGCCCCGATCGGGTCGGGCTGGGCGTGGCCTTCGTCGTCGGCCTGATCGCCGACCTGACCTTCGGCAGCCTGCTCGGCGAGCAGGCGCTGAGGCTGGTGGTGATGACCTTCATCCTGCAGCGATTCCGTGCGCGACTGCGGTTCTTTCCGCTGTCGCAACAGGCGATCGCCATCGGTGCGCTGCTGCTCAACGACCGCATCGTCACCGGCGCGATCCACCTGATCCTCGGCATACAGACCCTGCCGCTGGCGTTCTGGCTGGCCCCGCTGCTGGGCATGCTGCTGTGGCCGATGGTCTACCTGCTGCTTGACGCGCTGCGCCTGGGCAACTGGCGGAAGCGCTGATGGGACCGCGTCGCCGCCTGCTCAAGAACCCCGTCGCCGAGGCCCAGCAGTTCCGCCGCCGGGCGCTGCTGGCCTTCGCCATCGTGGTGCTGGCGCTGGCGGGGCTGGCGCTGTGGTACTTCCGGCTGCAGGTCTGGCAGCACGATGCCTACGCGATGCGGTCGGAGGCCAACCGGGTCCGGCTGCAGCCGGTGGTGCCGGGACGCGGGCTGATCTTCGATCGCAAGGGCCGGATCCTGGCCGACAACGTGCCGGCCTACCGGCTCGAGGTCATCCCCGAGGACGCCGGCGATCCGGACCAGTGGCTGCCGCAGCTGGCGGAGATCGTGGAGCTGTCACCGCAGGACATCGAGACCTTCCAGGAGACCCGCCGCGCCACCCGCGGTTTCCGCCCGGTCACGCTGAAGCTGCGCGTGACCGAGGAGGAGGCGGCGAGCTTCGCGGTCGACCGCTGGCGCTACCCGGGCGTGGAGCTGGTGCCCTACCTCAACCGACGCTACCCGCACGGCGCGCTGTTCTCGCACATCATCGGCTACGTCGGCCGGATCGACGTGGACGACCTGGCCGAGCTGGGCGAAGGCAAGTCGGCGCTGACGCATATCGGGAAAACGGGCCTGGAGCGCGCCTACGAGGACGTGCTGCGCGGCGAGATCGGCTACGAGAAGATCGAGACCAACGTCGACGGCCGCGCGATGGGCGAGGTCGGGCGGGTGCCGGCGGTGCCCGGCGCCGACCTGCGGCTGAGCGTCGACCTGGACCTGCAGCGGGCGATGGTGAATGCGTTCGGGACGATGGACGGCTCGGCGGTCGCGGTCGATCCGCGCACCGGCGAGGTGCTGGCGATGGTCAGCCTGCCCGGCTTCGATACCAATTTGTTCGTCAACGGCATCTCGCATGCCGACTACGCCACGCTGACCGAGGACCCCTCGCGGCCGCTGTTCAACCGCAACGTGCTCGGCGGCGGCCCGCCGGGCTCGACGGTCAAGCCGCTGATCGCGTTGGCCGGGCTCGACAGCGGGCTGCGCACGCCGCAGGAAGAGACGCTGTCCACCGGCGAGTTCCACCTGCCCGGCGTGCGCCGCGGCTACCGCGACTCACATGCCGGCGGGCACGGCTGGGTCGACCTGCGCGAGTCGATCGCGCAATCGGTCAACACCTACTACTACGAGCTGGCCCACGAGATGGGCATCGAGCGCTTCAGCCACTACATGCACCGCTACGGGTTCGGCGAGCGCACCGGCATCGACCTGCTCGGCGAGAACGAGGGCGTGGTGCCGTCGGTGGAATGGAAACGCGCCAACAGCAGCGAGCCCTGGTATCCGGGCGAGACCGTGATCGCCGGCATCGGCCAGGGCTACTGGATCGCCACCGCGCTGCAGCTGGCGCGTGCGACCGCGGCGGTGGCGGACGACGGGCAGTTGCGCCGCCTGCACCTGGTCGACGCGCGGCGCGACGGCTACCAGGCGCCGTGGTCGCCGCTGGCGCAGGCGCCGCCGCGGTCGATCACCGATCGTCCCGACCATCTGCAGGCGGTGCAGGAGGGCATGCTGGAGACCATCCACGGCCGTGGCACCGCCACCGCGATGGCCCGCGGCGCGCCCTACCTGATGGCCGGCAAGACCGGCACCGCGCAGAAGATCAGCCGCCAGGGCGAGCTCAGCGTCGATCCGGGTTCGCTGCCATACCACCTGCGCCACCAGGCGCTGTTCGTCGGCTACGCGCCGGCCGACAACCCGACCATTGCGGTGGCTGTCGTGGTGGAGCACGGCGGCTACGGCGGCAGCACCGCGGCCCCGATCGCACGCAAGGTTTTCGATGCCTGGCTGCTGGGCAAGATGCCCGAGCCGGTGCCCGCTGAAGAGCCGCCAGAGCCTTCATCCGCGGCGACGGCGACGGCGCCGAGCCCCTCGCCCGCCGCGAGCGGCGCGCGGCCAGCGGCGGACCCCACCCCATGAGCGTGATCCTGCGCTGGCTGCTCGACCTGCTGGCGCGCCTGCTACGCACGCTCGACTGGCCGTTGCTCGGTGCGCTGTCGGCGCTGATGGCGATCGGGCTGGCAGTGCTGTACAGCGCCGGCGGCCAGTCCACGTCGCTGGTGATCGCGCAGGGGGCGCGTTTCGGGGTCGGCCTGGCGGCGATGTGGGCGCTGTCGCGGATGCCGCCCTCGCAGCTGCGCAACTGGAGCCCGCTGGTGTTCGGGCTGTCGCTGGTGCCGCTGGTGTTGGTGCTGTTCCTCGGCAGCGGCCGCAGTGGTGCGCACTGGCTGAACCTGGGCGTGTTCTATTTTCAGCCGGCCGAGCTGCTCAAGCTGAGCCTTCCGATGATGGTCGCCTGGTACCTCAGCCGCGACGCGTTGCCGCCGCGGCTGCCGGCGGTGCTGGTCGGCTGCGCAATCATCGCCGCCCCGACCGCGCTGATCCTGCTGCAGCCGGACTTCGGCACGGCAATGCTGGTGGCCACCAGCGGCGCGTTCGCGCTGTACCTGGCGGGGCTGTCCTGGTGGTGGTTCGCGGCTGCGGCCGGCAGCATCGCCGCAATCGCCCCGGCCGCCTGGCTGTGGCTGCTGCGCCCCTACCAGAAGGACCGCATCCTGACCTTCCTGGACCCCGAGTCGGATCCGCTGGGCGCCGGCTGGAACATCATCCAGAGCAAGATCGCGATCGGCGGTGGCGGCCTGACCGGCAAGGGCTGGGGCGAGGGCACCCAGGCGCACCTGAACTACATTCCCGAGCACACCACCGACTTCATCTTCGCGGTGCTCAGCGAGGAGTTCGGCTGGGCCGGCGTGGCCGTGACCCTGGCGCTGTACCTGTTCGTGGTCGGGCGCTGCCTGTGGATCGCCGCGGAGGCACGCGACGGCTATTCGCGGCTGATCGCTGGCGCACTGGGGCTGGCGTTCTGCGTCTACGTGATCGTCAACGGCGGCATGATCGCGGGCCTGCTGCCGGTGGTCGGGGTGCCGATGCCGTTGCTGAGCTTCGGCGGCACGTCGGCGGTGTCGCTGCTGGCCGGTCTCGGGGTGGTGATGGCGGTGCGGGCGCACCGGCCGGTGCACATGCACTGAGGCGGGGGTGCGCAGCCACTCCGTGCATCGGCTGCGCATTTGCAGCACAGTCGATCCCGACATGCCGTCCTCCCACGATTGGTGGAGCGGCGTAGCCCCTAGCCCTTGTTTGGCCGTGCCCTTGCTTGCAGCTGTTGCCGTTCCGTTGCCGTTGCCGTTGCCGTTGCCGTTGCCGTTGATCTTGATCTGGTCTTGTCGCGACTTCCAAAAAGATCCGCAGGCGGTAGACAGGCAAGGATCAAATGCTTTCGCCTGAAGGCGAGTTACTTTCTTTGAAGGGCCAAAGAAAGTAACCAAAGAAGGGCCCTTCCTCGACACTTCAAACACCTCGCCGTGCGGGCGACGCGGGGATTTTTCCGACTCGCCATCCATGGCTCGGTCGGAAAACGACGGCCATCCATGGCCGCCGCCCTTCGGGGTCTGTGGAGAGGCGGCGGTGATTGATTTGCGTTGTGGAGCAACGACAAGTGCAACGGCAAGTGCAACGCCAGAGCGGGGATCTAGGCAAGACGGGTCACTGTTCGCTGGTATGGCGAGGGGCTGGCAGGAGCTCGGTCGCGGTGCGCGCCGGGGTCGCGTGCCGGGCGCACTGCAGCTGAACAACAACAGCACCTGACTCACTGACGCCGTCGGCTGCTCACACACTTTGAACGCCAAAGTGCCGTGCTAACCTCATTCAGATGAATCGACGCCTAGCCCGCTGCGCCTTGATCTGCGCGCTCCTGCTTGCGCCGGTAGCTTGTGCCACGCAGGTGCCGCCACCGACTGCGCAACCCGTCCAGACGCTTCCAGCCGAAGCAGCCGAACCGGCCGACGCCGCGGGCGCGCCACCAGTTACGACGACATCCAAGACGACGCCGACGCCCGGCACCGATCCGCTGCCCGAACCGCTGCCGCAGATGTCGCTGCCGGAGGCGCGTGCCGCCTTCGTCGCCGACACCGCCGCGCGCTACGGCATCGAATCGGCCCATATCGAGTCGGTGCTGGCCGGGGCCGAGATCCGCGACAGCATCATCAACGCGATGTCGCGGCCGGCTGAAGCCAAGCCGTGGCGCGATTACCGGCCGATCTTCATCAGCCAGGCGCGCATCGATGGCGGCCAGGCGTTCCTCGCCAGGCACCGCGATGCACTGGCCAGGGTCGAGGCCGAAACCGGGGTGCCGGCCGAGATCATCGTCTCGATCATCGGGGTGGAGACCAGTTACGGCGGCAACACCGGCAGCTATCCGGTGGTCGATGCGCTGTACACGTTGGCGTTCGCCTATCCGCGCACCGGCGACCCGGCCAAGGCCGATCGCGAGAACCGCCGCGAGGCGTTCTTCCGCGGCGAGCTGGCGCAACTGTTCGCGCTCGGCCAGGAGCAGGACCTGGACATCACCACGCTCAAGGGCAGCTACGCCGGGGCGATGGGCTGGGGCCAGTTCATGCCGTCGAGCTACCGCGAGTTCGCCGTGGATGGCGATGGCGACGGCCGCATCGACCTGTTCGGCAGCACCGACGACGTGTTCGCCTCGATCGCCAACTATTTCGTCAACAAGGGCGGCTGGGTCCGCGGTGGCCCGGTCGTGGTGCGCGCCGAGCGCGACCCGGACGCGCAGGACCACGAACCGGAAGGCCTGGCGCCGGACATGAGCCTGGCCGAGCTGGACGCACTGGGCTATCGCCCGGCCACGCCGGTCGCGCCGGACCAGCGCGCGGTGCTGCTGAACCTGGACGGCGTCGACGGCATGGAGCACTGGCTGGGCTTTCGCAACTTCCATGCGATCACCCGCTACAACATCTCCAAGCTCTACGCGATGGCCGTGTACCAGTTGGCCGAGGCGATCGCCGGCCGCGAGAATCCGCTCGCCGCCGGTGGCAACACGGGCGATGAGCCCGGTCTCCGCCCGGCCGCATGAGGTGGCCACTTGCCGCGGCCCTGGTGCTCGGCCTGGCGGCCTGCGCCGGTACGCCGGAGAAGCCGCCCGCGCCCGCCGCGCCCCAGGTTGAGCGCGAAACCGCAGGCGCGGGCACGCCGGTCTCGCCGTACGCGCCCGCGAAAGAAGACCCCAGCACCCGCGGCGATTACGTCGCCGGCGGGCTGTACAAGCCCGGCGTCCCCGACAGCACGCCGGAGCATGTGCCCGACGTCGACCGCATTCCCGAGCCCGAAGTGGTCGAGCTGCCGCGTTCCAGGGTCGGCAACCGCGCCCGCTACAGCGTGCTCGGCAAGACCTACCGCGTGATGGACGACGCGCGCGGCTATGTCGAGCAGGGCGAAGCCTCGTACTACGGCAAGAAGTTCCACGGCCGGCGCACCTCCAACATGGAGGTCTACGACATGTATGCCTTCACCGCCGCGCACAAGTCGTTGCCGCTGCCGAGCTTCGCGCGGGTCACCAACCTCGACAACGGCAAGTCGGTGGTGGTCCGGGTCAATGACCGGGGCCCGTTCCACGAGGGCCGCGTGATCGATCTCAGCTACGCCGCGGCGGTCAAGCTGGACTACGTCCGCAACGGCACCGCGCGGGTCGAGGTGCGTGCGCTGACGCCCGGCGATCCCGCCACCAGCATGCACGCCGCGGCCTCGCCCACCGATTCGGTAGCACCTGCACCCGGACCGGGCGTGCAGCCGCCGGCGAGCGCGATGGACCACCTGGTCGAGACGATTCCGGTCGGCAGCGCCGCCGCGGTCGAACTGCCGCCGGGCGTGCGCATCGCCACCGGCCAGCCGTCGCCGATGCCGGCGCAGACCGCCGCGCCCGTGATGGCGAGCGGGCCGGCCCCCAGCGCGCTGACCCTGCAGGTCGCTGCGTTCTCCACGCGGCGCAACGCCGAGCGCGCGCTGGCAATGATGCGCGAGGCCGGCATCGACGGCGCCCGGCTGCTGGCCGGTGATGCCGACGGCCGGCCGGTGTGGCGCCTGCGGATCAGCCCGGTCGCGACTGCGGCCGCGCCGGATTTGGCCGCGCGCATAGTTGAACTCGGCTTCGGCCAGCCGCAGCACGTGCACGACTGACTTTTTTCTCGATCTTTGGCCGGCACGGTCCGGCTCCCGGAGTAGTTGAACAATGAAATCCCGCTTCGTACTTGCCGCGCTGACCGCCTTCGTCGTCGGCATCGCCCTGGCCCAGACCCCGACGCCGCCAATCCCGCCCGTGCCGCAGCCGAACGCCGCCGCGCCGGCCAGTGATGCGCTGCCGGTGCCGCCGCCGCCGGAAATCACCGGCACCGCCTGGCTGCTGATGGACGCCACCAGCGGCAACATCCTGGCCGGCGAGAACGTCGACATGCAGGTCGAGCCGGCCAGCATCACCAAGGTCATGACCAGCTACGTGATCGCCGCGGAAATGGCCGGCGGCAAGGTCGCCAAGACCGACCAGGTGATGATGAGCGAGAACGCCTGGCGCACCGGCGGCGCCGCCACCGACGGCAGCTACTCCGGGTTCGAGGTCAACCAGACCGCGCCGCTGCTGGAGATGGAAAAGGGCATGGTGGTGCAGTCCGGCAACGACGCCGCGATCGCCCTGGCCGAGCATGTCGCCGGCAGCGTCGATGCGTTCGCCGCGTTGATGAACCAGTACGCCGCACGCATCGGCATGCAGAACTCGCATTTCGTCAATCCGACCGGACTGCCCGGCGAGGGCCATGTCTCGACCGCGCGAGATCTCGCCCTGCTGGCCCGCGCGCTGATCCACAACTACCCCGAGGCCTACTCCTACAACAGCATCAAGGAGTACACGGTCGGTTCGATCACCCAGCCAAACCGCAACGTGCTGCTGTGGCGCGATGACAGTGTCGATGGCATCAAGACCGGCCACACCTCGGCCGCCGGCTACTGCCTGATGGCCTCGGCGCAGCGCGGCGACCAGCGCCTGATCTCGGTGGTGATGGGCTCGACCTCCGAGAAGCAGCGTGCCGACGACAGCCAGGCGCTGCTCAACTGGGGCTTCCGCTTTTACGAGACCCACAAGCTGTTCGATGCCGGCACCCAGATCGCCGAGCAGAAGGTGTGGAAGGGCCAGGCCGACCAAGTGCAGCTCGGCCTGTCCCAGCCACTGCTGGTGACCGTGCCGCGCGGGCGCTACGAGCAGTTGCAGCCGATGATGGACGTGCCCACCGCCCTGGTCGCGCCGATCGAGCAGGGCCAGGCGATCGGCACGGTCAAGGTGATGCTCGACGGCGAGGTGCTCGCGCAGCGCCCGCTGGTCGCGATCAGCGCGATCGAGGAGGCCGGCTTCTTCAAGCGGCTGTGGCACGAGCTGCTGATGTGGTGGCACTCGGACTAGTGGTGCCTGCCTGTGTAGGAGCGGCTTCAGCCGCGAGCTTTCCGGTCCGGTGCCGGTCAAGATCAACTGCTCGCGGCTGAAGCCGCTCCTACAGTGCCCGAGGGGCGCCCGCGCTTGGGTTCGCTCCCGCGCGGACCCATAATCCCGGCCATGGACATCACCTCCGACAACCCGGACCACGGCTTCCAGTTTCCGGGCACGTTCGAGCTCAGCGCGGTCGGGCCGGCCGCGGCCGGTCTGGAGCGCGTGCTGCCGCAACGGCTGGCCGAGGCCGGCATCGGTGTGCGGACCGACGCGATCGGGTGCAAGCCCTCCAGCAACGGCAAGTACGTGTCGGTGCGGATCGGGTTCCATGCCGAGACCCGCGCGCAGTACGAGCTCGCGCACCAGGTCCTGCGCGCGCACCCGGACGTGAAGTGGACGCTGTAGCCGCACCGGCCGTCCCGGCGCGGCCCGCCCCGCTGACCGCGCAGCTGCGTGACCTCGGCCGCCAGCCCTACGAGCCGGTGTGGCGGGCGATGCAGGCCTTCACCGATGCGCGCGCCGCCGACACCCCTGACGAGCTGTGGCTGGTCGAACACGATCCGGTGTTCACCCTGGGGCAGGCCGGCAAGCCCGAACACGTCCTGATGCCGGGCGACATTCCGGTGATCCACGTCGATCGCGGTGGCCAGGTGACCTACCACGGCCCCGGCCAGATCGTGCTGTACCCGCTGCTGGACCTGAAGCGGCTGAAGGTGGGCGTGCGCGAGTACGTGTGCCGCATCGAGCAGGCCATCATCGACACCTTGGCCGACTGGAACATCGAGGCGGTCCGCCGTGCCGGCGCGCCCGGCGTCTACGTCGCCGACGCCAAGATCGCCGCACTCGGCATCCGGGTGCGCCGCGGCTGCAGCTTCCACGGCCTGGCGTTCAATGTCGCGATGGACCTGTCGCCGTTCGCGCGGATCAACCCCTGCGGTTTCGCGGGGCTGCAGGTGACCTCAATGTTAGACTTGGGCGGCCCGTCGCGGCTGGAGGCGGTCAAGCCGGCGCTGGTCGGGCATGTCGCGCGGCAGTTCGGATTGAGGGTTGAATCGGCAGCATTGCCGGAGTTGCCGGCGACAGCCTGACTTCCCTTCTCCCGCAAGCGGGAGGGCAGTCGTTTTTTCCTTCTCCCGCGAGCGGGAGAAGGTGCCCGCAGGGCGGATGAGGGCAAGCGCCACCGCGCATCCGACGCAGACCTGTTTCGCGAGCCCTCACCCCAGCCTGTTCCAAGCGGCAAAGAGCCGACATCAAGAGCACTGCAGCGCCATGACCCAGTCCACCACCAAGTCCATCCCGCTTGCGGTCGTAACCAGCGATGCGCCGGCGTCGCTGCAGCCCGGCGCCAAACAACTGGCCGGCGACAAGATCAACCGCTCGCCGGTGCAGTTCGCCGACGCGCCGGTGCTGCGCAAGCCGTCCTGGATCCGGGTGCGTATTCCGTCGGGCAACTCGGTCGCCCAGCTCAAGGCCAAGCTGCGCGAGAACCGTCTGGTCACGGTGTGCGAGGAAGCCAGCTGCCCGAACATCCACGAGTGCTTCAGCCACGGCACCGCCACGTTCATGATCCTGGGCGAGGTCTGCACGCGGCGCTGCTCGTTCTGCGACGTCGCCCACGGCCGGCCCAAGCCGCCGGACCCGTCCGAGCCGCTGACGCTGGCCCAGACCGTCGCCGACATGGGCCTGAAGTACGTGGTGGTGACCAGCGTCGACCGCGACGACCTGCGCGACGGCGGTGCCCAGCACTTCGTCGACTGCATCAAGGCGATCCGCAGCCACAGCCCCAAGACCAGGATCGAGATCCTGACCCCGGACTTCCGCGGCAAGGGCCGCATGGAGCGCGCGTTGGAGATCCTGGCGACCGCGCCGCCGGACGTGTTCAACCACAACCTGGAGACGGTGCCCGACCTGTACCGCAACGTACGCCCCGGGGCCGACTACCAGTGGTCGCTGACCCTGCTTTCACGGTTCAAGGCCCAGCACCCGCAGGTTGCGAGCAAATCCGGGATCATGCTCGGCCTGGGCGAGACGATGGAGCAGGTGCAGCAGACGCTGCGCGACCTGCGCGCGCACGATGTCGACATGATTACCATCGGCCAGTACCTGCAGCCCAGTGCCCACCATCACCCGGTGCTGCGTTACTGGACGCCCGACGAGTTCAAGCAGCTGGAGGTGTTTGGCCTGGCGTTGGGCTTCAGCCACGTCGCCTCCGGGCCGCTGGTGCGTTCGTCGTACCACGCGGATCGTTCCGCGATCGAAGCCGGTTTCGCCGCGGCCTAGAGGTTTTCGCCCGCGTCTTGGCCCGTGCACCGGACGGCGCATCCCGCGCAAATTCACCGGCCGGTCAGCACGGAAGTCACCTGGCAGCAGGGCCGGTCGGGCGCGGCCTGGCCGCACTCACGCCAAACTGAACCTCGCGCCGATAGCGTGTGCCTGAACCGGCTCCGGCAGATGACAGCGGACGCAACTTTCGGCACTGTGGATTTGTCCAAACCCCGTTGCATGCTCGTTTGCACCCCGCACGTGCCCGACCGCAGCGATCCGATTGCACCTCGTGACCGGACCGCCTGGCCGCAGCGCCCCCCACGCGTCATCCCACCCAAAGATCAGGCCGCCGTTGCCGGCCGCGAAGCCCCCGCGATGAATGCCAAGACCACCCTGCTCGCGTTCCTGCTGACCGTCCCGTTGGCGCTGCTTGCGCGCGACAACGGCGCGATGCCGCCGTCCTCGCAGGCGCCGGTTCCCGCCGCGGCCACCGGGCAGGGCCTGATCGAGGACAGCGCCGATGCGCTGAGCGTGCCCACCGCGCCGACTGCCGACCAGGCCATGGCCGCCAAGCTGGTCCACGGGCTGCTGTCGGACAGCCGCTACGCCTACCGCCCGCGAGCGCTCGACGACGCGCTGTCGGCCGACATGTACGCGCGCTACCTGGAGGCGCTCGACGGCAGCAAGCAGTTCTTCACCGCGGCGGACATCGCCCGCTTCGACCGCTACGAGACCGAGCTCGACGACGCGATCAAGAGCGGCGATCTCAGCCCGGCCTACGCGATGTTCGCCACCTACCGCGAGCGGGTGGAGGAGCGCGTGGCGTTCGCCCGCGACGTGCTCGGGCAGGAGGATGCGTTCGACTTCACCGGCGATGACCGTTACCACTACGACCGCGAGGACGCGCAGTGGGCGGAAAATACGGCAGCGCTGGATGACCTGTGGCGCCAATCGGTGCGCAACGACTGGTTGCGCCTGAAGCTGGCCGGCAAGGAGCGCGACGAGATCCGCAAAACCCTCGACAAGCGCTACGCCAACCTCGCCGAAAGCATCGCCGAGCTCAAGGGCGAGGACGTGTTCCAGACCTTCGTCAACAGCTACGCCAATGCGATCGATCCGCACACCGACTACCTGACCCCGCGCTCGGCGGAAAACTTCAACCTGTCGATGTCCTTGTCGCTGCAGGGCATCGGCGCGGTGCTGCAGAAGCAGGACGACGTGGTCGCGATCCGCGAGATCGTGCCCGGCGGCCCGGCCGGCAAGTCCGGCCTGCTGTCGCCCGGTGACCGCGTGGTCGGCGTCGGCCAGGGCACCAGCGGCGAGATGGAGGACGTGGTCGGCTGGCGCATCGACGACGTGGTTGCCAAGATCCGTGGCAAGAAGGGCACCGAGGTGCGGCTGGACGTGATCCCGGCCGAACTCGGGCTCGATACCCCCGCCAGCCGCGTGGTGCTGGTGCGCGACGAGGTGCGGCTGGAGGACCAGGCCGCCAAGTCCAAGATTCTCACCATCCCCGCCGCCGGCGACGGGCCGGACCAGCGCATCGGCGTGATCGAACTGCCCGGCTTCTACCAGGATTTCGAGGGCCGCCGCCGCAACGACGGCGAGTACACCTCGGCCACCCGCGACGTGGCCAAGCTTTTGACCCAGCTGCGCGCGGACAAGGTCGACGGCGTGGTGCTGGACCTGCGCAACAACGGTGGCGGCTCGCTCAACGAGGCGATCGAGCTGACCGGGTTGTTCATTGATCGCGGACCGGTGGTGCAGGTGCGCGAGTCCGGCGGCCGCGTGAGTGTCGAGGGCGACAACGACGCCGGCATCGCCTGGACCGGCCCGCTGGCGGTGCTGATCAACCGCGGTTCGGCCTCGGCCTCGGAGATCTTCGCCGGCGCGATCCAGGACTACGGCCGTGGCCTGGTGATCGGCGAGACCACCTTCGGCAAGGGCACGGTGCAGAACCTGCTCGACCTGGACCGCTGGCCGGCCAACGAGGAGCCGCGCTTCGGCCAGGTGAAGCTGACCATCGCGCAGTTCTTCCGGGTCAGCGGCGGCTCCACCCAGAACAAGGGCGTGGTGCCGGACATCGCGTTCCCGGTCTCGGTCGACGCCACCGAGTTCGGTGAGAGCACCTACGACAACGCGCTGCCGTGGACCAAGATCGCAGCGGTGCCGCACATCCGTTACGGCAATTTCGAGCCGCTGCTGCCGCGACTGGAGTCGCTGCACACCGCCCGGGTGGCCGACAACCGCGAGTTCCAGTGGTGGAAGGAGGACGTCGCCCAGTTCCGCGAGGAGCGCGACAAGACCTACATTTCGCTCAACGAAGCCGAGCGCCGCGCCGAACGCGAACGCAACCAGGAAAAGCGCCGGCAGCGTCAGGAAACCCGGCTCGAGCTGGGGCTGGCACTGGACCCGCTGGCCGACAGCGCACTGGATGACGGGCTGGCCGCGGCCGAGCGCAACATCGTCGAGGATGCCGCGCGCGAGAAGCTGGCCGAAGACCGCCCCGACCCGCTGCTGCGCGAGTCCGCCGCGATCCTGGCCGACGCCGTGCGCTTGCTCAACGACGACCGCCAGTTGTCGGCGCAGGTGCTCAAGCAGGTCGACACCCCGGGGCACTGGGCCGACTGAACGACCGCCCCACGATCCACAGCGAACGGGCGCCCTGGGCGCCCGTTTTTTTTCCGTCCCTTGCATAGGAAGGGCGCACGGCAATTGCCGACGCTGCGGCTTCCCGTCCTCGCGTATGCTCGCTCGCCCCACGTCCACCACTCTGCCGGCAGCCTGTTCGCCATGAGCAATTCCTCGACTGCGCTACCCGCCGCGGGTGACCGGCTGATCACCGCCAGGCCGCGTGGCATCCAACCGGTTACGGCAGCAACCGGCGAGCCGGCGGCATGACGCCGGCCGCCGCCGAGTACCGGCGCGGGCTGTGGATGGCCGCCGGCGCGTTCGTGCTGTGGGGACTGATGCCGCTGTACTGGCACCTGCTCAAGGCGGTGCCGTCGCTGCAGATCATCGCCCACCGCATCGTCTGGAGCGCGGTGCTGGTGCTCGCCTGGCTGTTCTGGAAGCACGGTCGCAGATGGCTGCAGGTCGTGCGCGAGCGGCCCCGCATCGCGGCGATGCTGGCGCTGAGCGGGCTTTTCATCGCGTTCAACTGGGGGCTGTACATCTGGGCGGTGAACGCCGGGCACGTGGTCGAGGCCAGCCTGGGTTACTTCATCAACCCGCTGCTCAACGTGGTGCTGGGCGTGTTGCTGCTGCGCGAGCGGCTCAGCCGGGGGCAATGGGTGGCGGTCGCCTGCGCCGCCGCCGGCGTGCTGTGGCTGACATTCCATTACGGCAGCTTTCCGTGGATCGCGCTGGCGCTGGCGGGCTCGTTCGGGATGTACGGCCTGCTGCGCAAGGTCACCGCGATCGACTCGTTGCCAGGGCTGGGCATCGAGAGCAGCTATCTGCTGCTGCCGGCGCTGGCGCTGCTGCTGTGGGGCGAATGGCATGGCCAGGGCGGCGTGCTGGGCGCGTGGTGGCCCTGGCTGGACCTGCTGCTGGTGCTCGGTGGCGCCCTGACCGCGCTGCCGCTGATCGGCTTTGCCTACGCGGTGCGGCGGGTGCCGCTGTCGACCGTGGGGCTGCTGCAATACGTCGCCCCGACCCTGCAGCTGCTGTGCGGCGTGCTGGTGTTCGGTGAGCCGTTCGGCAGCGACCGGGCGATCGGTTTCGTGCTGATCTGGGTCGCGCTTGCGATCTACGCCGGCGACGGCCTGCGGCGCGCGCGCCGGGCGCCGGTCGCGGTGGGCTGACGCCACCGCCTCATGCCGCGCGCAGCGCGTCGGTCACCGGCAGACGCGCAGCCCGCAGCGCGGGGAACAGGCCACCGACCAGGCCGATGCCGAGGGCCCACTTCAGCCCGGTCCACAGCAGTTCGGGCGAGACCCGGAACTGAAACACCACCTGGCTGAAGTTCGAGCTCAAGGTCGACACGCTGTAGCCGTTGAACACCAGCCACGCCACGCCGGCGCCGAGCAGCCCACCGAGCAGCGCCAGCAGCATCGTCTCCAGCATCACCGCGACCACCACCGGCAGCCCGCGGAAGCCGAGCGCGCGCATGGTCGCGATCTCGCGCGCACGGCCGGCAACCGCGGCGTACATCGTGTTGAGCGCGCCGAACACCGCGCCGATCGCCATGATCGTGCCGACTACCGTGCCGAGTATCCGGATGATCTTGGTAAGGCCCTCGGACTGCTTGCTGTAGTAGTCGCGCGTGGTGGTGACGTCGAGCTTGAGCCGCGGATCGGCGGCCATCGCCGCCTTGAGCTGGCGAAAGCCGTCAGCGCCGGCCAGCTTGGCGGTCACCGACTGGTAGGAGGTGCGCTGGTAGGTCGACGCGAGCGTTTCCGCATCGGCCCAGAGCTCGGACTCGTGCGAATCGCCGGAGGCGAACACGCCGACCACGGTCCACATCTGGTTGGCCAGCTCGAGCTGATTGCCAAGCTCCAGGCCGACGTACTGCTTCTGCGCGCCTTGCCCGACCACCAGCTCGCGGCGGCCGGTCTCGAACCTGCGCCCCTGCACCAGCTCGATCTGCGGACGCACCGCCCAGGCCGTGTCGCCGACCCCGCGCAGCTGCGCGTTCGCGTCGGTGCCGTCGGCGCGGGTGACCATGTTCACCACCTGCGACAGCTCCGGCGACACCAGCGGCCGGCCGTCGGCGCCCTGGGCGATGCCGGGCAGGCTGGTGATCAGCGGCACCTGGTCGCGGCTGATCACCGAGTTGGTTTCGGCCTGCGAGCCACCGCGCAGGATGATCGCGGTATCGGCGCTGCCGGTGCCGCGCAACGTGGCCTGGAAGCCTTCGCCCATCGCCAGCATCGCGACCAGCACGCCGACCACCCCGGCGATGCCGACCACGACCACCGACGAAGCCCCCCAGCGTTGCGGCAGGGTGGCGATGCCGATGCCGGCGACCGCGAGGGTCTGCTGCCCGGCCCGGCTCAGCAGCAGCCACGCGGCCAGTGCCGCCAACAGCGCGAGCACGCCGTACCACGGCAGGTAGGTCCACGCCGCCAGCCCCGCGGCCAGCGCCAGTACCACGCCCAGGTTGCCCAGCCATTCTTTCAGTCGGTTCATGTCAGTCGGTTCATGTGTGTTCTCCTGGCTCAGCGGCCGGCCAGTGCATCGACGATGTTGAGCCGCATCGCGCGCAGCGCCGGCAGCAGGCCGACCGCGAGCCCGATCGCGAGCATCAGGCCGATGCCCATCAGCCAGGTCGCGGCCGGGACCGTATCCAACTGGATCATGCCGCCGCTCGCCGCGGCCACCCCGGCGATCAAAAAGGAGGCAATCAGAAGGCCGATCACCCCACCCAGCACGACCAGCAGCACCGATTCGCCCAACACCAGCCACAGCACGCTGCCGTTGCTGAAACCAATCGTCTTGAGCACCGCCAGTTCCGGGATGCGCTCGCGCACCGCCTGCGCCATCGTGTTGCCGGTCAGCAACAGCAGGGTGAAGAACACCGCGGCCATGATCGCGGTGACGATCAGCCCGATGTCGGCGAACTGCTTGACCATCGCCTGGTTGAACGCCTGCTCGGTCTGGGTCTTGGTCTCGTGGTCGGAGTTCTCCGAGATGGCATCGATTGCCCGTGCCACTTCGGTCGCGCGGCTGGGGTCTTCGAGCTTGACCATGTACCAGCCGACCCGGTTCTTGACGAAGTCGTTGGCCTGGTCGAAGTAGTCCCAGCGGAACAGGAACTGGTTCTCCTCGCCGCGCCGTTTCTGGTCGCGCACCTTGAAGATGCCGACGAGCTTGAATGCCCAGTCATTGCTGCCCTGGGTCGGGAAGATCGTCGCCTGCAGAGGCACCACGTCGCCAAGCTTCCAGCCGTAACGCTCGGCCAAGGCGGCGCCGACCACCGCGCCGTCGCGGGTGGCGGCGAATGCCTGCAACTGCGCCGGGTCGATGTCGTATTCCGGGTACAGCTCGAAGAAACCAGGACCGGTCGACATGCTCGGAAAGAAGTTGCTCTGCTCGCGGTAGACGCCGCCGAACCAGGCCATGTGCACGACCTTCTGCACGCCCGGCGTCGCGGCGATGCGCGCTTCCAGGCTGATCGGCAACATCTGCGTGATCGACAGGCGCGAGGCGACCACGAGCCGGTCGTAACCGGCGACGTTGGTGCCGGCGCTGAATGCCAGGCGCACCGAGTCGAGCATGCCGAACAGCAGGAACGCGGTGACCACCGACAGCAGCGTGAGCAGCGTGCGGGTCTTGCTGCGGAACAGCGCGGCCCAGATCAGGTGCAGGTATTTCATGTTGGGTTCCTCAGTCCGTGCACTACCGCTACCGGCTTCGTCTGCCGAAGGCGAAGGCCGACCTTCGCTGCGCTCAGGACGACAGTGCCGTCGGAGCCGCCGCGGCGGAGGCGCGCTCGCCGGCGAGCGTGCCCTTGTCGAGATGGATCGTGCGCCGCGCGTGGTCGGCGGCCTTGGGGTCGTGGGTAACCATGACGATGGTCTTGCCGTGGTCGCGATTGAGGCTTTGCAGCAGCGCCAGGATCTCCTCGGCGGACTGCCGGTCGAGGTCGCCGGTGGGCTCGTCGCAGATCAGCAGCGTCGGATCGGACACGATCGCGCGCGCGATCGCCACGCGCTGTTGCTGGCCGCCGGACAGCTCGTTGGGCCGGTGTTTGGCACGCTCGGCCAGGCCAACCAACTGCAATGCGATAGCGGCATTGCGTCTGCGCTGCGCGGCCGAGAGCCGGGTCAGCAGCAGCGGCAGTTCGACGTTCTTCTGCGCGCTCAAGGTCGGCATCAGGTTGTAGAACTGGAATACGAAGCCGACGTGGTTGCTGCGCCACTGCGAGAGCTCGCCCGAGCGCATCGTGTCAATGCGCTGGCCCGCCACGTCGATCTCGCCGCCGCTGGGCGAATCCAGGCCGCCGATCAAATTGAGCAGGGTGGTCTTGCCCGAACCAGACGGCCCCATCAGCGCGACGAAGTCACCCTTCGGGATATCCAGATCGATGCCGTGCAGCACCTCGACCTTTTCCGGGCCGCGCTGGTAGGTCTTAGTGAGATTGCGGATGGTGACCAGTGGCATCGATGCGTCCCTCGTGATGCGTGGGTTTGCGCTTTGTCATTCCTGCGCAGGCAGGAGGTCGTTGTGTTCTTGCGTGTGCTGTCGCTTGTTCCTGCTTTCAGCCGTCATTCCCGCATTTTCGGGATTGACGAACAAAGCGCACCTTCGCTTCTAGTCCTCATCGCCGGCTTCATCAGCGACCCGCACGCTCATCCCCTCCATCAGCTCCTCCGGCGGATCGAGCACCACCATTTCGCCGCCGCCCAAGCCGCGGGTCACCTCGCGATCCTCGCCCAGGGTGCGTCCGAGCTGCAGCGTACGCTGCTCGACCTCAGCGCCGGCGACGACGAACGCGACCTGCTCGTCGTTGCGCACGACGATCGCCGACCCCGGCACCAGCACGCCCGGCGGCGGCGCGCCGGCATCGGCAGGCTGGGCCGTTTCCAGAAAGCTCACCCGCACGCCCATGTCCGGCACGATGCGCGGGTCGCGCACGTTCAGCGCAATCCGCACCTTGATGGTCGCCTTGCCGCGATCGGCGGTCGGCACGATCGCGATGACCTCGCCGGGGATCTTCCAGTCGGGGTAGGCATTGAGCGTGGCCTCCACCGGCATCTCCGGCTGCACCCGGCCGATGTAGGCCTCGCCGACGTCGACCTCGACCTCCAGTGAATCCATGTCGACCACGGTGCCGATGCCGGTGCGGGTAAAGCCGCCACCGGCCGACAGCGGCGAGACGATTTCGCCCGGCTGCGCCGCCTTGGCGATCACCACGCCGGCGAACGGCGCGCGGATCACGGTGTTGTCGACGCCGTTCTCGGCGATGCGCAACTGATCACTGGCCACCTGCGCGTTGCGCCGTGCGGTCACCAGTTGCGCGCGCAGCGCGTCGCGTTGGGCCACGGCCTGTTCATACTGCGCCTGCGACACCAGTTGTCCTTCGACCAGCGAGTCCAGGCGGGTCGCGTTGGCCTCGGCCTCTCGCAGTTGCGCCTGCACGCTGCCGCTCTGGCTGCGCGCGGCGGCCAGTTGCGCGGCGGCGAGGTCGCGCGCGGCGTCGGCATCAACCGGGTCGAGCGTGGCCATCACCTCGCCGTCTTTTACGTGCTGGCCTTCCTCGATCAGCACCTCGCGGACCCGGCCGGTGATCTTGGACGAGACCGTGGCGATCCGTCGGGCGACGACATAGCCGGTGGCGTCAAGCACCGAGACGCCGCCATTGCCGCCGCCGATCTCGACCGCTCTGGCGGTGCGCACCTGTGGCGTATCGTCGCGGCCGAACAAGATCCAACCGACAAGACCGACGGCCAATACGGCGCCGATGATCGCAAGCGCGATCCACAGTCGGCGCCGCGAGGGCGGGGGCGGGACGCTCCGGTCGATTCGCAGTTCCTTCAGCAGATCGGCAGAGGTGCTCATGGGCTACCCGGACGCGACAAGGGCCTCAGTGTGACCGCCGCGCGCGCCCGATCCAACCTGCCGGAGGTCACCACTTGATGGTCAGGCGTGCTGCCGCGATAGCCGTCGAGCCGAGCTTGCTCGGCTGCTTTGTTCAATCCCGGGCAGCAGCGGAGCAAGCTCCGCTCTACGCTAGGTCCGGCCGCGGGCAGCGCGCGCCTGCAGCATCGCAAATGCTGCGCGCAGTCCCTGAGCCTCGCCGCCGGCGGGGCGGCCGGGGCGGTCGGCCTCGTTCCAGCTGAAGACGTCCAGGTGCGCCCACGGCAGACCGGCCGGCACGAAGCGCTCCAGGTACAGCGCGGCGGTGACCGAGCCGGCCATCTTCGACGGTCCGCCGTTGGCGAGGTCGGCGATGGTGCTGGTGAGGTAACGCAGGTACGGGCGCCACAGCGGCATGCGCCAGAGCGGGTCGCGTTGTTGCTGGCCGGCGTCGAGCCATTGCGCGGCGAGCACATCGTCGTTGGCATACAGCGCCGGCAGGTCCGGCCCCAGCGCGACCCGGGCCGCGCCGGTCAAGGTGGCGAAGTCGAGGATCAGCTCGGGCGACTGCTCGCCGGCGTAGGTCAGCGCATCGCACAGCACCACGCGGCCCTCGGCGTCGGTGTTGTCGATCTCCACCGACAGGCCCTGGCGCGTGGCGATCACCTCGCCGGGGCGGAACGCATCCGGGCCGACCGCGTTCTCCACCGCCGGCACCAGCAGCGTGATCCGCAGCGGCAGCTTGCGCGCCATCAACCACTCGGCCAGCGCGATCGCATGCGCGGCGCCGCCCATGTCCTTCTTCATCCAGCGCATGCCGTCGGCCGGCTTGAGGTCGAGCCCGCCGGTGTCGAAGCACACCCCTTTGCCGACGAGCGCCACATGCGGGTGGGAGATGTCACCCCAGCGCAGCGCGATCAGCCGCGGCGCACGATGCGAGGCGCGCCCGACCGCGTGGATCGCCGGAAAATTGCGGGTGAGCAGGTCCTCGCCGCTGACCACCTCGATCTTCGCGCCGTGCTGCTCGGCGATTTCGCAGGCGACCTGCTCGAGCTGGTCCGGGCCCATGTGCTCGGTCGGCGTGTTGACCAGGTCGCGCACCCGCACGCAGGCCGCGAGCGCGTCGAACGATGCGGCGGCATCGTCCTCCACCAGCAGTTGCGCCGGCGCACGCGGCGGCTGCTTGTAGCGGCTGAAGCGGTAGCTGCCTAGGCCCCAGCCCAGTCGCAGCGCCGCAAGCGCGGCTGCGTCGTGCTGCCCGGCCAGCCGCCAGACCCGCGCCGGCAACGCCAGCGGTGCATGGCCGTAGCTGTAGGGGTCGAGCCGATCGCCGGTGCCGATCACCGCACCGGTGAGTTGGCCTTCGGCGTCGGGCCAGGTCGATACCGAACCGGCGGAGCCGTCGAAGTGCTGCGCGTCGAGCCAGTTGGCGACTTCGGCCGGCAGCGTCGCGCGCCAGTCAGCCAGTGAGGCGCGGTCGACTACGTGCAGCGGCAGGACATCGGTGGAGGTGGCGGTGAAGCCGAGTGGCAGGTTCATGCGGAAACGCACTCCGGGCGGTGTTGCGCGTCGAGCCAGTCGGCCAGCGCGGTGAGCGTGGTGAATTGGAGGTCGGGCTGCAGGTCGTCGTGCGGCCAGGCGCGGCCCTCGCGATTGAGCCAGCAGGTGCGCAGGCCGGCGCGCTGCGCGCCGACCACGTCCATCGCGATGTCGTCGCCGACGTGCAGCACGGTGGCCGGCTCGCACCCGAGCTGGTTGCAGGCGGCGTGGAAGATGCTGGCCGCCGGCTTGGCGACGCCGTGTTCGCGAGCGCCGAGCTGGAAACGGAACAGGTGCATGAGTCCGATCGTCTTCAGGCAGGCGTTGCCGTTGCTGAGCGCGGCCAGCGGCACGCACGCGGCGAGCCGGTCGAGCGCCTCCAGGCTGTCGTCGTAGTGCTCGACCGCGCAACGTGCGGCGAAGAACGCATCGAAGGCCGGATCGACGAATGCGACATCATCCTCGGCCTCGCTGAACATCCGCTCCAGCGCAAGCCGCCGCAGCTGGGTGTAGTCGTGGGCGAGATCGGGGTGCTCGTGCGTCATCTGCTCGCGCAATGCTAGCGTGGCCTCGACCGGCCAGCGCTCCGCAGTACGCGGCGCATGCTCACGCAGCCATTGCGCGAGCGCGGCCTCGGCGCGGACGATGACCGGCGCGATCGGCCAGATCGTGTCGTCGAGGTCGAGCGTGATCGCGTGGACGGGGAAGCTCACCGCGCCATTCTAGCGCCGCGGGCGCGAGGCTCCGTGTGCAACCGTTGATCCGGCCCGGAGCTCCGCACCCGGTCATCGTGCTCTTGCTGTGATTTCGCTTTGCCTTGCCGTTGCCGTAGTCGCGTAAATCGAGCCACCTCGTCACTCCACAGACCCCGAAGGGGCGGCGCACACGGATGTGCGCCGTTTTCCGACCGAGGCAGGATGCCGAGTCGGAAAATCCCCGCGTCGCCCCCACGGCGAGGTGTTTGAAGTGTCGAGGAAGGGCCTTTCTTTGGTTACTTTCTTTGGCCCTTGCAAAGAAAGTGACTCGCCTTTAGGCGAAAGCATTTGATCTTTGCCTGTCTACCGCCTGCGGATGTTTTTAAGGGTGCGGCGCGCTCAAGATCAAGGTCAACTTCAAGGTCAAGAGCTTCCGCCTGAAGGCGGGTCACTTTCTTTGACAAGCCCAAAGAAAGTAACCAAAGAAAGGGCTCTCCTCGACACACCTCCCGTGCGGGCGTGGAGCAGCGCGGGGATTTTCCGACTCGCCATCCATGGCTCGGTCGGAAAACGGCGGCCATCCATGGCCGCCGCCCCTTCGGGGTCTGTGGAGAGGCGGCGTCGAGTGATTTGCGTTGTGGAGCAAGAGCAACGGCAACGGCAATCGCAACGACCGAGCTGGATCTCACCTTCCGCTGCAATGACGGCGTGGAAGCGCGGCAGCGCCCGCCGGATAGAGCCGAAGACGCGGACAAGAAGATGCGTCATTCCAGCAATGTCGCCCACCGCTCGAACCCATCGATCCGCGACAGCACGATCTTCACGCACACCAGCAGCGGCACCGCCAGCAGCAGCCCGATGATCCCCCATAGCCAACCGAACAGCAGCAGCGCCAGGATCAGCACCAGCGGCGACAGCCGCATCCGGTGGCCGAGCACGATCGGGGTGAGGATCTGCCCCTCCAGTGTGTTCAACGCCAGATAGATTCCGGCGGGTAGCAGCGATTGCCACAGCTCGTCGAAGGCGACAAAGCCCACCAGCAGCATCACGGTGATGCCGATCAGCGGACCCACGTATGGCGCGAAGTTGAGCAGCGCCGCCATCGTGCCCCACAGCAACGCCTCCTTCAGCGGCATGTCGAGCAGGTAGAGGAGACCGGCGAAGGTCAGGCCTACGGTGGCGTTGATCAAGCTGATGGTCAATACGTAACGCGAGACCTCGCGCTCGATCGAGTGCAGGATTTCCACAGTCACCCGTTTCTGATGACGGTTCGGCAGCAGGGCGATGGCGTGGCGCTGCAGGCCCTCGCCATAGGCCATGAAGAACAGGGTCAGCAGCGCCACCGCCAATACCGATACGAGCAGTCGCGGGGTGGCGGTCAGGGCCTTGTACGGGTCGTTGGCCTCGGTGCGCACCACCTGGATCGGCTGGCGTTGGTCGTCGCCGCTGGCGACCCGCGCGATGTTCTCGGCCGCGTCGCTGGCGTCGTCGACCGGTTTGGTCATCTCGCGCAGCTTCGGTGCGAGCGTGGTCATCGCCCGCGGCGCCTGCCGCACCCATTCGGTGGCCGGCTCGATCAACTGGTAGGCCAGCGTGACGGTGCCGACAAAGCCGCCCAGCAGCACCAGCAGTGCAGCGAGGAAGGTCGGCAGGTACAGCCGGCGCAGCGCGCGGATGATCGGGTTGCCGATCAGGGCGAAGAACATCGCCAGCAGCACCGGCAGGACCACCGCCTGCGCCGCCCACAGGGTATAGCCGACCGCCAGCGTGGCGAGCACCGCTGTGGCCATCGAGCCCCGCGGTCTTGCTGGTGTACTTGCCGGCTCGCCACTGTCGCTAAGGATTGGCGGCTCTGGCGCCGGTACGTCCGGCGGCAGGCTCACGGTTCGACTGGCTCCCGCAGGCCCGCCGGAGCAGCCGCTGATGCGGCTTGCGCGTCGGGATGTCCGGTGTCGTGGTGCGGCGCCTGTCGGGCGACGTCTTCGACGCTGTCGGCGGCTTGCTCCGCCTCGTCGGCGGCCGAGCGCGCGCCGGTGCTGGCCATCAGCGTCGACAGCGTCGAGACGATGCGCAGCAGGCCGCCGCCCTGGCTGGCAGCGCGCAGCGGTTCGGCGCGGCCGCTCAGGAAGCCCCCGGCCAGTCCGGCGATGAGGATCCGCCCCGGTGTCCACAACGCCTGCCAGGTGCGTCTGAACTGGCGCACGTCGGCGGCGCACTGGCGCTCGCGGGCCTCCAGCGCAGCCTCGGCCTGTTCGACCTTGTGCAGCAACTTGTCGAAACTCATGGCACCTCCCCGGTGCTTGGCGGTGCGGTCAGGGCGGGGCCACTTCGACGCTGCGCCGGTCCCTGGCGGGCGGGCCGTCATCATCGGGCGGGTGCTGCCCGGTGGCGTCGTGGGTCGGGGCCACCCGGCCGGGCTCGGGGTTAGAGTCGGCTGGTTCGCCGATGCCGACCCGCGCCAGTTGCCGCCGGGTCGCCTGCATCCGCGTGTGATCGAAATAGCGCATCGCGCGCCAGCCGCAGTAGCCGGTGATGCCCGCGCTCAGCAACGCAACGGCCAACAGCGACAGCGACCAGGGCACGCCGAGCTGCAGGCTCAGGAACGTGACCAGCGCGGCCGACAGCAGCAGCCAAAACGACAGGCCCAGCGCGATGGCCGCGCCGGTGAGCGCCAGGGTGCGGCCGAATGCGCTGCGCGCCAGCGAGAGGTCCGCCGCCACCAGCGAGCGCAAGGCCTTGGCTGTGTCGCCGGCCGCGCCGGTGCCGGCCCGGGCGGTCTGCCCCAGCTGACGCAGCGTCTCGATCAGTTCCGGCGCCGGGTCCGGGCCAGCGACGTCGTCCTGCGCCTCTGCCTGATCTGCGGCATCAAGCTCGGCCTGCTCCGCGCTGGCATGGTGGCGCAGGGCCTCGCGTGCGGCCGCCGACAACTGGTCGGCCTGGGCGCCGTACTCGTCGTGTGCGGGCTCCCGGTGCGGCGGGCGCGAGTTCACCGCGCCGCCCCTCTTACTTGCCGCCGCTGCGCGCGAGCTTAGCGATGATGAAGCCGGCCGCGAACGCGGTGCCGAACGATGCCAGCGGACGCTCGCGGACCAGCTCGGCGGCGCTTTCGATCAGGTCGCGGCCCTTCTCCATGAGCACGTCGACCTGCTCGCTGGCAGCTGTGCCGGCCTGTTCGGCGGCGGCGATGCCGGCCAGGGCGCTGTCGGCCAGGTCGGACTTAACGTGCGCCTTGCCGAGCCGGAGCTCGTCGCCGGCCGCACCGGCCGCACCCTTGAACGCGGTACCGGCATCGCGCGCGGCCTGCTTGAGCTGGGCACCGGCTTCGCCGAGGTTGGACTTGACCTCATCGGTGGAGGTTGGGGACATCGGATCGCTCCTGGTCTGGGACGTAACGAGTATGAACCTTTCTACGCAGGTCACTGCATCGACAGGACACCGCGGCGGTTGCCGCGCACGATGCGCAGCACCAACTCTGCCGGAGCTCGCGTGAAGCCGGCGCGGAAGCCTGGCAGGTCGGCGAACGTGCCGCTGCTGGCCGCGACGATCACGTCGTTCGCGCGCAGCCCGTTGCGCGCGGCGCGCGAGTCGGCGGCGACCGACTCCACCCAGACGCCTGACACGCCCGACTGGCGCAGGCGCTCGGGCAGTTCGGCGATCGTCGCGCCGCCCAGGCGCTGATCGATCGCGCCCCCGGCCAGCGCGCGCGGCTGCTCGCGCAGCATCGCCGCCAGCTGCAGCGACTCGCCGTCGCGCAGCACGTCCAGCACCACCCGGCTGCCGAGCGGTTGCAGGCCTTCAAAATTGCGCAGCGCGGCGCGGTCGTCGATGCGTTGGCCGTTGGCGGCGACCACCACGTCCCCCACCCGCAGTCCCGCCGCGGCTGCGGCCGAATCGACCAATACCCGGGTGACCAGGGCGCCGCGCGCATCGTCCAGGCCGACTGCGCGGGCCAGCCGGGCATCAAGGTCCTGCGCGTCCACCCCGAGGGTGCCGCGGCGCACCTCGCCGGTGGCGATGAGCTGGGCCATCACGTCGCGCGCCAGACTGGTCGGGATCGCGAAGCTCAGGCCGATGTTGCCGGCCATGCTGCCCTGCGGGTTGAAGCTGGCGGTGTTGATGCCGATCAGCTCACCGTCCAGATTGACCAGCGCGCCGCCGGAGTTGCCGGGGTTGATCGAGGCGTCGGTCTGGATGAAGTTCTGGTAGCCCAGCCCGCGCAGGCCGGTGCGGCCGACCGCCGAGACGATGCCCGAGGTCACGGTCTGGCCGATGCCGAACGGGTTGCCGACCGCAACCACGAAGTCACCGACCCGCAGCGCATCCGAATCGGCCAGCGGCAGTGCGTCGAGATCCTCGGCCGCGATCCGCATCACGGCGATGTCGGTGTCCGGGTCGGAGCCGACGAACTCGGCCGGCAGCGTCCGGCCGTCGCTGAGCGTCACCGAGACCTCGTCGGCGTTGACGATGACGTGGTGGTTGGTCAGCACGTAGCCGTTGCCGGCGTCAACGATGACACCCGAGCCGAGTGACTCGTTGATGCGCTCCTGCGGGATGTCGGGGAACATCCGGCGGAACACCGGATCGTTCGCGAACGGGTTGTGGATGCGCACGCGCTGCTTGGTGTGCACGCTGACCACGGCCGGGGTGACGCGCGCCAGCATCGGCGCGAGCGATGGCAGTGGCTGGCCTTCGACCGCGGCTGGCAGTGCCGCCAGCGCTGGCGGCGCCGCGGCCGCAGCTTGCACCGGCGCCTGCAGCGCATCGCGGATTGCGGTCGCAGCAAAGCCACCGAACGCGGCGGCCAGGGTCAGGGCGAAAAGTGTGGTGAGCGTCGGGCGTGCAGGGCGCATCGGCGTCATCGTCCAGGAGGCGTGTGGTGGCATGAAATCGCGGTCTGCGGCGGACAATCAAGCCCGCCGCAGCCCGCAGTGCCGACCCCAGTGTCCCTGTATTCACCGAACCGCGAGTGAAAGCCCCTCAGGCGTTCGGTGGTGGACCTTGCACCGGACGCGATCAGATCCGCTCGGACACTTTCTCGCCGCAGCCCTTGCGGCCGTACACAACGCGCTGGGCGATCACGACGCCGCCCTCGGCCTGCTCGAGCGGGGCCATCGGGAGCGCGACAGCCGCCTGGCCTTCATCGCGACCGATGCGCGCTGGAACAACCTGCGCAGCCACCCGCGGTTCCGGGAGCTGGCGCAACGCTTGGGCTGGAAGCCCGACATGGCTACGGACGATTCTGAAGCCCGCAAGCGGCACGATACGAGGGCTCCGATAGAGGCGCCGGAGCGCCAGTGCCCGCCCTTCCGGGGCGCAGGCCGGCACGTCGGCCGCACCCCGCGCGGCTTCACAAAAAACCGTTTGACACCTCTCGACCCCCGGCGTAGTTTGATCCCTCGCGGCGACACTACATGTTGTGGTCATCGCCCTGAAGTAAGCCCAAGCAGTAGGGTTCGGCTTGGGCGGGTTACGCCCTGGAGGGAGGCGCGTGACGGAGCAAACCCGGCCCATGGCCACTGAAAACCGGCATTGACGCGGCGCGCACGACGCAGCCGCGGGCATGCGCGTCGGTGGCTTGTGGCAACGGTGCGCGATCGGCGAAACCCATCGACTGAAAACGTGATGACCAGACACAGAACCATCGGCCGCGGGCACTCCGGGCCTTGACGAGGGAGACAGGACAAGCATGAGCACGGTGCGCCTCGAGGCGGTCAAGACCGGGACGATCAAGTCGGCCCCCACGCGGGACGTGGTCCTGCAGCCCGCGTCCCAGGACATCTGGGACAAGAAGTACCGGCTGAAGACCAAGACCGGGCAGGCGGTGGATGCCGACATCGACGGCACCTACCAGCGCGTCGCCCGCGCACTGGCCGAGGCCGAGCCGTCCGAGGAGCAGCGGCAGCACTGGTTCGAGCGCTTCGTGTGGGCGCTGCGCCGAGGCGCGATCCCCGCCGGCCGCATCACCTCCAATGCCGGCGCGCTCGAGCACAAGCCGGCCACCTCGACGATCAACTGCACCGTCTCGGGGACCATCGAGGACTCGATGGACGGCATCCTCGACAAGGTCCATGAGGCCGGGCTGACGCTGAAGGCCGGCTGCGGCATCGGCTACGAGTTCAGCACCCTGCGCCCGCGCGGCGCGTTCGTCGCCGGCGCCGGTGCGTACACGTCCGGGCCGATGTCCTTCATGGATATCTACGACAAGATGTGTTTCACCGTGTCCAGCGCTGGCGGCCGCCGCGGCGCGCAGATGGGCACCTTCGACGTCAGCCATCCGGACGTGAAGGATTTCATCCGCGCCAAGCGCGAGGACGGCCGCCTGCGCCAGTTCAACCTGTCGCTGCTGATCACCGACGGCTTCATGGAGGCGGTCGCCGACGATGCCGACTGGCCGCTGCTGTTCCCGGTCAACAGCAAGGAACAGAACGACCTCGATCTGGACAACCCCGAGCAGGTGGTCTGGCGCGAGTGGCCGACCCACCGCAATTACGTCTCGCGCGAGGACGGGCTGGTCGCCTGCAAGATCTACGGCCAGATCCGCGCACGGCACCTGTGGGACATGATCATGGTCTCCACCTACGACTACGCCGAGCCGGGTTTCATCCTGATCGACCGGGTCAACGAGATGAACAACAACTGGTGGTGCGAAGCGATCCGAGCGACCAATCCTTGCGGCGAACAGCCATTGCCGCCGTACGGCGCCTGCCTGCTCGGCTCGGTCAACCTGACCAAATTCGTGCGCGACCCGTTCACCGACCGGGCCGAGTTCGACTGGGAGGAATACAAGGACGTCGTGCGCGTGTTCACCCGCATGCTCGACAACGTGGTCGAGGTCAATGGCCTGCCCTTGCAGCAGCAGCGCGACGAGATCATGCGCAAGCGCCGCCACGGCATGGGCTTCCTCGGCCTGGGCTCCACGGTGACCATGTTGCAGATGAAGTACGGCAGCGAGGCCTCGTGCGAGTTCACCGAGCGCGTCGCCCGCGAGATGGCGGTCGCCGGCTGGGAGATGGGCCTGGAGCTGGCGAAGGAGAAGGGCGCCGCGCCGATCATGGACGAGGCCTTCGAGGTCGACGCCGAAATGCTGCGCAAGCGGCCGGAGATGGTGGCCGACGGCTGGAAGATCGGCCAGCCGATCCAGGGCAAGGTGCTGCACGCCAGGTACTCGCGCTACATGCAGCGCGTGGCGGAAGTCGCGCCGGAACTGGTGGCCGAACTGGCCGAGGTCGGCGCGCGCTTCACCCACCACAGCTCGATCGCGCCGACCGGCACGATCTCGCTGAGCCTGGCCAACAACGCCTCCAACGGCATCGAGCCGAGCTTCGCCCACCACTACAGCCGCAACGTGATCCGCGAGGGCAAGAAGTCGAAGGAAAAGGTCGACGTGTGGTCGTACGAACTGCTCGCCTACCGCGAGCTGGTCAATCCCAAGGCGATGCCGTTCTCCGATGACACCGCGGCCCAGCTGCCGGATTACTTCATCGCCGCCGACGACGTCAGCCCCAAGCAGCACGTCGATGTGCAGGCCGCGGCGCAGAAGTGGGTCGACAGCTCGATCTCCAAGACCGCCAACGTCCCCACCGACTACGCCTACGAAGACTTCAAGGACATCTACCGCTACGCGCACGAAAAAGGGCTGAAGGGCTGCACCACGTTCCGCTTCAACCCGGCCGCCTTCCAGGGCGTGCTGGTCAAAGAGGCCGACCTGGAGAACACCCTCTACCGCTTCGAGCTGGAGGACGGCAGCGTGCTGGAGGTCAAGGGCAACGAGCAGATCGAGTACGACGGCGAGATGCATACCGCCGCCAACCTGTTCGATGCGCTCAAAGAGGGCTACTACGGCAAGTTCTGAGCGTATCGACTCGCCCGATCCGGGCCGCCCAACGCCCGGATCGACGGTCTCGCGGGAAGCGGCGGCCCGCTGTCGTTCGTACCCAAAGCAGGTATAGCATCGCTCCGGGGAGCACCGCTCTCCAGCACGCCAACAAAGCTGACTACCAGTGCCCGTCAGGAGGGCTCATGAGCAACGGCAACGGAGTGACGGCGACCTTGTCCCAGGCCGCCGACAACATGAAGGAAACGGTGACCAGTCTGGGCGGCGCCATCGCCGGCAACGCCCAGGGTGCATTGCTGTCGGTGCAGAAAACCGCGAGCCGCGCGCGCAAGGCCGCCGGCGAAGCCGGCACGTCCGCGCGCAAGGCCGTCGGCAGCGCCAAGAAGAGCCTGGCCGACGCCAGCGCCAAGGCGAAAAAGGAAGCCGACCGCCTGCAGCGCAGGTCTGCGACCGCAAAGAAAAGCGCTGGCAAGCGGGTACCGGCCGGTAAGGCTGCACCGGCCACCAAGTCGAAGACCACCACCGACAAGGCGGCGGGCAAGCAGGTAACCAGCACGCGCCCGCAGAAGGTTGCCGCACGCAAGCCCGCCGGCAGGAAAGCCGCGGCAACCGGCACCGTCGCAACCAGGAAAGCTGCCGCCGCCAAGTCGGCCACCGGAACGCCGGCGAGCCGGAAACCGGCCGCGAAAAAGCGCGCCGTCGCCCGGAAGGCACCGGCACGCAAGGGCGCGAGCAAGCAGGTCGCAGCCAGGAAAAGCGCAAGCAGGCCGGGCGCCGCACGCAGGGCCCCGTTGAACAAGGCCCCGCTGAAAAAGGCATCTGCAAAGAAGGCGCCGGCGAAGAAGGCATCCGCTGGTACCAGTGTCGGCAAGGCCGCCCCCGGCAAGGCCGCGAAAAGGACTGCGGCAAAGTCGAAGTAGGCCTACCGCCTCCCTCCCGATGGCGGAGGGAGGCCGGAAGGGTGCTCTGCATTCCCCTCAACAGAAAACAGCAACACCTGCATCAGGAGTCGGGCCGATGGCCGTCAAGATCGACAAGAAAATCAAGGGCTACAGCGTCGTCACCCCGGAAGACAAGGCCAAGGACGCGGCGAAGGCCGAAGCGGTCGCGCGTGAAGTCGCCGAGGCCGAGCTGCGTGCGCCGGACCCGGAGCTGGCCAACGTCATCCAGATGCACGAACGCATCGAACGCCCGGAAATCCTGATCGGTTCCACCTACAAGATCAAATCGCCGCTGTTCGAGCACGCGCTGTACGTGACCATCAACGACATCGTGCTCAACGCCGGCAGCGAGCACGAGCATCGCCGCCCGTTCGAGATATTCATCAACTCCAAGAACATGGACCACTTCCAGTGGATCGTCGCGCTGACCCGGATCATGTCCGCGGTGTTCCGCAAGGGCGGCGACGTGACCTTCCTGGTCGACGAGATGAAGGCCGTGTTCGACCCCAAGGGTGGCTACTTCAAGGCCGGCGGCGTCTACATGCCCTCGCTGGTGGCCGAGCTGGGCAGCATCGTGGAGGACCACCTCAAGTCGATCGGCCTGATGCACGACCCGGAAATGAGCGATGCCCAGCGCGCGCTGATCGCCGAGAAGCGCGCCGCGTATGCGCAGCTGAGTTCAAAAAAAAAAGCTGACGTAGGCAACGACCTGTTCCCGGAGCCGAAGGTCGCCGACGCGCCGCGCGAGGAGGACCTGGAAGTCACCGGCGACGGCGGCGTGTCGTTCCCGCCCTCGGCCAGCATGTGCCACAAGTGCAGCGCCAAGGCGATCGTGATCATGGACGGGTGTGCGACCTGCCTGAACTGCGGGTATTCCAAATGCGGGTAGTCAGGTAAGCATCACCTTCGCCCCGCCTCCCCAAGGAGCGGCCGCATCAACGCGCCGTGCGGCCGCCGACCAGGCGGACCAGGCCTTGCATCGGCGGTAGTGGGCACACCAGTTGCCGCGGCCGATTGGCGGCTGCCAATACCTGCTCGGCGGCAAGCCAGCCCCGAGCAAGCTTGGCAGCAGATGCAGCGGCGCCGGCAGCCGGTGCAACCGGATGGTCACCGGGTACGGCCGGTCGACCAGGGTCAGCAGTTGCTGCTGCTGCCACGCGACGCGGTCGCGCGTGCCCAGCTGCCCCAGCAGGCGGAGCATGTTGCGGTACTCCGTCAGCGTGATGTGCGGACCGAGATCGACCCGATCGCCGGTCTCCGCGGCGGTGCAGCTGCGCGCGCGCCCCCCCAAGGCTGTCGCTTTGTTCCAACAGGGTGACCCGCAGGCCGGCGTCGCCCAGCGCCAACGCGCACGCGAGCCCGGCGATACCGCCGCCGATAACGATCGCGTCCGGTTCGGTCATTGCCGCAGCATGCAGGCCTGCCTGTGCCCGGCACGTCGTCGGCGTGGGACTGCAGGCCCCAACTACAACAGGCGAGGAGAAGGCCAGGCCCGGCCGACCTGTTCCGGCTGGTGGTGCGCAATGCGGGCGTCTGCCCTCCACCCGGTCGGAAATGGGTTTGGTGAGATGGTGCGGACCGGCTGGAGCCACGCCGGGCTGTGCGCCTGCTTCAGCCCCGCAGGCGACCCAGGAATTCCCAGCCTAGGCCGCCGTCATTCGCCCATGCCCAGGTGACTGCGGTGATCAAGGCGAGCGCCAGCAGCCCCCGCGCGACACGCTCCAACCGGTCGGGTGGGGTCGGCTTGTTTGCGTTGATCATGATCGTGCCTCCTCGTGCGGCCATCTAACGCCGGCGCCGCGCGGAGGTCTGCGATTGCGGTCACAGCTTGCGATGCCCGACCTGGCGATCGGGACCCGGAGCGGCAGAACTCCGGCCCACAACAACGCTAGCGACGGCCGGGGCGGGCTGACAAGGTCAGTTGAGGCAGCTTGGCGCGGGCGGTCGGGATAAAAACGGACCGCCAACCACCTCGCCGGCCTGCCCGGCCGGCCCCGGATGGCGCGTTCGGCCGCCAACCCGAGCGCGATCGCCACTGCTGCAGCCGATCGCTCGGGGTGACAGGCGCCAGCGCGGCAGCGGAAGCTCCAGCTGCCGCCGGGCTTCACTCGATGGTGTTGGCGTCGACGTAGTCGAAGAATTCGAATTCGTTGATGCGGCCGTCGCCGTCGGTGTCGTAGGTGGCGAAGTTCATGCCGAGCACGTGGTTGGAATCGAGCTCATCGGGCGTAATGAAGCCGTCGAGGTTCTTGTCCAGCTCCTGCATGTGGATGCGTTTGAGCTTGTCCCGGGGCTCTTCGGGACGGTTGGCGCTGGCCGGTGGCACGGCGGTGTTCTGGCCGCCAGCCATCATCGGGGCTGCGTTTGCAGGCTCCATCGTCCGTGAGTCGGTCATGCAGGCGGCGGTGGCCACGGCGATGGTGAGCGCAAGGGAGATCGAAACGGCGGTTTTCATGGCGGTATCTCGGTGCGGGGGAAATGCCAGTCTCCTCCCGAGGCGGTCGAAGAAAAATGAAGTTCCGCCGGGCCGGTCAACCGCGGCCATGTGATGGTGGCTGGCCGGCCCCAGGGGACCGGCCGCGCCGCCATCCTCTCCAGCCTATTGGCCGGACTCGGCCTGGTAGCCGCCGAAGCTGCCGGCCGCGCCCGGGAACACCACCGGGCTTTCGCTGCCGTCGTTGGCCACCGCCGAGACGCCGAAGAAGTAGTTGTCGATCACCACGTTCTCCAGCGTGTGCTCGGTGACGTCGCCGACGAACACGCTGCGAGTCCACTGCGGTTCGGTGGTCAGCCGCCAGTGGACCTTGTAGCCGGCCAGGTTGGGCGCCTGTGCCGCGCTGGGGCGGGTCCAGCGCAGGGTGGTGTCGGCGCTGACCGCGCCTTCGATGGTCACCTGCGCCGGCGGCGGCGGGGCGGCGGCCAGCCCGGCCAGCGTGACCGCGTTGAGCGCGGTCAGCTTGGCGGCGTAGTCGAAATCGATTCCTTCGATGGTGTCGCCATAGACGATGCGCTGCCCGTCCGCGTTGGTCTCGGTGCGCAGGTCCTGGTGCTGGCGGTCGTAGTGCTCGTGGGTCTCCATGATCCGCACCGCCGGGTAGCCGAGATCGTTGAACGGGCGGTGGTGGCCGCCGCGGCCGAAACGATCCAGCCGGTAGATCATCATCACGTCCAGGTTGGGCACGTAGGTATCGGCCATGCGGTCGACGTAGCGCGCCAGGTTGCGCGTGGGCGAATCGACCTCGCCGCCGGTGAAGCGACGCTGGCGCGCTTCCTCCTCGGTCTCGTCCATGCGCGTGCCTTCGGCGAACACGCGCGCGGTGGTGTTGTCGCTGATGCCGGTGATGCCGGTGGTGTTGCCGATCATGTCGTTGTTGAGCACCGCCTCGATCCGCCAGCCCTCCTGCTGCGCCTTGGCGGCGAGGATCTTGCCGCCGAACAGCCCCTGCTCCTCGCCGGCGAGCGCGGCGTAGACGATCGTCGCGCCGAACCGGTGCTGGCTCAGCACCCGCGCCGCTTCCAGCGTGCCAGCCACGCCGGAGGCGTTGTCGTTGGCGCCCGGCGAGTCGTCGGTGAAGTTCATCACGTCGCTGATGCGCGAATCGATGTCGCCGCTCATGATCACGTGTCGGCCGGGATCCTGGTTGCCGCGCTGGACGGCGATCACGCTGACCACCTCGACCGGGTCGGGGATGCGCGACTCGCCCTGGATCACGTCGCTGACGTAACTGACCTCCAGGCAGCCGCCGCACTCGGCCGAAATGCGCTCGAACTCGGCGAAGATCCAGCGCCGTGCGGCACCGATGCCGCGGGTGTCGGACTCGGTTTCAGACAGCGTATGGCGGGTGCCGAAGCCGACCAGGGTGCGGATGTCGGCTTCGATGCGCTGCGCCGACGGCGCGGTGCCGATGGCATGCAGCAGCGGCACCTCGGCCGGCGGCCCGGCCGGGGCCGCGGCGCTTTGCGCGTGCGCGGCGGCGGGCGTGAGGGCGATCAGGCAGGCGACGGCGCCGAAAGCGGGATGACGGAACATGCGGAGCTCCAGGTCGGATGGTCAGCGCCTGACAGTAGCAATACCGGCGTTACGAGGCACGCGTCTGGATGTCGCGCCCGGCGCTCTTGGGTAGCTCAGAACCCCGGACCCTCATCGAAGCTCGCGCGGCGGCACCTGGCCGTCGCTGTCGACCACGATCACGCGGTTGCGCCCTTCGCCCTTGGCCAGGTACATCGCGCTGTCGGCGCGGCTCAACCAGCTGCTGGCGGATTCGCCGGCGGCCAGCGGCGTCGCCCCGATCGAGATGGTGACCGGCCGATCGCCGCACCGTACCGCGCGTTCCACGCTGGCACGCAGGTGCTCGGTGATGTCGCGCAACGCGTCGAGGTCCGCACCCGGAAGCAACAGCGCGAATTCCTCGCCACCGAGCCGGAAGAAACGGTCGCCCTTGCGCGTGGAGCTTCGCACCAGATCGGCGAACTGCACCAGCACCGCATCGCCGGCCTCGTGCCCGAAGCCGTCGTTGATCGCCTTGAAATGGTCCAGGTCGAACACCGCCAGGCCGAGCGGCGACTGGTTGCGCCGGCTGGCCTCGATCGCCAGCTCGAGCTCGGCCTTCATGCCGCGGCGGTTGTAGGCGCCGGTCAACGGATCGAGTGCGGCGGCAGCCTCGAGCTGGCGGTGCTGAAGCTCGGTGCGCGAGGCGAACATGAAGGCGAACAGGCTGACCACGATGGCGGTCACGATGAACACCGAGATGTGCACCTGCTCGCCGAACACCGGATTGAGCCACGCCAGGGCGCCCAGCGCAGCGATCGATATCGTCACCGCCTTGCCGCGGCTGACCAGTAGGAAGTTGCCCAGCAGCACCGGGTAGATCCACAGCGCGCCGGCCAGGCCGAGCAGCGTGGCCACGGTGACGCAGCCGCCCGCACATGCGAGCGACAACAGCAGGCATGCGCGGTCGAGCCGGCCGCTGCGCCAGGCGTAGCCGGCGATCAGGCAGATCCCGAGCACGATGAGCAGGTCGATCGTGCCGGCCAGCGGCTGACCATTGGCGAAGCGGTAGATCGCGAACGGAGTGATGCCGACCACCGCGGTCGCGCCGAACAGCGTCAGCAGTGCCAGGCGGAATTCGGTGCGCAGCCGGTGCATCAGCACCCGGGCGGCTCCTGGACGGTGGCGGACCTGCAGCCGCCGTTGTCGAGGCTGGAAGCGAATGGGCTGATGTCGACGCTTGGACTCATGTCGACGCTCCATGCAAGCGCTGTGCCGCGGGTGCGCTAAGGTGCATCCGATCGGCGCGGCAGAGGACAGCATGCAGTTGAACACACGCCAGGCATGGGCGCGAGCGATGCGCCGCGCGCTCGCCGCGGGGCTGCTGATCGCCCTGGCCGGCTGCGCCAGCGCGCCACCGCGCAACCCGATCGCGCAGTGGCGCGGCTCGCCCAACCACAACATGCGCCAGCCGCGCCTGATCGTGCTGCACCACACCCAGATGGACAGCGTTGAAGCGGCGCTGCTGACCCTGCAGACGCGCAACCGGCAAGGCCGGGTCAGCGCGCACTACCTGATCGGTGACGACGGCCGGCGGTACCAGCTGGTGTCCGAGGTCCACCGCGCCTGGCATGCCGGCGCCGGTCGGTGGGCGGGGATGGGCGACATCAATTCCGCCTCGATCGGTATCGAGCTCGACAACGACGGCGCGTCACCCTTCACCGAGCCGCAGATCCGCAGTCTGCTGCGCCTGCTTGAGGACATCACCACACGGCTCGGCATCCCGCCTCACCTGGTCCTCGCCCATGGCGATATCGCGCCCACGCGCAAGCAGGACCCCAGCGTGTACTTCCCATGGCGACGGTTGGCCGAGGCCGGCTTCGGACTGTGGCCGCGCGAGGTGCGGGCCGCGCCGCCGTCGGGCTTTGACCCGTGCGCGGCACTGCGCCTGATCGGGTACGACCTGCGAGATCCCGCGGCGGCGCTGCGTGCATTTCACCGGCGGTTCCGCGCCAGCGAATCGGCGAGTTGGCTGCCCGGCGACGCCGCAATCCTGTATGACCTGCAGCGCCAGTTGATGGCGATGCCGCCGCCAGCACCCCCGCCAAAAATGCTTGCGGAGCCTATGGATGGCCCAGTTCGCTAAGCCCGCGCATAAAGCGAATGAAGCTTGCGTTAGCCGGCGCCGCGGTCACCGCGGGTACACGCGCGCGGGCCGACGCTTGGCCCGCACCCGCTATGCGCGGGTGCCCATCCCCCGCAGGAGAAATCACAATGAACGCATGCAACCGCACCCTGATTGCGCTTGCCCTGACCGCCGTCTGGTCGTCGGCGGCATGGGCGTCACCCCCTGCAACGACGACGGCCGAGCCCGGTGCGCAGGACCGCACCACCCAGGAGCTCGACACCGCCGCCGATGCCGCCGCGGACACCACCATGCCACCGCCGGTCAACGACGCCGATCCGCGGCCGGTCGATCCGGAGGTCGATGCGATGACCCAGCCGCCGCAACCACCGCAGCCGGTCGAGGCACCCCGTGAGCCGGTCAGCGGACCGGACCGCACGGTCCAGCGCGGCATGTGGACCGAGCTGGACACCGATGGCGACGGACGCATCAGCGCCCAGGAAGCCAGCGTCAACGCGGACTTCAACAGCAACTTCGAGATGAGGGACCGCGACGGCGATGGCTATATCAGCCAGGCCGAATTCGACGCCGACGCGCAGGTTGACGACGGCTCCCGGGAGGAGCTCGACGACGGCACGATCGATGATGGCATGGAGCTGGAAGAAGAAGACCGCATGGAGCTGGAAGAAGAAGACCGCATGGAGCTGGAAGAAGACTACGACTGAGCTTCGCCGCCAAACTGTCGACCCGAGGGCGCCGCGTGGCGCCCTCGCTTTTTCCAGCGCCTGACCACGCCGTCGATGACGGCGCCGCGAGACCGCGCCCAGCCCGGCAGGCGCCGGGGCAGGCGTGTCGACCGGGTGCAGGCCGACCTGCACCGCCCCTGCCATGCCGCGCCGCGCAACGGCTGTTTACACTGCTGCGGTTATGATCGTCGGTCTCGTTGCCGACCTGCTGCATGAGGACCCCCGCGATGACCGTCGCCGCAAAGTTCGAAATCGAATACCTGCAATACCTCGGCCCCGACGGCCAACCCGTCGCCGAACTGCCCGAGGCATTCCGCGATCCCAAGGCGTTGCTGCCGCTGTTCAAGCAGATGCTGTTCGTGCGCACCTTCGATACCAAGTCGATCGCGCTGCAGCGCACCGGCAAGCTCGGCACCTACGCCGCAAGCCTCGGCCACGAAGCCACCCACGTCGGCATCGGCGCCTCGATGAAGCCCGAGGATGTGTTTGCGCCGAGCTATCGCGAGTACGGCGCGCAGTTCATGCGCGGCGTGCTGCCGCGCGAGGTGTTGCTGTACTGGGGCGGCGACGAGCGCGGCAACGACTTCTCCGGGCCGAAGCACGACTACTCGTGGAGCGTGCCCATCTCGACCCAGTGCCTGCACGCCGCCGGCGCCGCGCTGGCGTTCAAGCTGCGCAAGGAGAACCGGATCGCGGTGGCCTGCTGCGGCGACGGCGGCTCGTCCAAGACCGACTTCTACGCCGCGCTCAATTCGGCCGGCGCGTATACCGCGCCGCTGGTGTTGTGCGTGATCAACAACGGCTGGGCGATCTCGGTGCCGCGTTCGGCCCAGACCGGCGCGCAGACTCTCGCGCAGAAGGGCATCGCCGGCGGCCTGTATTGCCTGCAGGTCGACGGCAACGATCTGATCGCGGTGCTCGAAGGCATGCGTCGCTGCGTCGAGCGCGCGCGCAACGGCGAGGGCGGCAGCGTGATCGAGCTCCTGACCTACCGCCTGCACGACCACACCACCGCCGACGACGCACGCCGCTACCGCGAGGCGGACGAGGTGAAGGAGGCTTGGACCCGCGATCCGATCCCGCGCCTGCGCAGCTATCTCACCGCGCAGAAGTTGTGGAGCGAGGACGAGGAAAAGGCCTGGACCGAGGAGTGCGGCAAACAGGTCGATGTGGAGATCAACGCCTACCTGGAGACGCCGGTGCAGCCGGTGGAGGCGATGTTCGACTTCCTCTACGCCGATCCGCCGGCCGACCTGCTGGAGCAGCGTGCGGCCGCCATCGCGCGGGAGGGACGCGCATGAACAAGGCAGCCAAATCGACCAAGGCCAAGGCGACCGACGAGGCCAAGGCACCGGCCGCGATCACCCTGATCGAAGCGATCACCCAGGCGCTCGCCTACGAGATGCGCAACGACGAGACCGTCCTGGTGCTCGGCGAAGATGTCGGCGTCAACGGCGGCGTGTTCCGCGCCACCGCCGGGCTGCAATCGGCGTTCGGCCCCGAACGCGTGCTGGACACGCCGCTGGACGAGACCACCATCGCCGGCCTGACCGTCGGCCTGGCCTCGCAGGGCATGAAGCCGGTGGCCGAGTCGCAGTTCGACGGCTTCATGTACCCGATGGTCGACCACATCATCTGCCACGCCGCGCGTTTCCGTTACCGCACCCGCGGCCGGCTGACCTGTCCGATGGTGCTGCGCGTGCCGTGGGGCGGCGGGATCCGTGCGCCGGAGCACCACAGCGAGGCCAACGAGGCGATCTTCACCAACGTACCGGGCCTGCGCGTGGTGATGCCTTCCTCGCCGGCGCGCGCCTACGGGCTGCTGCTGGCGGCGATCCGCGACCCCGACCCGGTGATCTTCTTCGAGCCCAAGCGCATCTACCGCCAGTACAAGGAGCTCGTGCCCGACGACGGCGAGGCGCTGCCGCTGGATGTCTGCTACGTGTTGCGCGATGGCAGCGACGTGACCCTGGTGAGCTGGGGTGCGCAGATCAAGGAAGCGCTGGAGGCCGCCGACAAGCTGGCCGAGGACGGCATCAGCGCCGAGGTCATCGACGTGGCGACGCTGCGGCCGCTGGACTTCGCCACGATCGCCGAGTCGGTCGGCAAGACCGGTCGCTGCGTGATCGTGCACGAGGCGCCCAAGACCGCCGGTTTCGGTGCCGAGATCGCCGCGCGGCTGGCCGAGGAGTCGATGTACGACCTGCTCGCCCCGGTCGAGCGGGTGACCGGCTACGACACCCACATCCCGCTGTTCCGGTTGGAAATGAAGTACCTGCCGAGCGTGGAGCGGATCGTGGCCGCGGCCCGGCGCGCGGTCGAGGCCAGTTGACCTAGGGCGGGTTTCAACCCGCCGCTGCCATACACCACGCATTGAGATCACATGGCGGGTCAAGACCCGCCCTACCGAGCGAACCCAATGAGCGACAAGAAAAAGTTCTTCCTGCCCGATCTCGGCGAAGGCCTGCCGGACGCGACCATCGTGGAGTGGTCGGTCAAGGTCGGCGACACGATCCGCCTGGACGATGCGCTGGTGTCGATGGAAACGGCCAAGGCCGTGGTCGAGGTGCCGTCGCCGTTCTCCGGCAAGGTGCTCAAGCTGGCCGGCGAGGCCGGCGACGTGATCAATACCGGCGCGATGCTGGCCGAGTTCGAGATCGACCCCTCGCAACCGCAGCGCGCGGCTGGCCAGGACACCGGCCACCACCACGGCGGCGGGCAGGACGAGGACGAGCGCGAGCAGCCGTCGCAAGGCGTGGGCAGCCGGGACCCGGCGCCGGACGATCGGGTGGTCGCCTCCGATGACGGCGGCGCGATCGAGGACCAGGGCGAACCCGCGGCCAAGGGCAGCGTGGATGGCGAACGCGCCGACAGCGGCACCGTGGTTGGCGCGATGCAGTCCTCCGATGCGGTGCGCGCCGAGCAGGCCTTCGCAATCGGCGGGATCAAGGCGATGCCGGCGGTGCGTGCACTGGCGCGCAAGCTCAAGGTCGACCTGGCGCAGGTGGAGGCCACCGGCGCCGACGGTGTGGTGACCATGGCGGACGTGAAGCGCGCGGCGGCCGATGGCTCGGCCGCGATCGGCAACAAGAGCGCCGCTCCGTCGCGATCCGCTCCTCCGTCGGCGCAACAGCGTGAGCAGTCGCGGGAGGCGTCGCGTACGACCCTTTCGGCCGGCGGCAAGCCGATGCGCACCCAGCCGCCCGGGGTCAGCGCCAGCGGCCAGCCCGAGCAACTCAAGGGCGTGCGCCGCAACATGGCCCGGGTCATGGCCGATGCCCACGCCAAGGTCGTGCCGACCACGCTGAGCGACGATGCCGACATCCACGCCTGGATGCCGGGCAACGACATCACCGGGCGCCTGGTCCGCGCGATCGTGGCCGCGTGCAAGGCCGTGCCCGCGCTCAACGCCTGGTTCGACGGCGACAAGCTGACCCGGACCCTGCACCCGCACGTCGACATCGGCATCGCGGTGGACACCGACGACGGGCTGTTCGTGCCGGCGCTGCGCAACGCCGACGTGCTCGATGCGCGTGGCGTGCGCGAGGCGGTCAACCGCCTGCGCGTGCAGGTGCAGGAGCGCAGCATCCCGGCCTCGGAACTGTCGGGCTACACCATCTCGCTGTCGAACTTCGGCATGTTCGCCGGTCGCTACGCGACCCCGGTGATCGTGCCGCCGACGGTGGCGATCGTGGCCGCCGGCAAGGGCCGCCACCAGATGACCCCGGTGATGGGCGGGTTCGAATCGCACAAGGTGATCCCGCTGTCGGTCACCTTCGACCACCGCGCCTGCACCGGCGGCGAGGCCGCGCGGTTCCTCAAGGCGATGCTGGATGATCTGGCGCAGCCGCAATGAAGGCAGGGAGTAGGGAGTAAGGAGTAAGGAGTAAGGAGCCCCGGCAGGTCCGTCGCCTCGGCGGGGACGCCAATCGACAGGAGCACCGCCATGGCCCACCGCAGCCGCCTCGCCGGCTTCATCATCGACTGCCAGACCGGCGACCTCGGCGCTGCGGCCGCGTTCTGGAGCCGGGCACTCGGCGTGTCCATCGCCGATCCCGACTCGGGCGGCACCGGCCAGTACGCGGAGTTCGGCGACACCCCGGGCGACCTGCACATCGAGGTGCAGAAGGTCGAACACCCTTCGCGGGTGCACCTGGACATCGAAACGGACGACCTCGATGCCGAAGTCAGCCGACTGGAGGCGCTGGGCGCAAGCCGGGTCGGCTTCGTCAAGCGCTGGTGGGTGATGCAGGCGCCCGACGGCCAGCGCTTCTGCGTGGTGCCGCTGCGCGAGGACAACGCGCGCGCTGCCCCGACCGTCTGGGACTGAACCCCCGCTCCTGTAGGAGCGGCTTCAGCCGCGAGCCCTTGATTTGCCGGCGCGACTCACATCGCTCCCACGCAAGCGGACGGGCGCTGCGGCGATCGGGCTTCGCGACTGAAGCCGCTCCTACAAAGGCGTTGTGGGCGCGTCGCTGATCTGCAGCGTGTCGTCGGCCACCACGCAGTTGCGGCCACCGGCCTTGGCCCGATACAGCGCCTGGTCGGCGCGGTCGAACACCCGCTCGGGGGTGTCGCAGCCGGGCTCGCCGCCGGCCAGGCCGATCGATACGGTCAGCGCGAACGGCAGCGGCGCCAGCAGCACGCGCTGGCGCACGCGCTCGGCGACCTCGGCGGCGTCGGCCAGGCGCGTGTTGGGCAGCACCACCAGGAATTCCTCGCCGCCGTAGCGCACCGCCAGGTCGCCCTCGCGGATCGACGCGGCGACCGCATCGGCGACTGCGCGCAGCGCGCGATCACCGAGGAGATGGCCGTGGCGGTCATTGACCTGCTTGAAGCGGTCGACATCGATCAGCATCAGGCTATAGGGCGCCTGCTGCAGCCGTGCGAGCTCCCCGGGGGCAGCGCGCAGCTGGGCCAGCGCGGCGCGGTTGAGCAGACCAGTCAGTGGGTCGCGCGAGGCGCTGTACTGAAGCTTGTCATGGCGCCGCTGCAGGTCCGCGCGCGATGCCTCCAGCCGCTGGGAGATCGCCTCGCGCTCGATGAGCAGGCGGCGTTGTTCGCGTGCATAGCGGCTCAGCTCGAACAGGTGCTGGGTCTGCCGCGCCAGCACCTCCAGGCCCTCGCGCTGCGCTGCGTCCAGGCTGCGCGGCACCGCGTCCATCACGCACAGTGTGCCGAGCACGTGGCCATCGGGGCTGCGCAACGGCATGCCGGCGTAGAACCGCAGCGGGTGATCGCCGAGCTTCAACGACAACTTCGTAAAACGCGGATCGCGTGCCACGTCCTCGACCACCAGCAGCCGGCCGGGCTCGCGCAGCGCGTGCTCGCAGATCGTGTCGCGGCCCGCGGTTTCGTCCACCGCCAGGCCGATGCGCGCCTTGTGCCACAGGCGGTCGCGATCGATCAGCGAGATCGCCGCGGCCGGCACCTCGCACAACATCACCGCGAGCTTGACGATGTCCTCGTAGGCCTGCTCGCGCGCGCTGTCGAGCAGTTCGTACTCGTCGAGCGCGTCCTGGCGGCGTTGCTCGTCGGCGTGGATATCGCGGTGCGGGCGGTCGGAGGGCATCGGACAACGAGATTGTCTGTGGTGCGCGCAGGGATGCGCGAAGGCTAACGGTCCGGCGCAATCCGCATCGTGACGGCCGCCGCAGCCTGGTCAATTGCGATCGAGCCAGACCGCCAGTCCCTGCGCATTGAGTTCGATATCGACCGCGAGCAGCGCCTGGATCCGCGCGTCATCCAGCGGCACGCCATGCGCGCGCGCACGCCGCAGGTACAGCGCGGTCAAGGCCTCGGCCAGCCGCGCGTGGCGCTCCGGCCGGCCGTGCGTGGCACGCGCGGCGGCGACCATCGCGTCGATCTGTTCGATCAGGTCGCGCGCCAGCCGCGCGGCCCCGGTGACCCGACCGAAGTGGGTCAGGTACATCGCCTCGGGCGCGAAGTCGAGCAGGCGCGCGATCGATGCCTTCAGCGGCCCGGGCTCGAACTGCACCGGCGAGGTGGTCGGGATCACGAATGCACCGTGCTCGGTGTCGAACTCGCGGTACGACAGCCCGAAGGTGTCGCCGGTGAACCAGCTGCGGCTGCGTTCGTCCCATACGCACAGGTGATGGCGTGCATGGCCGGGTGTGTCGATGCACTGCAGCCGCCGCCCGGCCAGCTCGAGGGTGTGGCCGTCGTCCGCGGCGACCACGCGTTCGGCCGCCACCGGCTGGATCGCACCGTAGCTGCGTGCCATTTCCGCCTCGCCGTAGACCGCGGTGGCGCCGGCGATCAGACGCGCCGGATCGATCATGTGCGGTGCCCCGCGCGGGTGCACCAGCAGGCGTGCGTTGGGCAGGTGCTGCATCAGCAGGCCGGCGCCGCCGGCATGGTCGAGGTGGACGTGGGTCAGGACCAGCCAGTCGACCGCCTCGCGCGGCAGGCCGCGGTCCGCCAGCGCGGCCAGCATCGCCGGCACGCTGTGGTTGGTGCCGCAATCGACGAACGCCGCACGGCCGCCTTCGACGATCAGGTAGCACGCATCGAATCGCGGCCGCTGGAAGCCGGTGTCGATGGTGACGATGCCGTGGGTATCGGACATGGCAGTTCTCTCGAAGGCGCGGATATCGTGACCCGTTGGTAGGTAGACCCGTAGGCTGGGCTGCCAAGCCCAGCGCCTCTGCCCGGGCGGCGGACTTCGGCGGTAACCGGCGGCGTGCCATCGACACGCGCGCGGAATCAGCCGCGACGAGACAACCAGTGCCGCCGCACCAAGAAGGCGAGCGTCAGCACCGCCAGGAACACGCTGTAGCCCAGCGCGGTCGCCAGCACCTGCTGCCACATCGCGCCGTAGACCGGGTCGGCGCTGGCGTGCGACCAGTAGATGCTCAGCAGGAACGCGGCCAGCGACAAGCCCAGCGCCGCGACATCGAACAGCATGCGCGCCCGGTGCCGCGGCTGCTGTGGGAACAGCCAGTACAGCACGCCGAGGATCACGAACCACGGCAGGAACAGGATCAGGCTGAGGTTGAGCTCGACCAGCGGGTTCATGCCCTGGCTTGCGCCTTTTCGCGGGCGGCGGCAATCAGCGCGGCGATCGCCGCAGCGACCTCGCCGGTGTCGACACCGTCCGGTGCCGTGGCATGCGCTGCGAGACTTGCTGCATCGATCGCGCCGGACCTGATCGCGGCGACAACTTCACCGGCCTGCTTCGGCGAGTCGAAACCGCCGCTCTGAAGCAGCAAGCGTTCGCCCTCGACCAGCTTGAAATAGAACCTGCCGTCGGTGTCGCGGTACTGCTTGAGCTGCGGCAGCGCGGCTTTTGCCTGGACGGGGGCGGTCTCGCCGGTCACCCGCGAGAGATCGCGCAGGCCCACCGCCTCGCGCAGCCGCGCCAGCATCGGCGTGGCGTGGCGTACCCGCAGGCGCGCCGCGCCGTCGCGCAGGATCGCCTCGATCTCGGCCGGCTTCGCGATCAGCGCCTCGTACTTGTCGCGCAGCGGCGCGAGTTCGGCATCGATGCGTTCAAACAAGGCCTGCTTGGCCTCGCCCCAGGCGATGCCGTCGGCGAATGCCGCGCGCATCGCGGCGGTCTCATCGGCGTTGGCGAAAGCCTGGTACAGCTGGAACACGTTGGAGCTGTCGGTGTCCTTGGCCTCGCCCGGCGCTCGCGAGTCGGTGAGGATCGAATAGATCAGCTTCTTCAGCGTCGCGCGTGGGGCGAACAGCGCGATGGTGTTGTCGTAGCTCTTGCTCATCTTGCGGCCGTCCAGGCCCGGCAAGGTCGCCACGTGCTCCTCGATCACCGCCGCGGGCAAGGTGAAATAGCCCTCACCCGTCGCCTCCCCGTAAAGATGGTTGAAGCGCTGGCCGAAATCGCGCGCCATCTCGATGTGCTGCACCTGGTCGCGGCCGACCGGCACCCGGTGCGCATTGAACAGCAGGATGTCGGCGGCCATCAGCACCGGGTACATGAACAGGCCGGCGGTGACCGCGGCATCGTCGTCGAGCTGCTCGGCGCGATTCCTGTCGACCGCGGCCTTGTAGGCGTGCGCGCGGTTGAGCAGGCCCTTGCCGGCGACGCAGGTCAGCAGCCAGGTGAGCTCGGGGATCTCGGGGATGTCGGACTGGCGGTAGAACCACACCTTGTCTGGCTCCAGTCCGCAGGCGAGCCAGGTCGCGGCGATCTCCAGGGTCGAGCGCTGTACGCGCGCCGGCTCGCTGACCTTGATCAGGGCGTGATAGTCGGCCAGGAAATAGAAGCTCTCCACCCCCGGCGCTTGGCTGGCCGCCACCGCCGGGCGGATGGCGCCGACGTAGTTGCCCAGGTGCGGGGTGCCGGAGGTGGTAATGCCGGTCAGGACGCGGGTCTGACTCATCGTGGCTGCTGCTGTGGGAAAACGGAGGCCGTCCAGTTTACCCGCAGCGCCGCGATGGTCTCCGGCACGTCATCGGCATCGGCGCCAGAGCGGGCCGGAGCCCTCCCTGGCGCGTTTTCACAGTGGCTGCGCCCGTTGGCGCCGCGGCGGCCGAATGCATGCGCCGCTGCCTCAGTTGAGCGTGTCGCTGAAGTCGCGCACTTCCTGGTCGGCACGATCGCGCTGCCAGCCGTAGCGCTCCTGCAGCTTGCCGGCGAGGTACTCGGCGTTGCCTTCGGCCACGTCGAAATCGTCGTCGGTCAGATCGCCCCAGCGGGCCTGGGCCTTGCCCTTGAGCTGGGTCCACTTGCCGGAAATGATGTCGTTGTTCATGACTCGCGTCTCCTGTTGGCCAGCGGTTGTCGACCGCCGGGGTCAGCTTCGCAAGCGCGATGTCTGCGCAGGATCATGATCCCCAGGCGTGCCCCACACATGGCTGAACGGAGCCGCACTGTCTTGTGCGGCGGCGGCGAGCAGGAGGTGATCGCGAAAGCCCGGCTGCAATAAAAAAGGCCGGATCGCTCCGGCCTTTTTCTTCATGCGAAGGCGTACAGGCAATTCAGCACTCGCCGGCGTCACAATCCTCGGCCTGCTCTTCGATGGCGCCGCCGGCCTCCTGGATGTCCTCGCCGGCACCGGCCATGGTGTTGCAGGCGGTAAGGGTGCCCATCGAAAACATGGCCAGCAGCATCAGGGCTATCAAACGCTTCATAGTTACCTCCTCGGTCGGATGGCTTGCGATATGGCGGCCGCTGAACAGGAGGCGGCCCGCGCTTGCATCAGACGCGAGCAGGCGTGAAGCGCGTGTGCACTCGGCGCTCAGTCGCGCATCAGCGTCGATTTGCCGAACAGGCTCTCGACCAGGTCGACCGCGATCTCGGCGGTGGCGTTGCGGGTGTCGATCACCGGATTCAGCTCCATGATGTCGAGCGACGCCATGCGGCCGCTGTCGGCGATCATCTCCATGACCAGTTGCGCCTCGCGGTAGTTCGGACCGCCCGGCACGGTGGTGCCGACGCCCGGCCCGATGCTCGGGTCGAGGAAGTCGACATCGAAACTGACGTGCAGGTGGGTGTCGTCGTCCATGCCCTCCAACGCCTCCTCCATCACCCGCTTCATCCCGACCTCGTCGATGTAGCGCATGTCGTAGACGTCAAGGCCGTGCTCCTTGATCAGCCGCTTCTCGCCCTGGTCGACCGAACGGATACCGATCTGGCGGACCACGTCGGGGGAGATCGCCGGGGCGTTGCCGTCGAGATGGGTCAGCTCGCGCGGGCCGATCCCGCACAGGCACGCGACCGGCATGCCGTGGACGTTGCCCGACGGCGTGACCTGGCTGGTGTTGAAGTCGGCATGCGCATCGAGCCACAGCACGCGCAGCTGCTTGCCCGCCTCGCGGCAATAGCGCGCGACGCCGGTAATCGAGCCCAACCCGAGGCAGTGGTCGCCACCGAGCAGGATCGGCATGCGGCCGCCTTTGAGTTCGGCATACATTGCTTCCATCACGATGCGGTTCCACTCGGCTACCTCCGACAGGTGCCGGTAGCCCTCGACTGCCGCGGTCCACGGGTTGCGCGGACCATCCAGGTTGTCGCGGTCGATCACGTCGACGCCGCGGGCGACCAGCGCCTCGGCCAGGCCGGCGATGCGCAGCGCCTCGGGCCCGAGCCGGGCACCGCGGTCGCCGGCACCGACATCGGTGGGGGCGCCGATGAGCGAGACGGGCGTGTAGGTGCGATTCATGAGGGTCTCCTTGGGAATGGCGTCGCTGCGGCGATGGCGGCGTCTGCCGCCATCGCGGGCCAGCAGAAGCATCGGCCGGCACGCGGCCGTTGGATCGTCGATCCGGCGGTTGGTTCTACGCCGGGTTCACTTGGTGCCGGCTGTCAGAATCGAACTGACGACCTACTGATTACAAATCAGTTGCTCTACCAACTGAGCTAAGCCGGCGGTTTGCACAGTCTAGCGTGCGCCTCATGGCTCGCGTGCCCTCGCGTCATTGCAGCTCGGCGCAGTCGAGCGCCTCGCGCCGTGGCGCAGCGCTGATCTCCTGTGCCCGTGCGGGGTCGAAACCGGCGGCCGCCCGGAGGTCCAGCCACAGCGCCACCGGGCCGCTGCGGATCGGCTCGGCCAAAGCGGCAAAACCGGCCGCGGCCAACGCCGCCGCGTGCGCGCGTGCGGTCGCCTCGTCGGCATAGCGCCCGAGCGCGACAGCGTTGGCGTCCGCGCCCTGGCGCATCACGAAATAGTCGGTGAAACCGGCTTCGGCCACCCGTGCGGCGGCGGCCTGCGCGGCGGCGAGGTCCTCCGATGGCGGCAGGTAGACGCGCCAGCCGCTGATCGGCCCGGTCTGGACCCGGCGCCCGCGCACCTGCAGCGATGCGATCGGCCGGAGGGCGGCGCGCGCGCGCTCGATCTCGGCTGCGGTCTCGAATGGCCCCAGGCTCAGGCATTGGGGTGCGGTGGCCTGGCGTGCTGCAGCGCCCGCCGCGGCCGGGGCGGCGGCGGGCGCTCGGGAGCGCTCGCCGAGCAGTTGCAGCCGGGCGACGCCTGGCGGGTGCGCGGCGGGTTCGGCGGGCGTCGGCGGCGCGCGCAGCAGCCACCAGCCGGCGACGCCGAGGTTGAGCGCGAGCAGCAGGACGATCAGGGCGCGGATCAGCATCGGGCAATTCTAAAGGCCAGGCGTCCATGGGCCCGCTCGAGGGTGCTGCTCATGCGCACTCTGTCTTCGCCCACACCGCCAGTCCCTCGATCACCAGCCCCGGCACCCAGCGCGCCGTCGGCAGGTGCGGCATCAAATTTTCGCCGCCGCCGCCGTGCAGCAGCAGCGCCGGAGCAGTGCCCAGCCGTTGCCGCGCGGCCGCGACGCTGTGCTCGATCAAGCCCAACGCTGCGCCCTCGCAACCGGAGGCGAGCGCGTCCGCGGTATCGGCCGCGAATTCGCGGTACCCGCCGCCGGCCACCGGCAGTTGTGCGGCGCGGGCGTGCAGCACTTCGCGCATCAGGGTCGGCGAAGGCGCGATGCGCCCGCCGAGGTGGCACCCGTCGCGATCGAGCAGGTCCACGGTCAGCGCGGTGCCGACCCCGCACAGCAGTGACGGACCGTCGCCGCGCGCGTGCGCGGCGAGCAGCGCGAGAAAGCGATCCACCCCGAGCCTGTCCGGTTGGGCATAGGCGATGCGCACCCCGGCGCAGTCGGCGCGGGTGCGCGCCAGCGACACGTGCCGGCAGCGGCCTTCCAGTTCGCGGAGCACCGCGGCGGTCAGTTCCGGTGCGGCGACACTGGCAAGCCACGCCTGTTCAATGCGCCCCGGCAGCACGTCGGCCAGGCCGCCGCCGACCTGGTCGATGCGATGGGGCACCGCGATCACCTCGCCAATGCGGCCGTCCTCCAGCAGCGGCGCGCACTTCAGCCGGGTGTTGCCGAGATCGAACAACCACGCGCTCACGCCGGCACGCTGCGGCGCACGCTGATTTCGCCGGAATGGAAGTGCCGCTCCGCGCCGTCGTGCAGGCGCACGCGCAGGGCGCCGTCGGCGGCGATGCCCAGTGCGGTGCCGTGCTGCGCTGCAGCCTCGCCGTGCACGGTCAGCGGTTCGCCGGCCAATGCGTCGAGCGCGGCATAGCGCGGCAGGAACGGCGCCAGCCCGTCGGCGTCGAACTGCTCCAGTGCCGGCAGCCAGTGCGTGAGCAGCGCCGCGGCAAGAGCGTCGCGCGTGGGCGTGGGGGCGGTGGTCAACGCGCCCAGGTCACACCACGGCTGGTCGATTCGCGCCGCGGCGTGTTCCGGCGGCATCCGCACATTGAGTCCGAGCCCGATGACCGCGCGGACCGGACCGGCGTGCTCGCCGCCGCCCTCGACCAGCAGCCCGCCGAGCTTGCGCAGGCCGGTGTCGTGTTCGACCACCAAGTCGTTCGGCCACTTCAGCCGCACCGCATCGAAGCCGAGCCCGCGCAGGGCTTCGGCGGTGGCGATGCCGGCCACCAGGCTGAGTCCGCCCAGGCGCACCAGTCCGCCGGCAAAACTGCGCGACAGCGACAGGTACAGATGCGCGGCCAGCGGCGAGGCCCACTCGCGCCCGCGCCGTCCGCGGCCCGCACTCTGGCGCTCGGCCAGCAGTACCGTCGCCTGCGCGCCGGCCGGCCCCGGCCGTCGCAACAGCTCGCTGTTGGTCGAGTCGAGCGACCAGGCGACCTCCAGCGCGTCGAGCCGGGCACGCGTAGCGCCCGGCAGCGCAGCCCGGATCACCGCCGCATCGAGCAGGTCGAGCGGCTGCGACAGTGCATAGCCACGGCCGGGCTTGGCTTCGATCGGCACACCGGCCTCGCGCAGCGCCTCGATCCGCTTCCACACCGCCGCGCGGGTCTGGCCGGAGGCGCTGGCGAGCGCATCGCCGGACGCCGGGCCGGCCATCAGCCGCTTCAGCAGTTCGCGCTCGTTCATGGTTTCGCCGTACCCCGCGGCCAAAGGTCCGCAGCCGCCAGGGGCGGTGGTAGCGCCGTGCAGGGCGCACGCTGCGCCTCGGTCGGGCGCGCGGAGGGAGTGGATAGCCACGACATGCGCGCATTATGCGGGAGCCTGGAGTGCTTCCGGCAGCGCTGCGGCGGGCGAGGGAGGGTCGCCTGAAACAGGCTCGAGTGCGTGCTGCGTCGCAGCATTCCTGCCCGTCGGCTGCGCGTGAAATCGCGTTATAGTCAACGGCTAGCCGGACTCCGTCTTACGCGAGGACCTTTCCATGTTGCGGATTTGCCTATGCCTGCTGCTTGCCGTCGCCAGCACGTCCGTGACTGCGCGCGAGGTGAAACTGAGCGCGCCCGGTGGCGAGAGCTGCGATGACCAGGTCCACGGCAAACAAGCCGATCGCAACGCCGCCGCGGCGTCGGCTCCGTCGGCGCGCGAAACCAAGGTCAAACCGAGCGTCCACAGCGACGCCGGCCCGGCCGGCCGCATGCAGTCGCCGCGCTGGCACAGCTTCCTGCCCGGCATGTTCCGCTGAGCATGCATCGCTGAGCGTGCCCGCCTGATTCGCGCGACGGCAGTACGTTGTTCGAATGGCTCCGGCGCCTGCGGCGTCCCGACCCGATAGATCCGCAGCTGTGGCGCGAGACGCGCAATGCGGTGCCCTGGTTGCATGCGCTGGATGCGGAGCGCGACGCGCGCCTGGGCGGGCTCGCCGCACGATTCCTGCACGAGAAGACCATCAGCCCGATCGGCGAGCTGAGCCTGGACGGGCAGCAGCGCTGCATGCTCGCCGCCTTGTGCTGCCTGCCGCTGCTGGAGTTCGGCGCCGAGGGCCTGCACGGCTGGTCGCAACTGATCGTCTATCCCGAGGCGTTCCGCGTGCAGCGCAGCCATATCGATGCGGCCGGCGTGCTGCACGAGGGCCATGACGAGCTCATCGGCGAGGCGTGGGAATCCGGACCGCTGGTGCTGTCCTGGGCCGACGTGCTGGCCGACTGCGAAAGCCCGCGCGCCGGTTTCTGCGTCGCCGCGCACGAGATCGCGCACAAGCTGGACGTGCTCGACGGCGCGCTGGACGGCACCCCGCCGCTGCCGCGCCCGTGGCAACGCGAATGGGCGGGCGATTTCCAGCAGGGCTACGACCGGCTGGTGGCCGAGGTCGAAGCCGGCCGGGAGACTGCGATCGACGCCTACGCTGCCGAGGCCCCGGAGGAATTCTTCGCCGTCGCGACCGAGTACCACTTCAGCGACCCGGCCCTGCTGCGCGAGGCGATGCCACAGGTGGCCGCGCACCTAAGGCGCTTCTACGGACGCTCGCCGTTTGCCTGATCAAGAGCTGTTGGTCCGCAAAGGACGCAGAAGAAGCAAGTAAGAAGTAAGGGGGTAAGGAGCAAGGGGCGAGGGGCAAGGAGCAAGGAGTCGCCGTAGGCTGGGCTGACAAGCCCAGCATTCGTAGATCAAGGCGCTGGGCTTGCCAGCCCAGCCTACGGATCGCAACTCGCCGCTTCCTTGCTTTCTCTTGCTTCCTTGCCTCTTTCCTTCCTTGCCTTCTTTTGCGTCTTTCGCGTCCTTTGCGGACCGGAACGCTCTTCACAGCCCCGGCGGCAATTGCACTTCGAAGCGCGCGCCGCCGAGCTCCTCCGAGGGGCGCACGCCCAAGGTGCCGCGATAGCCGCGCACCAAGTCCTGCACGATCGCCAGGCCGATGCCGTGGCCTTGCACACGCTCGTCGCCGCGCACGCCGCGCTGCAGGATCAACGCGATCTTGTCCTGTGGGATGCCGGGACCGTCGTCGTCCACCGCCAGCAGCAGTCCGGGGCGGCGGTTTGGCACGACCTCGCTGGGCTTCACCGTCAGCAGCACGCGCGACCTGGCCCATTTGAAGGCGTTCTCCAGTAGGTTGCCGAGCAACTCCTGCAGGTCGCCGGGCTCGCCGTGGAACTGCACGCCCGGGCTGATCTCGAACTCGCACAAGACGCCCTTGGCTGCGTAGACCTTTTCCAGTCCACGGACGATCTGCTCGGCATGCGGCTCGATCGCGATCGGCGCGGCGAACAGAGCGTGACCGCCGGACGCCGCGCGCGCGAGCTGGTAGGAGACCAGGTCGTTCATGCGCCGCAACTGCAGGTCGACGTCCTCGCGCAGCTCGTGCTCCGCGGCGTTGTCGTCGAGCCGCGCGCGCAGTACCGCCAGCGGCGTCTTGAGGCTGTGGGCGAGGTCGGCGAGGGTGTTGCGCTGGCGGTCCAGGTTCTCACGCTCACTCTCGATGAAGGCGTTGATGCTGTCGGTCAGCGGCTCCAATTCGCGCGGATGCTGCTCACTCATGCGCGAGGTGATGCCGCGCTGCACCCGCTTGAGCTCCTCGATCACGCGCCGCAGCGGGCGCAGGCTCCAGCGCAGGATCAGACCCTGCAGCAGCAACAGGACCAGCCCGGCACCGCCGAGGTAGCGCCAGAGCGTGGCGCGGAACACGCCGACCTGGCGGCTCAGCGCGGTGGTGTCCTGCAGGATGTAGATCGTGTACGGAAACTCCGCGCGCGCATCGCCGCCGGCGTCCCAGATCAAGCCGATGCCATAGCGATAGGCCTGGCCGACATGGCCGTCGAGCTCGGTGATCTGCAGCGGGCCTTCAAAGCGCTCCTGGTTGGCCGCGAGCAGCCCCGCGACCGGCAGCAGCGGGCCCTGGGTGGAGGGTGAATCCCAGTGCCCGTTCGGGAACACGACCTCGGCATACAGGCCGCTGCCGGGCCGCTCGAAACGCGGGTCCGGCGGGGTGTAGGGTGGGATGAATGCGCCGTCGCGGGCGAAGTCGCTGTCGGCATACGCCAGCGCGTAGCTGCGCATGCGCTGGTAGAGATTGCTCTCGGCGGTTTCCAGGAAGGCCCGGTCCAGCGCGTAGCCAGCCAGCGCCAGGAAGGCGAGCAGTCCGAGACTGGCCGCCAGCAACTGCCGTGCCTGCAGCGATCGAGGTTGGCCCCAGCTCATGTGCGCGCGACGCGGTCAGGCGCCGATCAGTGGAGGACGCGCACGATCGTCGCATGCCCGGCCGGCGACGAGGTCGCGCGCCGGTGGTACGACCGTTGGCCACGCCCGTGCCGGCGCATCACTCCCCGGTGCGCGCGCACGCTTTCATTCACCGCTTCGCGCGCACGCTTTCATTCACCGCTTCGCGGTATGGCAAACCGGTAGCCGCGGCCGCGCACGGTCTCGATCGGCTTGAGTGCGCCGTCGGGATCGAGTTTCTTGCGCAGCCGGCCGATGAAGACCTCGAGCACGTTGGAGTCGCGGTCGAAGTCCTGCTGGTAGATGTGCTCGGTCAGGTCGGCCTTGGAGACCAATTCGCCGGCGTGCATCATCAGGTACTCGAGCACCTTGTATTCGTAGCTGGTCAGGTCGACGTTGTTGCCGTGCACATTGACCGTCTGCGCGGCCAGGTCGAGCGTGACCGGCCCGCACTCCAGGCTCGGCTTGCTCCAGCCGGCGGCGCGGCGCACCAGCGCGTTGAGCCGTGCCAGCAGCTCCTCGACGTGGAAGGGTTTGACCAGGTAGTCGTCGGCGCCCTGCTTGAGGCCCTCGACCTTGTCCTGCCAGCTCGAACGCGCGGTGAGGATCAGCACCGGGAACTTCTTGCCTTCCTCGCGCAGCGCCTTGACCAGTTCCATGCCCGACATCTTCGGCAGGCCCAGGTCGATGATGCCCAGGTCGAACGGCACCTCGCGACCCATGTAGAGGCCTTCCTCGCCGTCCTGCGCGGCATCCACCGCGAAACCCTCGCGCTTCAGGCGCGCGGCCAGGGTTTCGCGCAGCGGCGCTTCGTCTTCTACCAGCAGAATACGCATGGTGACTCCCGTGTCAGTAAGGCTTCTGTCGCAAGAAAAGTGCCGCGCACAACCGCGACCGTTGCGCCGCAGAGTGCGGCGTCAGTCGTCGTCGCGGCGTGTACGCGCTTGCTCACCACGCGCAGGCCGACCGGTCGCCCGCTCTGTCGCCACGGGGTCGTCCATGTAGATGCGCACCCGGCCGCTGGCATCGACCACCTTGACCCGGTTGACGTCGCGGCCATCGAACGGCACGCGCTCGGCGCTGAGGACCTGGCCGCCGGTGCGGCGCTCGACCCGGCGCACGGCATCCGACAGTGCGCGGTGGTCCTCGCGGCGGTCGTGGCCGCGGATCTCGCGGACCGGCACCTCCGCGCGGGCGCGGTTGGCACGAGCCCCGCGGGGTTCATCGCGATGCTGTGCCGCCGCACTGCCGAGGCCGGCGGTGAAGGTGGCGAGCAGGACCAGCGGAACGAGGCGGGGACGCGAGGTCGACATGGGACTCCGGGAGACGGTTCGGATGGCGCACGGGGCGCTGCGGAAACGGTCGATGCCGCGACAAGTGGCACCGACGTGAACCCGCATTCTCGGAACGGGGCAGTGAATCCGATCTGAACTTTATTTTCACATCTCGCGAAGGATTCAGCTATGTGAACACGCCGCGACGGCTTTATGCAAGCCTCTGGCGGGCCTAGAAAATTTCGCCGACGCAGCAGCGCAGCGAGCCGCCGCCGGCTTCGATCGCATCCAGCTCGACGCTGCGCGGCTCGAACCCGGCGGCCGTCAGCGCGCGGCGGCTTTCGGCGCTCAGGGCCTGGCCGGCCCGGGCGCTCATCCACACCGCGTCCTCGCTCAGTGCGATGGCGTTGCCGGCGAAGGCGGCGTGCTCGGCCGGCGACAGCAGCACCGCATGCGGCGCATACAGCGCGGTGATCGCCTCGACCACGGCCGGCTCGGCGAAGCCTTGCGGGCACACCAGCGCGGTGCGGCCGGCCAGCACCGCCAATACCACGTTGGTGTGGTATTCGCCTGCGGCCAGCTCGAACATCAGCGTGGCGCGCAGGCCGAGCGCGTCGTGTATCAGGCGTGCGCCCTCCCGGTCGCAGCGCTCCGACAAGCCGGCGAAGCCGAGGCCCCGCGCGCGGTCGATGACCAGCGCACCGGTCAGTTCGCAGGGGTGCGGCTGCGTCGAAAGATCGATCTCGGCGTAGTCGAGCACGCCACCGAAGAAGCCGCGGATGTCCGCCCGGGCGGCCTCGCGCTGGCGCACCGGATGGCGCATGCGGCCGACCACGTAGCGGGAGCTGCCATCCACCCGGGCGGTCGCGAACACGTTGTTGGGGAACAGCGCGTCGGGCGTTTGCGGGTCGCCGGCGAAACACACCGTCGGCACGACCCCGGCCAGTGCGCGATGAAGCTCGCGGTGCTGCGCGGACGCGCGCGCGGCATCGAACCCGGCCGCCTCGGCCATGTAGCGGTTGTCGGCGGCGGACTGCTCGGCCAGCCGGAAGCCATCGGGCGCGACCAGGAATGCACCCCGCGCGGTGGCCGGGCCGAAATCGGCGGCAGCACCGCGGGCGAACTCTAGGAAGGCAGCAGTGTCGCGGGTGATCATGCGGCGTCGGCTCGGGAGGCAGTGGAGGGTCGGTCGTTGAAGCTCTCGGTCACCGCCAGCGCGCGCTCGATGAGCGACCAATCGGCGCCGGGCTTGTGCGCGCCTTCGCTGAGAACCTGGCGGAACGCGCGGCCGCCGCGCTGCCCGCCGAACAGGCCGAGCAGGTGGCGGGTGATGTGCTTGAGGAACACGCCTTTCCCAAGCGGGCCGCCCGCGAGTTGCGCCTCGACATACGGCCGCAGTGCGCGCAACAGCTCGGCGCGCGATTTCAATTCGCCGCCGAACCACGCCACATCGAGTCGGTGCAGCAGGTAGGGGTCGTGGTAGGCGGCGCGGCCCAGCATCGCGCCGTCGGCATGCGCCAGGTGGGCGGCCGCCTCGTTCTGGCTGGCGATGCCGCCGTTGACGACCACCTGCAGGTCGGGCCGCTCGCGCTTGAGCCGGTAGGCCCAGTCGTAGCGCAACGGCGGCACTTCGCGGTTTTCCTTCGGCGACAGTCCCTGCAGCCACGCGTTGCGCGCATGCACCACGAACATCCGGCAGCCGGCTGCGGCGATGCGGTCGATGAAGGCGCGGAAGTGGTCGTAGTCGTGGTCGTCATCCACGCCGAGGCGGCATTTCACCGTCACCGGCACATCGTGGCCCAGGTCAGCACACGCCGCGATCATCGCCGCGACCGACTCGGCCACCAGCGCCGGCTCGCGCATCAGGCAGGCGCCGAAACGGCCAGCCTGCACCCGGTCGGACGGGCAGCCGCAGTTGAGGTTGATCTCGTCAAAGCCGAGCTCCGCCCCGATCCGCGCCGCCTGCGCCAGCAACTCCGGCTCACTGCCGCCGAGCTGCAACGCCACCGGATGCTCCACCGGATCCAGCGCCAGCAGGCGCGAGCGGTCGCCATGGATCACCGCATTGGCGTGCACCATCTCGCTGTACAGCCGCGCATGCGGCGCCAGCAACCGGTGAAACACGCGGCAGTGCGAGTCGGTCCAGTCCATCATTGGGGCGACGGACAGGCGCAGTTGCGACGGCGGAATGGCGGGTGCGGCGGTCATCGGCCGGAATTGTACGGTGCGGCCGCGGCACCCCGTTTGCGAGAGTACCGGCTGGGCGCGGCCTCATCGGCAACCGCGAGTCTGGTTCAGACCCGCCGCGTACCGCTCGAGCCACGCGGCAGCGGAACGCGGCGTGCCGTCGTGCTCAGCGGCGCTTCTGCTCCATGCTCAGCAGCTGGTCATAGTCGCGCAACAGGAACAGCGCGATACAGGCCGCGAGCATCGGCCAGGCGGCGAAGAACAGCAGGTTGGCGCCTTCGAAGGGGTTGAGGTACTGCTGCCACGAAGAAAAGGTCGAGCCGGCGTGCATCAGGGTGACCAATCCGTAGCTCCAGGTGCGCAGGGCGCCGAGCGCGAAACACAGCACCAGCAGGACCTGGGCGATGCCGATCGCATAGACCAGCGGTTCGGCGATGCCTGCGAGGCCGTAGAAGCCTTCGAACACCGCGATGGCATGACCGGGGTTGAGGAACTTGTCGGCGATCCACGGGGCCAGCATCAGCACGATACTGGCGCGGATCAGGAGCAGCGCCATCGGCAGATGGCGGGGAACGGTGGCGGCTGCTGCATTCATGCGGTATCTCCGGAGGGACGGCGGTGGGTGTCAATGCAGCGCGCCGCCGCAACTGGAGCCCTGGCCGGCGGTGCAACCGTAGCAGTGTTGGGCGGTGGCGATCCGCCGCGGCAGCGGGGCGTCGAGCAGGTCGCGCAGGTGCGGCCGGTCCCGGCCGGGGACGGCCGCGTCGGTCGCGCCCAGCGGCAGGTGCAGCATCTGGTTGAAATCGCAGTCGTACAGGTAGCCCTGGTAGTCGACGCTGATCAGCGAGCGGCACATCACGCCGTCGAGGTTGTCGGCGCGGTGGGCGTCCCGGAGCGTGCCCATGTACGCGGCGAAATGGCCCTTGGACAGCAGCCATGAGCCGTAGCGCTGGATCGGCATGTTGGCCAGCGCGAACAGCTGGTTGAACACGATGCCGAAGTTGTCGCCGAGCAGGCGCTTGTAGTCGGCCTGCAGTTGCTGCTGATCCGGCGGCAGGAACGCGCCGTTGGGGTTGTAGACCAGGTTCAGGACCAGCCCGCTGCCCTCGCGCCCGTAGCCCAGCGCGTTGAGGCTCTGCAGCGCGCTGATCGAGGCCTCGAACACGCCCTGGCCGCGCTGCTCGTCGACGTTGGCCTGGCTGTAGCAGGGCAGCGATGCGACCGCCTCGACCGCGTGGTCCGCGAGGAATTCGCCGACCCACTCAAAGCCCGGCTCGCGCATGATCGTCGGGTTGAGCCGGTCCATCACTTTCAGCCCGGCGCGGCGTGCCTGGCTCACCAGGGTCCGGAAGTGCGGATGCATCTCCGGCGAGCCGCCGGTCAGGTCGAGCGTGCCGATCGATTGCCGCTGCGCCACCTGCAGCGCCAGCTCGATCGTATCTAGGTCCATCAGCTCCTTGCGATGGGGCCCGGCCGCGACGTGGCAGTGGATGCAGCTGAGGTTGCACAGGTAGCCCAGGTTGAGCTGCAGCGTGTCGAGCCGGTCGCGCCGGATCGGCGGGAAGTCGCTGTCGCGCAGCATCGGCCAGGTGTCACGCATTCGGGCGGTCCTCCTCGCGGGCGTTGCTGTCGGTGGGTGCCAACGCGGCGGGCGGGCGCCGGAACGGTTGCAGCAACAAAGGCCACAAGCCTAGCGCGACCGGGTCGCGCCATTGCGGCAAGCCGATCGGCATCTCGCGCTCGGGTTGTTTAGGACATGCCCGGTAGCTGCCGAACACCCGGTCCCACAGCGACAGATTGAAGCTGTAGTTGCTGTCGGTCTCCTCGCGGCGGATCGAGTGGTGGATGCGGTGCATCGACGGGGTCACGATGAACCAGCGCAGCACGCGGTCCACGCGCGGCGGCAGGGCGAAGTCGGCATGGGTCAGCAGGCTCGATGCCGACAGCAGCACCTCGAAGATCACCACGGCCACCGGGTGCGGCCCCAGCACCACCACCAGCGCGAGCTTGATCGTCATAGACAGCGCGATCTCGACCGGATGGAAGCGCACGCCGGTGGTGACGTCGAACGCGGTGTCGCTGTGGTGCACGCGATGCAGCGGCCACAGCAGCGCGATGGAGTGCAGCAGCCGGTGCTGCCAGTACAGCGCCAGGTCGAACAGCAACAACGCCAGCACGATCTCGACCCACAGCGGCGCGTCGATCGCGCCAAGCAGCCCGCCGCCGCGGGCGTCGACCTCGATCGCCAATACCACCGCAAGCAGCGGAAAGGCCAGTCGCAGCACGGCGGTGTCCAGCGCCACCAGGCCCAGGTTGGCGAGCTGTCGCCGTGCCGGCCGCGCATCGCCGCGCGCCGGCCAGAGGCGCTCGGCGATCGCCAGCGACAGCAGCACCGCGATGAAGCCACCCAGCCGCAGTGTGGGCTCGTGCTCGAGGATGAAGTCGATGCCGTTCATGGGCGGCTCCGGACGGGTGCGGCAGTCACGGCAGGCGCGCGATCGACTTCGTCATTCCCGCGAACGTGGGAACCCAGCGACTTCGGCGCGTCGGCGCGCGGCGGCACTGGATCCCCGCCTTCGCGGGGATGACGAGCAAGAAGATGCTCCGCGGACGTGTCGGATGCGTCCTCGCACGTGCGCTCCTGTTCGCCCATCCAGTCGGCCAGCGAACGCTGCTCGGCGGTAGGCTCGGGCAGCGTTTCGAGGGCGTGCAACACCGCCGTCAGGTCATGGCCGTGGTCGGCATCGGTCAGGGTCGCCAGCGTGCGCCAGGCGCCGAGCGCTTCCATGTTGCGCCGGAACTGCCGGGCGGTGTCGTCGGCGCTGTAACGCACCTGGGTCCACGCCGGCAACGGCGGGGGCATATTGGCGCCGAACAGCCAGAACCCGCCATCGCTCGCCGGCCCGAGCGCCAGCCGCGGCGACGCCGAGGCCAGCCAGTCGCCTGCTTCACCCAGCAGTTGCACAGTCAGCTGCGGCGCGTCGGCGCCGATCAGCAGGCCGGAGCCATGGCGCGCGACCAGTTGCGCATGCACGCGCGCCATGCGCTCGCCGAGCTCGCCGCCGCCCTGCGCAAGTGCCGGCAGCTCCGGCCAATCGCCCAGCGCCTCGGGCTCGGCCACGGCCCAGTAGGCGGTCAGGCCATGACGCGCCTGCGCACTGCGGGCAACCGAAGCCACCGCCGCCGCGGCGTGTCGGTACCACGCCTGCGCATAGCGCTCGCCGCGGTCGGCGGCCAACCGGCTCTTGACCGCCGAATGGCCGGGTGTCTTGACGAAGATCGCCAGCGCGCCGCTCATCGTGGCGCCTGCGTGCGTGAAAACTGACGGGCCTGCCGCCAGGTTTCACTCAGGTGTTCGGTGGTGGTGGTCCACCAGCCGCGCTCGCGGTACTTGCGCGCGCTGGTATACAGCGGCGCTTGTAGGGGCCGCAGCCGCAGCCCGGCGCGGCGCGCGCGCCAAACCAGGTCGTGGTCTTCGCCGCCCGCCAGTGCCGGATCGAAGCCGCCGAGCCGCTCGAACGCCGCCCGCGACAGCACCAGGCCCTGGTCGCCGAACGGCATCCCCAGCCAGCGACTCCGCAGCCAGGCGCCGAGCGTGTTCAAGCGCATCAGGGCCGGGCCATCTTGGAGAAACCGCAGGTCGAAGTAGCCCAGCGCGTGCTCGCCGCGCTGGATGAATCGCGCCAGGGCCGGCAGCGTGTCCGGCGCCAGCACCGAATCGGCATGCAGGAACCACAACCATTCGCGCGCGCCGGACCGCGCGCCGGCGTTCTGTTGCGAGCCGCGCCCGGGCTCTGCCAGCAGGCATCGCCAATCCGGGCCGGACCGGGGCGACGCCACGTCGATGCGGGCCGGCTCCGCGCCTTCGGCGAATACCACCCGCAGCTCGGCGCCGCGTGGCAGCGCCGCGAGCTGCGCGTGCAACGCAGGCGCGAGTGCATCGCCCGGGCCGACCGGCATCACCACGGTCAGCTTCGCAAGCGCCTGTTCGAGCCGCGCCGCGTCCACGTCAACCACGTCGCCAGTCGAAGAACCGCTGGGCCCAGCGCAGCGCCGCCTGCGGCGCATGCGCACGCTTCCAGTTCCCGGCCACGTACTTGTTGGCCTCGGCCATGGTCGGGTAGATGTGGATGGTGCCGAGCAGCTTGTTCAGGCCGATGCCGTGCTTCATCGCCAGCACGAATTCGGCCAGCAGCTCGGCGGCGTGGACGCCGACGATCGTCGCGCCGAGGATCCGGTCCTTGCCCGGCGCGGTCAGCACCTTGACGAATCCGCGGTCGGCGCCATCAGCGATCGCGCGGTCGAGGTCGTCGAGTTCGTAACGGGTCACCTCGACGTCGACCTCCTGGCTCTTCGCCTCGTCCTCGGACAGGCCCACGCGCGCGACCTCGGGCTCGGTGAAGGTGGCCCACGGAATCACCCGGTAGTCGACATCGAACGACCAGAACGGCGCCAGCAGCGCGTTGACCGCGGCGTACCAGGCCTGGTGCGCGGCGACGTGGGTGAACTGGTAGGGGCCGGTGGCGTCGCCGCAGACGTGGATGTTGGGAAAGTTGGTGCGCAGTAGCGCGTCGGCCTCCACGGTCTTGCGGTCGGTCAGGCGCACGCCGAGTTCCTGCAGGCCGAAGCCTTCGACATTCGCCGCTCGCCCCAACGCCAGCAGCAGGACGTCGAACTCGAACGTGATCTCGTGGCCTTCGCGATCATCCAGACGCGCGCAGATCAGCCGCGCGCCCGCATCAGTCTGCTCGACGCGCAGCGCCTTGTGGGATGTGGCGACGGACACGCCCTCCTCGCGCAGCCGCGTCGCGACCAGCGCGGCGGCATCGGCGTCCTCGTGCGGCAACAGCCGCGGCGCCATCTCGACCTGGGTGACGGCGCTGCCCAGGCGCGCGAATGCCTGGGTCAGCTCGCATCCGACCGGTCCGCCGCCGAGCACGAGCAGCCGCTTCGGCAGGGTGCGCAGATTCCACACGGTGTCGCTGGTCAGGTAATCGACCGTGTCCAGTCCCGCGATCGGCGGCACCAGCGGCCGCGCGCCGGTGGCGAGGATCAGGCTGCGGGCGCTGATGCGGCGTCCGTCGACTTCGACCTCCCACGGCGACACCAGCTTCGCCTCGCCGCGGAGTACCTCCACCCCGAGCCCGCTGTAGCGCTCGACCGAATCGTGCGGCGCGATCTTCGCGATCACATCCCGCACGCGCTGCATCGCCTCGCCGAAGTCGAATTCGGCGTGCATCGCGCGAATGCCGAAACGCCGGCTGTCGCGTGCTTCGGCCAGCAGGCGCGCGGTGCGCAGCAGGGCCTTGGACGGCACGCAGCCGGTGTTGAGGCAATCGCCACCCATCTGGTGTTTTTCGATCAGCGCGACCCTGGCCTTGACCGTCGCACCGATGTAGGCCGACACCAGCCCGGCCGAGCCGGCGCCGATCACGATCAGGTTGTAGTCAAACTTCGCGGGCCTGGTGTAACCGCGATAGATGCGCCGCGCCGCCAGCCAGCGCGTAGCCCAGCGCGCCAGCAGCGGCAGTACCCCGAGCAGCACCAACGCGCCGATCAAACCGGGCGAGAGTACGTCGCGCAGCGTCTCGATTTGTGCCAGCTGGGTACCGGCGTACACATAAGCCAGGGTGCCGGCCAGCATGCCGAGCTGGCTGACCCAGTAGAACGTGCGCAACCGCAGCGAGGTCAATCCCGCCAGCAGGTTGACCAGGAAGAACGGAAACACCGGCACCAGCCGCAGGGTGAACAGGTAGAACGCGCCATCGCGCGCGATGCCGGCATCGATCTTCTTCAGCCGTTCGCCGTAGCGCGCGCGCAGGGTGTCGCGCAGTACGAAACGCGCCACCAGGAACGCCAGCGATGCACCGATGGTGCTGGCGAACGACACCAGCAACGTGCCCGCGAGCAGCCCGAACAAGGCGCCGGCGGCCAGCGTCATCACCGCCGCGCCCGGAATCGAGGCCGCCGCGACCGCGACGTACAGCACGAAGAAGCCGCCCGCCGCGCGCCACGGGTGGGCGCTCACCCACCCGCCCAGCTCGGCCTGCCGCGCCTTGAGGCCTTCGAGGGTCAACGCCTCGGCCGCTCCCGATTGCAGTGCCCACACCACCGCGGCGGCGAATGCCAGCAGCAGCGCCCAGCGCCACCAAGTCGTGTTTTTTTTGCGGCCTGGCATGAATCCTCCGAATCGGGCCGGGACCTGCGCTCTGCCGCTGGGGATCAGCGGGCGCCGCACATCGGCCAGTTGAACCGCCTGCCGCGCGGGGCGCATCCGCATCAGCGCGCCGCACGCAGGACCAGCGAATCCTCAAGCCGCCAGCGTAACGCCCATTGCTCTACGCGGCGGCACGGCAAAAAGAGGCAGGCAGGGCAACCGCCGCGGACCGCGCCCGCCGGCGAGCGGTGCGCATGTACCGCAGCCCAACGGCGGCCGCGAAACGCATCCGCACCGGCGACCTTTTCCGTACCTGGGAGGTCCAACGGTTCGAGTATTCCTCTGCACACCCACGTGACTGCACCGCCGCTAGCGTGTGCAGGCAGGAGATCTCGAGCCCCCGCCACCCGGAGAGCCGGATGAACCGTCGCACCATGTTGCAAAGCCTCGCCGCCCTGGCCGTGCTGCCGTTGTTGCCGGCCTGTTCGCGCGCCGCCGACCCGCCCGTGGCCGGCGGCAGCCGCGCCGTGGTGCCGTTGCAGAAAACCGCCCAGGCCTGGCGCGACCAGGTCAGCGCGCAAGCCTATGCGGTGCTGTTCGAGGACGGCACCGAGCCGGCCTTCAGCAGCCCGCTGGACCAGGAGAAGCGCGCCGGCACCTTTGTCTGCGCCGCGTGCCATCTGCCGCTGTTCGACAGTGCCGCCAAGTTCGACAGCGGCACTGGCTGGCCCAGTTTCACCCGGCCGATCGCCGGCCACATCGAGACCAAGCGCGACTTCAAGCTGATCTGGCCGCGCACCGAATATCACTGCGCACGCTGCGGCGGGCACCAGGGCCATGTCTTCAACGATGGCCCACCGCCACGCGGCGAACGCTGGTGCAACAACGGCGTTGCGCTGGCGTTCGTGCCCGAGGGCCAGTCGCTGCCCGCCTTGAGGAGTTGACATGACCATGCCGCCGCAACGCCTGCGCCGCCTGGCCGCCACCCTCGGTGGCCTGCTGATGCTGGGCGTGACCACCGCCTGCGCCCAGCAGCCGGCCAATCCGCCCGCCACCAACGCTCCGGACGCCGGGACGAGCGGCCAATCGGCGGTCGCGATCTTCGCCGGCGGCTGCTTCTGGTGCATGGAGCCGCCCTTCGATGAACTGCCCGGGGTCACCGCGACGACCTCCGGCTACATCGGTGGCCACGTTGCCGATCCGAGCTACCAGCAGGTCTCCGCCGGCGGCACCGGCCACACCGAAGCGGTGCGGGTGAATTACAACCCGGCCCAGGTCAGCTACGCGACCCTGCTGGACGTGTTCTGGCGCAACATCGACCCGGTCGCGGTCGACCGGCAGTTCTGCGACGTCGGGGACCAGTACCGCAGCGCGATCTTCACCACCGATGCCCAGCAGAAGCGCCTGGCCGAAGCGAGCAAGCGCGAGCTGCAGACCTCCGGCCGCTTCGAGCGGCCGATCGCGACCGAAATTGCCGCCGCGCCGACGTTCTATCCGGCCGAGCAGTATCACCAGGACTATTACGAAAAGAACCCGGTCCGCTACAAGTTCTATAGCTTCACCTGCGGACGCCAGCAGCGGCTAGACGAGGTCTGGGGCGCGGCGGGGGAGTAGCAGTGCCCCGACAGCGCTGGGCTTGTCAGCCCAGCCTACCGAAGCCCTGCGCCGCATCGGGCGCCTGACTGCAGCGGTTTGCGCCACACTGCGGGCTCCAACTACCGGAGTCCGCCATGAAACCTGCCCACTTCGCCGTCCTGCTCGGCGTGATCGCGCTCGCGCTGCTGTTGATTGCCGGCCCCGGCACCCGCCTGGGGCTGTGGGAATTCGGCACCGGCTTCCAGCTGATGCGCTGGGCTGCGTTCGTGGGGTTGGCGGCCGCGGCGCTGGCGCTGCTGATGCTGATCGTGCCGCGCACGCGGCGCTCCAGCGTGGCTGCCCTGGCGGCGGCGCTGGTGATCGGGCTGGGCGTGGCATTCGTGCCGTGGAACGCGATGCGGCAGGCCCGTGCGGTACCGCCGATCCACGACATCAGTACCGACACCCAGCGGCCGCCGGAGTTCGTCGCGGTGCTGCCGTTACGCGCCGATGCGCCGAACCCGGCATCCTACGGCGGTCCCGAGCTCGCTCAGGCGCAACTGGCCGGCTACCCCGACCTGCGCACGCATCGGCTGGCTGCTGCACCAGCGCAGGCATTCGAACGCGCGCTCGCCGCGGCACGCGACATGGGCTGGGAGATCGTCGCCGCCGAGCCGGCCGCCGGCCGCATCGAGGCGACCGACACCACGCCGTGGTTCGGCTTCAAGGACGACGTGGTCATCCGCATCGAAGGCGATGGCGACGGCAGCCGGATCGACGTGCGCTCGGTCTCTCGGGTCGGCGGCAGCGACGTGGGCGCCAACGCTGCGCGGATCCGCAAGTATCTGGACAGGCTCGACGGGTAGGGTGCTCCCTTTGGAGCAGCGATCCATGGGCGCGATCGCCTCTTCCCCGCGTGCGGCGGTCGCGGGCATGGCCTGTTCCTATAGGGGCGGGTGTTCGCGCGGGGGCGGCGGCTGCCACACCATGTAGACGTCGGCGCGTGCGTAGTGCGAGCCCGGCCGCGGCGCCGGGCGATGCACGAAGCCGACGCTCTCGTACAGCTTCAGTGCCGGCGCAAGCTTGCTGCTCGACTCCAGGAACAGCTCGCGCCCGCCGAGCGCGCGGTACGCATCGAGCGCGCCGCGCATCAGCAGCCGGCCGACACCGCTGCCGCGCATGCCCGGCTCGACCGCCATCTTGGTCAGTTCGAAGACGCCGTCGCCTTCGTGCTTGAGCGCGACCGTGCCGACCGCGCGCTCGTGCGCATCGATCGCGAACAGCACGCGGCCACCGTCGGCGAGCAAGTGGGTTTCCGGGTCGTGCAGCACTTCGTGATCGATCGGTTCGACCACGAACCAGCGCTGCAGCCATTCCAGGTTGAGCCGGGCGAAATCGGCGCGCCAGCGCGCGGCGAAGTCGACCACGCGCAGCGGGCCGGGTGCCGGCTCCGGGCAGGGGTCGAGGGCGGTTTGGATGGTGCTCATGACTGATCGTGCGAGAGGTGGGCGATCGCGGCCAGCGCGGCTTCGCGGTCGCGGTCATCGAACGCGATGACCCGCATCGAGGCGACGGTGCCGGGATCCAGGCAGCGCGCGTTGACGCTGTAACCGTCGGGATGGCTGCGTGGCACGTAGAAGCTCTTGATGCCGCAGTGGCGACAGAACAGGTGGCGCGCGGCGCCAGTGTTGAAGCGGTATTCGGCCAGCGCCGCTTCGCCGTCGATCAGGCGGAAGCGCGCGGCCGGCACGATCAGGTGCAGGTGGCCGGTCATGCGGCAGATAGAACAGTTGCAGTCGAGCACCTCGATCGCCGCCGGTGCGTCGAACTCGAAACGCACCCGGCGACAATGGCAGCCGCCGTGGTGGGTGACCGGATCCGGAGCAACGGGCAGGTTCATCGGCGCAGTCTAGTCGCGGCCCTTGCTTTTGCCTTTGCCGTTGTTGCCGCGGCCGCGTCCGGCGTCGCCCTGGCCGGGGCCATCACCGCGTCCGGGCTGGGCGCCGGCGGCGTGCGCGGGTTTGCCGTTGCCATTGCCGCCCGCAGGCCCGCGGCCAGCAGGCGCGCCTCGGTCATCGCGGTCGAGCCAGGTGCCGTCCGGCCCCTGGCCGCGCTGCGGAAAATCGGCGCGCAGGTCGCTGTCGATCTCGATCGGCCGGGCCCAGCGGTCGTAGGTCCCCACGAAGCCGCGCTTGAGCCGGTGGAACTCCGGCGAACCCGGCTTGATCCCGAGCTCCTGCGCGACCGCGCCCCAGCCCTGCGCGTGGTCGCGCTCCCAGCGCTCGACCACGTAGCGGCACGGGCGCCCGACGATCTGCGCGATCGCGCAGGCGTAGTACACGTCGCCCGGCGCCCAGCCGCGTTCGGCCAGCAGGGCGGTGACCAGATCGCGCGGCGCGCCGTAGTAGCGCACCATTTCGTCGATGAACGGGCTGCGATAGCGCGCGCCATAGCGGTTGACGTCCTCCAGGTAGCTGTCGACCCAGACATCGCCGCTGCGCGGATTCCAGCCGATGCTGAAGTCCTGCGCCGCGGCCGGGCCGACGAACAGCGCCATCATCATCATGGCGAGGGCGACGCAGGCGGACTTGAGCTTGCCGGTCGTGCGTTTGCTGATCATGCGGTCACCTTCGGTGGGGACAGGGTGGCGGTCTCGCGCGTTCAGCGCGAAATGGTGAAGCGACCGAACGCCACGCCGACGTCCCAGCCCTCGCCGGTGCCGGCCAGCGCCAGCGAGATGTCGCCCTTGCTCACGACCTGCGCCTTGCTCGACCTGACCGCGCCAGCGTGCGCCTCGGCGGTGGCGTAATGGCCGATCACCTCGCTGATGTCGCGCACCCCGGAGAACTCACCGACGCCGTTGTCGATCCGCGACTTGCCGAAACTCAGGCCTCCGCCCTTGGTGTCGAGGGTGACCGACATGCGTTGACCGTTGTCACAGCTGACCGTGCCGGTGCCGGAGGAAGTCTTGTAGAACAGCGACCAGCCCGACAGGTTGAAGTCCAGACGGCAGTCGACCGGGCCGCCCGCGTGCGCCGGCAACACCGGCGCGCCGGACCACAGGACTGCGCAACACAACAGGACAAGGCGCTTCATCGGACTGCCTCCGCTAGCCAGCCGGGGAAGACTAGCACCGTGGCGGCGTGCGGTCCGGCCGCGCCAGCGCCGCCGGCACCCACCGCAAGGGCGCCGCGGGGGCGCCCTTGCCGCTGATGCCGGCGATGGCCCGCGTCAGTCGTCGTCGCGGTCGCGGTCGCGACGACGGTAGTCACCCCGGTCGCGGCGGTCGTGGTGCGAGTAGTGGCGGCGGTCATCCCAGCCACGACCATCGTAGCGACGGTCGTGTTGCCCATCGTAGTAGATCACCTTGCATTTGCCGCGTGGATTGCAGTTGGCGCCGCGAAAAGTCCGCCGATGCTGGTAAGTCGGCCGATAGTAGTGGCGCGGCCCCGGGCGGTAACGGCTCTGCCGCGGCACCTGACGGTAGTAGGTCGGCCGGCCGTAGCGGTCGCGCACCACGATGACGCGATCGCGGTGGCCGTAGTTGCCGTGCCGGTAGTACGGCTGGCTGCCGCGAAAGATCACATCGGCGACGTCGACGATCACCCGCGCCAGTTCGTGGCCGCCCTGCGCCTGCGCGGTACCGGGGAACAGCCCGGCCAGGCCGCAAGCGGCGGCCAGGACGGCGGGGGCAATCCAGCGGGACAGATGGGCCATGTGCGCTCTCCTCGCATTCTTCCGACCGGCGCGATTGCCGGCTTGCCACCGACCATGCGGCCGGTTTGGTGAACGGTTTTTTAACCAGCGTGGCTCCGCCGCTCGATGGTCTGCTGCATACACTTGGCGTTCATCTGGAGAGCGCCCGCGCTCCATCCGAACGGGTAGTGGTGGAGCCATGCGACCATCAGCCGCCGCGGTCCTCGTCGTCGCGCTGTCCTACGGCTGCGTGAGCCAGGCCGCGGCCCGGCCCGCGATCTCCCTCAGCGCCCCCGGCAGGGCCTGCGCGGCATCGACCCGCAGCAGGCGTGGCGCGTCGCTGGCGACTTCGGCCTCGGCCTCATGGGCCCAGGTCAGGTGATACGGCATGTGGATGCCCCAACCGCCGAGCGCGAGCACCGGCGCGATGTCGGATCGCAACGAATTTCCGATCATCACGAAGCGCGATGCCGGCAGCTGGAACTCCTCGAGCACGCGCGCGTAAGTGGCGGGGTCTTTTTCGCTGACGATCTCGATGCGGCGGAACAGGTGCGCCAACCCGCACTGCTCGACCTTGGCCTCCTGATGGAACAGGTCGCCCTTGGTGATCAGTACGATCGGGTAGTCCGCAGCGATGGCGGCCACCGCCTCGCGCATGCCCGGCAGCAGTTCGACCGGGTGCCGCAGCAACTCCTTGCCGAGCCCGACGATGCGGTGCAGGTCGGTCGCGCTGATGCGCGCGTCTGTGATCGCCACGGCGGCCTCGACCATCGACAGGGTCATGCCCTTGACGCCGTATCCGAACAACGCAAGATTGCCTTTCTCCACCTCGTACAGGCGCTCGGCCACGCGTGCATCGCGCAGGTCGACGTATCCCCCGACGATCTGCTCGAACGCCAGCTGCGCGGCATCGAAGTAGTCCTGGCTGCGCCAGAGGGTGTCGTCGGCATCAAAGCCGACCAGGGCGATGGGGTCGCTGGTGGGAATGGCCATCGCAGCAGTATGCCGGTGTCGCCTGCGATCAGCCGCCGGCGCCGCCACGACCGAACACCAACAGCGGCCGTCGGAGCTCGGCTTCGCGCCACAAACTAATGAGGGGCGGCCTGCGCGGCCGCCCCTCCGGTTCCATGGTTATCGGCGCGTGCGCTTACTGCTCGGTGTCGTCCCAGGGTTCCGCGTCGGCTTCGACCTCGACGTCGGCATCGGCCTCGGCCTCGGCACCCGCCTCTGCGCCGGCACCCTGGCCGCCTTCGGCGAAGGTCTGGTATTCCTCGGCGGTCAGCATGCCGTCGGCGTTGGCGTCGATCTCGTTGAACATCTGCGTCAGCGCCGGCACCGCGGCGGCTTCGGCCGTGCTGATGTTGCCGTCCTGGTCGGTGTCGACATCGGCCCAGCTCAGCTGCCCGGCGCTCGTGGCCGGTGCGGCCGCGGGCGGGCTGCCGGCCGCGGTCTCTGCCGCGGTGGACTGCTCGAGGGCTGCCTCGGCCTCCTGAGCGAACGCCAGCGGTGCCGACAGCATGGCGACGAATGCAAAGGTGCCGATCAGTGACTTGGGCGATACGTTGGTCATGGTGACTCTCCTGGAAAGGGGGAACTGCGCGGCAGCCGCGCTCGGGTCGGTTGCCACGCCGACACGTTGCCGATGTCGGTATGAACGCATTCCCGCCGGCAATCGTTAAGGCAACGTTTGATTAACGCGTGCTCGGCGCGTTGCGATTAGGCCATGGCCGAAACCGCCGAATCGGGCACGAAAATTTTGCCAGCCGTGGGCTTCGTTGTTTCCGGGTGAGCATGGGCACATGAACAGAACAAAACGTTAGCAATCGCGTCAACGCCGCTGCGCCTGCGCTAACGGAAAACCCGCCGCGGTGTGGTCAAGCCTCGTCTTCGGCGGCCGCGGTGACCCGTGCGAGCCCGTCCTCGTCAATCCGCACGGTGATCTCGATCGGTCGGCAGCACACGTGGCAGTCCTCGATGTAACGCTGGTCGCCGGCCGAGTCGTCGACCAGCAGCTCGATGGTTTCGCCGCAGTACGGGCAGTGGACGTCGGCGGTCGGGAGTTGGGTGTTCATGGGACCTCGGGAGCGGCGCTCCGGACTCGGGGCGGGGCGGGACTCGGGCTCGGGACTCGGGAAGTCAAAGGCTGGTCCGCGAAGGGTGCAAAGGATGCAAATACAACCGGAGCAACAGCGGTTTTTGGAGTTTGCTCCCTTTGCGTCCTTCGCGCCCTTGCGCCCTTACTTGTCGCTTCCTCGCTTCCTCGCTTTCCGTTTCCTCGCCTCTCCCCTCTCCCCTCTCCCCTCTCCCCTCATCTCCTCATCTCCTCATCTCCTCATCTCCTCATCTCCTCATCTCCTCATCTCCTCATCTCCTCCCCCTCCTCCCCATGGCTGCTGCTGTGCTGCGTGTTCCATCACGTCTGGGTAACCCGTCCGGCGCAAAGCTTGCGATGAAGGCTTGGCGCGCGACGCTCTGGCGGTCGCTGCGTTGACCGAGGCCTCGGAGCGGAGCCGTCCATGAAGACCCGGCACGTATTCACCACACCCGATCTCGCCACCGCGCAGGCGGCCATGGATGCGGCGCTCGCGGCGGGGGTCGAGGACGAGGACATCCTGCTGATCGCGCGCTCGGACATCGAGTTGGACTCCATCCCCGACGAGCGCAAGGAAGCCGACACCGACTTCATGCCTGCCGCGCTGCGTGGCGCCGGCTATGGCGGTGCGGCTGGCCTGCTGGCCGGCGTGGTCGCGGTGGCGATGACGCCGGTGGGCTTCAGCCTGGCAGGCACCGCCGCGGCCACGGTGGCCGGGGCGGTGGTGGGGTGCTGGGCCTCGGCGCTGGTGGGCTCGTCGTTGCGCGACCCGATCCGGGTCAAGTTCGACCAGGAAATCAGGCAGGGCAACATCCTGGTGATCATCGACGGCGACAAGACGCTGATCGACGCGGCCGAATCGCGCATCACCGACACCGGTGCGCGGCTGCTGCCGTTCGAGTCGCTGAAGGCGATGGCCTGACACCGGCGTGTGCGCCCGGTCGGCTCCCGGCAGCCAGCGATCGCCTGAAGTGTCACGATTGGCATCCCTCATGCTTGCCGGGAGATCCTGACCATGACGATCCGTCTGCTGACCGCCGCCTGCTGTGCTGCCTTGTTGAGCGCCTGCAGCGGCAATGGCGATGCCGCCCCCGCCGCACAATCCGGTGGCGCCACGTCGGCCGATGCCGCCGGCGTGCCGGGCCAGCCGTTCGTCATCGAGGAAGTCGCGCAATTTGCCCAGCCATGGGCGATGACGTTCCTGCCCGACGGGCGCCTGCTGGTCACCGAGAAGCAGGGCGCGCTCAAACTGATGCAGGCCGATGGCGAGGCGCACGAGATCAGCGGCGTGCCCGAAGTGGCCTACGGCGGCCACGGCGGACTGGGCGACGTGGTGCTGCACCCGCGATTCGCGCGCAATCGATGGGTCTATCTGAGCTACGCCGAACCCGGCGAAGGCGACACCCGCGGCGCCGCGGTCGCGCGCGCGCGGCTTGACCTGGACGACAGCGGCGGCGGCACGCTGTCGGACCTGGAGGTGCTGTGGCGCCAGGTGCCCAAGGTCAGCGGTCGCGGCCACTACGGACACCGCCTCGCGTTCGGTCCCGACGGCGATCTGTGGATCAGCTCGGGCGACCGGCAGAAGTTCGATCCGGCCCAGGACATGGACTCCAACCTCGGCAAGGTGATCCGCCTGAACGCCGACGGCAGCGTGCCGGACGACAACCCGTTCGCCGACCAGGGTGAGGTCGCCGCGCAGGTGTGGTCGCTCGGCCACCGCAACATCCTCGGCATGGTGTTCGATGGACAGGGCCGGCTCTGGGCGCACGAGATGGGGCCGGCCGGCGGCGACGAGCTGAACCTGATCGAGCGTGGCGACAACTACGGTTATCCGATCGTCTCCAACGGCGACCACTACGACGGCCGCGAGATCCCCGACCACGACACCGCGCCGGAATTCAATGCGCCGGAAATCACCTGGACCGAGGTGATCTCGCCGGCGGGCTTCATCATCTACTCTGGAGATCGCTTTACCGACTGGCGGGGCGATGGCCTGGCCGGCGGCCTGAGTGGACAGGCGCTGGTGCGGGTCGAGTTCGACGGCGACCAGGCGCGAGAAGTCGAGCGCTACGACATGGAACAGCGCATCCGGGAAGTCGAGCAGGGCCCGGACGGCGATATCTGGGTGTTGGAAGACGAGCGCGAAGGCAGCGGCGGCCGGCTGTTGCGGCTGAGCCCGCCGGCCTGAGAACACGCCCTGAGGAGCACGCCGCCCGGCAGGCCCGGCCCGTACCCGGTGAACCGTAGGCTGGGCTGACAAGCCCAGCTCCCCCGGTGGATCAACCGGGGGAGCCCGATGCCGATCGGTGGCGGTGGCGGTGGGGGAAGCGGGCGGTCGCTGCGTTACCCTTCTGCGTCCTGCTGGGGAGTGGCAATGACCGTCGACAAGAACGAGCGCGAACTGGAAAGCGGCATCCATACCGACCTGGAAGGCCGGATGAGCTACGCCGGCTACCTGCACCTGGATCGCCTGCTCTCCGCGCAGCAGCGCTTGTCGGACCCGCCGCACCACGACGAGATGCTGTTCATCGTGCAGCACCAGGTCTCCGAGCTGTGGATGAAGCTGATGATTCACGAGCTCAGGGCGGCGCAGGCCCTGTTGCGCAACGACGAGCTCGGCGCCTGCCAGAAGATCTTCGCGCGCTGCAAGGCGATCCTGCGCCAGCTCACCGCGATGTGGTCGGTGCTGGAGACGCTGACGCCTTCGGAGTACATGCAGTTCCGCGAGATCCTCGGGCCGTCCTCGGGCTTCCAGTCGCTGCAGTACCGCACGATCGAGTTCCTGCTGGGCAACAAGAACGCGGCGATGCTCAAGGTGTTCGCACACGACGCCGCCGCCGCGCAGGAGCTCAAGGCGGCGCTGGACTCGCCCAGCCTGTATGAAGAGGCGCTGATGTATCTCGCCCGGCGCGGCCACGCGGTGCCGGCGCACCAGCTCGAGCGCGACTGGTCGCAGCCGCACGTGTCCGATCCGGCGCTGCTGCCGGTGTTCCAGCGCATCTACCAGGACACCGAGTCGCACTGGGCCGAGTACCACCTGTGCGAGGACCTGGTCGACCTGGAGACGCAGTTCCAGTCGTGGCGCTTTCGCCACATGCGCACCGTCATGCGGATCATCGGCTTCAAGCCGGGCACCGGCGGCTCCAGCGGGGTCGGTTTCCTGCGCCAGGCGCTGGACCTGACGTTCTTCCCGGAGCTGTTCGAGGTGCGCACCTTGATCGGCGCGGGCCCGGCCTACGGCGCGCCTGAGCCCGGGTGATCGAATCAGTGGCGTAGGCGGCATACGCGCGCGCCCGCTTGCTAGGATGCGGCGTCCGCAAACAGGGGAGCCGACATGAGCCAAGCCAACCCCGGGACCGCGCCGCGCGGCCTGGTCACCCGTTTTCTCGATGGCGTCGAGCGTGCCGGCAACAAGCTGCCCGATCCGGCGATGCTGTTCCTGATCCTGATGCTGGCGGTGTGGGCGCTCTCGGCGCTGCTGGCCAACGTGAGTTTCAGCGAGGTCGACCCGCGCAGCGGCGAGGCGATCGTGATCAACAACCTGCTCGCCGGCGGCAGCGTCGCGGCGTTTATGGCCACGATGGTCGCCACCTTCGTCAATTTCGCGCCGCTGGGCGTGGTGCTGGTGGCGATGATGGGCCTGGGTGTGGCCGAGCACACCGGTTTCATCAATGCCGCGCTGCGATCGATCCTGTCGGTCACCCCGAAGATGCTGCTGACCCCGGTACTGGTGGCGGTCGGCATCCTGAGTCATGTCGCGGTGGACGCCGGTTACGTGCTGGTGATCCCGCTGGGCGCGGTGATCTTCTATGCCGCCGGTCGGCATCCGCTGGCAGGCATCGCGGCGGCATTCGCGGGAGTGTCGGGCGGTTTCTCCGCGACGCTGATCGTGCCCTCCAGCCTGGATCCGTTGCTCGCCGGGCTGACCCAGGAGGCCGGGCACATCCTCGATGCGGGCCTGACGGTCAATCCGCTCAACAACTACTTCTTCACCACCGCCTCGTGCGTGCTGATCATCCTGGTCGGCTGGTTCCTCACCGACCGGGTGATCGAACCGCGCCTGCGCAACACCGAAGTCGACGGCGACATGAGCGAGATGCCGCGGATGGACGCGCTGGGCCCGCGCCAGCGCCGCGGCCTGCTGGTGTCGGTGCTGGCGATGGCGGCCGGCGCGCTGGTGCTGTTGCTGACCGCGTTGCCCGAAGCCTCGGCCTGGCGCGCGCCGGCCGCTGCGGTCGGACCGGGCGAGAACTCGTTGCTGGTCAGCGCCGCACCGCTGATGCAGTCGATCGTGGCACTGATCTTCGTGTTCTTCCTGATCCCCGGCGTGGTGTACGGCTACGTCGCCGGCACCGTCAAGTCGCACCGCGACGTCATCGGCGGGATGAGCAAGACGATGAGCGCGATGGGCTACTACATCGTCATGGCGTTCTTCGCCGCGCAATTCATCTATGCCTTCGCGCAGAGCAACCTCGGCGCGCTGATCGCGATCAAGGGCGCCAACTGGCTGCAGGCGATGGGTTTCCCGATGGGTCTGACCATCATCGGCATCGTGCTGCTGTCGGGGTTGGTCAACCTGATGGTCGGGTCGGCCTCGGCCAAGTGGGCGCTGATCGGCGCAATCATGGTGCCGATGCTGATGCAGCTGGGCGTGTCGCCGGACCTGACCCAGGCGGCGTACCGCGTCGGCGATTCCTCGACCAACATCATCACCCCGCTGATGCCGTACTTCCCGTTGATCGTGGTGTTCTGCCAGCGCTACGTGAAGTCGGCCGGCATCGGCACGCTGCTGGCGCTGATGCTGCCGTTCTCGGTCACCCTGCTGGTGCTATGGACCGCGTTCCTGCTGGGTTTCTGGGCACTGGGCGTGCCGCTGGGGGTGGATTCAAGCTACGTGTATCCGGCCGGTTGAGGACCAGGCGGCGCGGGCGAGCCATGAGTTCGCCATCTGAGCTCGCCATCGCGCCGCCGCCGGCTTTCGATCGCATCGGCGGGCCGGCGGTGGGCCACGGCTGAAACATGAATGGCCGGCCGCGAGCCGCCCTCTGCGCCGGGGAGCGTCATGTTGCACTGCCGCAATACGGTGCCGGTTTGACTAGGCCGTCACGCAACGGTTACACCTTGCCGTCGTTTCCGCGCCGACCGGCGTCGGGCGACATGATCCGCACCGTCCACGGCCGCCTCGAGGCGGGCCTCCAGGAGTCAATCACGCATGAGTTCCACTCCAGGTTCCTCCGTCGAAGAAGGCAAGACCTTCCTCGGCCACCCGCGCGGCCTGTACGTGCTGTTCTTCGCCGAAATGTGGGAGCGGTTCTCCTACTACGGCATGCGCGCGCTGCTGATCTTCTATCTCGTGCAGCACTGGTTGTTCTCCGACAGCGATGCCTCGGTCATCTACGGCGCCTACACCGCGCTGGTGTACATCACCCCGGTGGTCGGCGGATACCTTGCCGATCGATATCTGGGGCAACGCAAGGCGGTGTTGTTCGGCGCGGTCCTGCTGACGTTCGGCCATTTCCTGATGGCCTTCGAGGGCGATGGTGGCCAGGAGGGCGCGGCGATCAACGTCTTCTGGCTGGCGCTGTCGTTCATCATCGTCGGCTCGGGCTTCCTGAAAGCCAACATTTCGGTAATCGTCGGCCAGCTCTATTCGCGCACCGATGTCCGCCGCGACCCGGCCTACACGATCTTCTACGTGGGCATCAATTTGGGTGCCGCCCTGGGTGCGATCATCGCCGGCTGGCTCGGCCAGACCTACGGCTGGGCCTGGGGCTTCGGTGCGGCAGGCGTCGGCATGCTGCTGGGCCTGATCGTGTTCGTGATCGGCAAGCCGCTGCTGCTCGGCCGCGGCGAGTCGCGCGACCCGGCGCGGTTGGAAAGATCGGTGATGGGGATCAAGTTCGAGTGGCTGCTGTACATCATCAGCTTCGCCGCGGTGGGCCTGGTATGGCTGCTGATCCAGTACCAGTCGCTGGTCGGCGGCCTGCTGATGGGCGCCGGAGCGATCCTGGTCGGCTATGTGCTGTACACGGCGGTGTTCAAGCTGCCCAAACACGATCGCGACCGGATCTTTGCCGCGCTTTACCTGATCTTCGGTTCGATCCTGTTCTGGGCCCTGTTCGAGCAGGCCGGCTCATCGCTGAACCTGTATACCGACCGCTCGGTGGACCGGGACATGTTCGGGGTCGAGGTGCCGGCCTCGGTGTTCCAGTCGATCAACGCGATCTACATCGTGTTGCTCGGGCCGCTGTTCGCGGCGCTATGGCTGTGGCTCGGGCGCCGCGGCATGGAGCCATCCGCGCCGGCCAAGTTCGGGCTGGGCATCATCCAGCTCGGTGCCGGCTTCCTGGTCCTGGTGGCCGGTGCGGCGGCCGCCGGACCCGGTGCCCTCACGCCGGTGTTGTTCATCTTCCTGATCTACCTGCTGCACACCACCGGTGAGCTCTGCCTGTCGCCGGTCGGGCTGTCGGCGATGAACCGCCTTTCGCCCGCGCACATGGCCAGCCTGATCATGGGCACTTGGTTCTTCGCCTCGGCGACCGGCAACTTCGCTGCCGGCCTGATCGCCGCGGCAACCGGGGCCGAAGGCGCCGGTCCGGAGCGGGTGACGGAGGTCTATTCCACGGTTGGCTGGACCGCGGTCGCGGTCGGCGTCGGCATGATCGTCATCTCGCCGCTGGTCAAGCGGCTCATGCACCTGGACACGCTGACCGACGAGGAGCCGGCGATGGCGGGGCAGCGCGAGATCGGCGAGCCCACGGCGGCCGGCATCCATATCGAGGATGAGCGCAGGTAGCATGCTGCTGCAGTCGAAGGACGGAACGGCGGCCCACTCGGCCGCCGTTTTCGTTTGCGGCTCTACGCTTTTGTAGGAGCGGCTTCAGCCGCGAAAGCCAGGTCGCGGCGCATTCGCCTGACATGCTGGTCAAGCGAGACGCGCCGAACTTCGGCAATGCGAACGATCGGTTCCGGTTCGCGGCTGAAGCCGCTCCTACTTGGCCGGGCCCTGTCCGGCCTCGGCCTGCAGTTCCAGTTCGTCGAGGCGGTCGAGCAGGCGGAACAGCAGTTCGCGCTCGGCCGCGTCGATGCCGTCAAGCAGCCGCCGCTCGAAGGCCAGCGCCAGCGGTGCGATCTCGTCGTAGATGGTGTACCCGGCCCGGCTCAGCCGCAGCACCGAGCGCCGCCGGTCGTCGTCGTGCATCTCACGCAGCAGCCGGCCGGCGTCGACCATGCGCGACACCGCACGGCTGACCGCAACCTTGTCCATGGCGGTGCGCTGCGCGACCTCGTTGGCCGACAGGTCCGGGTAGCGGCCGAGCACCGCCATCACCCGCCACTCGGTCACGTTCAAGGAGAACCGCTCGGAATACACCTGCGCGATCGCGCTGCTGACGCGGTTGCTCAGCACCGACAGCCGGTAGGGCAGGAAGTGCTCGAGATCGAGCTCGGCGTGCGACGGCGTGCGGGTGTTCATGTTGCGCTGTGCCTTGCCTATGGTTTCATGTGAAACTATAACGACATTACGCGAGTCCTTCGCACAGCCGCACCTCCGCGTGCGGACGTCCCATGGCACAGCCCGGAGTTTCCCCATGAGCGCCCAGCCCAACCTCGGCATGCAGGTCACCACCTTCGAGAACCCGCTCGGCATCGACGGTTTCGAGTTCGTCGAGTTCGCAGCGCCGCAGGGCCAGGCAGCGTTGCTGCACGACTACTTCGGCAAGATGGGTTTCACCGCGGTGCTCAAGCACAAGAGCCGCCCGATCACGGTGTACCGCCAGGGCGGGGTGAACTTCCTGGTCAATGAAGACCCCGACAGCTTCGCCGCGGATTTCGCCCGCGCCCACGGCCCCAGCGCCTGCGGTTTCGCGATCCGCTTCAAGAAGCCGTCCAGCGAGGTATTCGAGACTGTCATCGGCAACGGCGGCGAGGCGATCACCGACAAGGCCCACAGCCGCGCGGTCGACGCGCCGGTGGTCAAGGGCATCGGCGACTGCATGCTCTATCTGGTCGACCGCTACGGCGCCAACGGTTCGATGTACGAGGAGTTCGAGCCGCTGGCCGGCGCCGACCAGGACCCGGCCGGATTTGGCCTGACCTTCATCGACCACCTCACCCACAATCTGTATTTCGGCAACATGCAGAAGTGGTCGGACTACTACGAGCGGCTGTTCAACTTCCGCGAGATCCGCTACTTCGACATCAAGGGCGCCAAAACCGGCCTGGTATCCAAGGCGATGACCGCGCCGGACGGCATCGTGCGCATCCCGCTCAACGAGTCCAACGACCCCAAGAGCCAGATCAACGAGTACCTCGATGCGTACAAGGGCGAGGGCATCCAGCACATCGCCTGCTTCACCGATGATATCTACCAGACGGTAGAAGCGATGCGCGCGCAGGGTGTCGAGTTTCTCGACACCCCCGACACCTACTTCGAGGTGATCGACCAGCGCGTGCCCAACCACGGCGAGGACGTGCCGCGGCTGGCCAAAAACAAGATCCTGATCGACGCCGACGCCGAGACCAAGCAGCGCCTGCTGCTGCAGATATTCACCACCAATGCGATTGGCCCGATCTTCTTCGAGATCATCCAGCGCAAGGGCAACGAGGGATTCGGCGAAGGCAACTTCCAGGCGCTGTTCGAGAGCATTGAGCGCGACCAGATGAAGCGCGGGGTGTTGTAAGGCTTTTTTGGACACGGATGAACACGGATAACCACGGATCAAGGCAAAAGCTTTCTTGAGTTGCTCTGCCTCATCCGTGTCTATCCGTGTAAGTCCGTGTCGAAACCGCTTTTTGTCCTGGGAGACCACGTTTGAACGGATACATGTCGGGCTTCGGCAACGAGTTCGCGACCGAGGCGATCCCCGGCACCTTGCCGGTCGGGCAGAACTCGCCACAGAAGGTCGCGCACGGGTTGTACGCCGAGCAGCTATCGGGCACCGCGTTCACCGCGCCACGCGCTGAGAACCGGCGCAGCTGGCTGTACCGGATACGCCCGGCGGCGATGCACGGCACCTTCGAGCCGTACCTGCAGCCGCGACTGCACAACGACTTCGACACCGGCCCGGTCTCGCCCGACCAGTTGCGCTGGAATCCGCTGCCACTCCAGCAGACCCCGGTCGATTTCATCGACGGGCTGTTCACCATGGGCGGCAACGGTTCGCCGCAGGCGCAGCACGGAGTCGGCATCCACACCTATGCGGCCAACAAGTCGATGGACGGCCGCTTCTTCTACGACGCCGACGGCGAGCTGCTGATCGTGCCGCAGCTCGGCCGGCTGCATATCGCGACCGAGCTCGGCGTGCTCGAGGTCGAGCCGCAGGAGATCGCGGTGATCCCGCGTGGCGTGCGGTTCCGGGTCGAGTTGCCGGATGTCGATGAGGCGCGCGATGCACAGGGAGGTGCGAGTGTCGCGGGCGCAGGATGCGCAGGAGCGACCGGCTATATCTGCGAGAACTTCGGCGCACCGCTGCGGCTGCCCGACCTGGGGCCGATCGGCAGCAACGGCCTGGCCAACCCGCGTGATTTCCTCACTCCCAGCGCCGCCTACGAGGATCGCGAGGGGAAGTTCGAGCTGATCGGCAAGTTCCAGGGCCACCTGTGGCGCGCCGACATCGGCCACTCGCCGCTGGACGTGGTCGGCTGGCACGGCAACTACGCGCCGTACAAGTACGACCTGCGCCGCTTCAATGCCATCGGCTCGATCAGCTTCGACCACCCCGACCCGAGCATCTTCCTGGTGCTGCACGCGCCCAGCGACACGCCGGGCACCAGCAACCTGGATTTCGTGATCTTCCCGCCGCGCTGGCTGGTCGCGCAGCACACCTTCCGGCCGCCGTGGTTCCACCGCAACATCGCCAGCGAGTTCATGGGGCTGATCTTTGGTGCCTACGACGCCAAGGCCGAGGGCTTCGTGCCCGGCGGCTGCTCGCTGCACAACTCGATGAGCGGCCACGGCCCGGATGCGGCGACGTTCGAGAAGGCCAGCCAGGCCGATCTCGCGCGACCCGACGTGGTCGAGAACACCATGGCATTCATGTTCGAGACCCGCGCGGTGATCCGGCCCACCGCGCAGGCGCTGCAGGCCGCGCACCGCCAGCGCGACTACCAGGCGTGCTGGGCCGGGCTGCGCAAGCACTTCGCTCCGGACGCCTGAGCGTTCGCCGCCGGAGGCATTGCCCCACGGCGCTCAGCGATCGCGCGGCTGCCCGTCCCGGGTCGCGCCATCCGCCACCGCCGACCCATCTTCGGCGGCTTCCGAAAGCGAAGCGGCGTCCGCTTCGGGTTGCTTCGGCCGCTGCTCCGGCGCGAGCCTGAGCGCGGCGCGTGCCATCAGGTGCGCGCTGATCGGCGCGGTGATGAACAGGAACAGGGTAATCAGGATCTCGCGCAGGCCCAGCCCGTCGCCGCGCAGCGCGTGGTAGCCGATCGAAGCGATCAGGATGCAGCCGACCCCCAGCGTGGTCGCCTTGGTCGGGCCGTGCAGGCGCTTGAAGAACTCCGAGAGCTTGACCAGCCCGAACGAGCCGACCAGCACGAAGAAGCTGCCGACCGCCAGCAGCGCCACCAGCGCGAGTTCGACGAGCAGGCTCATGAGGGCATCCGGTTCATTCGACGATATCCCGCCGCAGCACGTACTTGCTGAGCATCACGGTGCCGACGAAACCGAGCATCGCGATGATCAGCGCGGCCTCGAAGTAGATCGACGATTTCAAGTGCATGCCGAACAGGATCAGCGCGGCGATGGTGTTCACGTACAGGGTGTCGAGCGCGAGGATGCGGTCGGGCACGCCGGGGCCGCGCAGCAGGCGCCACAGGCTCAGCAGCATGGCCACACCAATCGCGTACAGCGCCACGACGACGGCGGTGTCGATCATGCCGGGTTGAGTCGCGCCTGTGACGATCATGCCTGTATGGATCATGGAAAGATCTCCTTCAACGGCGCCTCGTAGCGCGCCTTGATGATCGCCAGCATGTCCTCGGCGTCGGCCAGGTTGAAGCAGTGGATCAGCAGGTGGCGGCGGTCGTCGCTGAGTTCGGCCGACACCGTGCCCGGGGTCAGCGTGATGATGCTGGCCAAGGTGGTGATGCCGTGGATGTTGCTCAGCTCCAGCGGCAGCCACAGGAAGGTCGGGGTCAGCACGCGCTCGGGCCCGAGGATGCGGCGAGCGACCTCGATGTTCGACAGCAGCATGTCCCACAGCACGCGCCGCGCCAGCACCAGGATCATCAGCGTGCGGCCGAAGCGGGCGCGCTCGGGCTGCAGCGCGCCGGCCAGCAGCGGCAACAGCAGCGCCAGAATCGCCGCCAGCGTCACCTGTCCGGCGCTGAAGTCGGCCACCAGCAACAGCCACAGCACGAATACCGCGACGCTCAAGGGCAGCGATGGCAGGAAACGCTTCATGGTGACGGCGCCCGCAGTTGCGGCGCGGTGTCGCGCGCGGCCTGGATGTAGTCGGCCGGGGCCAGCAGCTGTTCGGCGGCGGCCTGCGCATAGCGCACCACCGGCCCGCCGGCCAGCACCAGGGCGATGCCGTAGGCCACCAGCAGCGCTGCGCCGGCGACCTGCAGCCGCCGTGGCGCGGCCGGTGCGTGGGCATCGGCCGGCCATGGCTCGGCGCGCCAGAACACCTGGCTGGCGGTGCGTGCCAGCGCGATCAGGCTCAGCAGGCTGGTGACCAGCACCACCGTCCAGACCCAGCCGCGCGAGCCGACCGGCACCGCATCGAGCAGCATCAGCTTGCCCACGAAGCCCGGCAGCGGCGGCAGCCCGACCACCGACACTGCCGCAAGTCCGAACAGCAAGCCGAGCAGCGCCGCATGCCGCAGCGGCCCGGCACAATCGAGCTGCTCGCCGATGCGGCCGCGCTGCTGGCGGATCAGGTCTACGATCAGGAACAGCGCCGCGGTGATGAAGGTGCTGTGCAGCAGGTAGTACAGGCCGGCCGCCACGGTCTCGGGGGTGGCCAGTGCGAAGGCGATGAACAGGGTCGCCGTCGAGGCGATCACCAGGTACGCGACCTGCATGCGCAGGGTCGAGGCCGCAAGCGCGCCGAGCGTCGCCAGCACCAGCGTGATCGCGCCGGCCGGCAGCAGCCAGTCCCAGGCCCAGCCCGCCAGCGCGCCGGCCTCGCTGCCGAACACCAGCGTGTACACGCGCAGCACCGCGTACACGCCGACCTTGGTCATGATCGCGAACAGCGCCATGACCGCCGCCGGCGCACGCGAGTAGGCGCTGGGCAGCCACAGGTACAGCGGCAGCAGCGCGGCCTTGGCGCAGAACACCACCAGCAGCAGCCCCGAGGCGGCCCGGATCAGCGCGATGTCGCTGGCGGCCGCGCCGGCCACGCGCGCGGCCATCTCGGCCATGTTGAGCGTGCCGAGCAGTCCGTACAGCAGGCCCAGCGCGATCAGGAACAGGGTCGAGGCGGTGATATTGAACACCACGTAGTGCAGCCCGGCGCGCATGCGCGGCCCGCGCCCGCCGCTGAGCAGCAGGCCGTAGGAGGCGATCAGCATCACCTCGAAGAACACGAACAGGTTGAACAGGTCGCCGGTCAGGAACGCGCCGTTGAGGCCGGCGAGCTGCAGCTGGACCAGGGCATGGAAGTGCGTGGCGCGTTTGTCCCAGCCGGTGGCCGCATAGAGCAGGCAGGCGATGCCAAGCAGCGTGGTGGTCAGCACCAGCAGCGCGCTGAGGCGATCGGCGACCAGCGCGATGCCGAGCCGCGCCGGCCAGTCGCCGACCAGGTACATGTCGATGATCCCCGCGTCGGCGCGTGCCACCAGCGACGCGGCGACCAGGAGCAAGCCCGACAGCCCGGCCCAGCCGACCACGCGCTGGGCGGTGATGCCGCGACGCTCGACCAGCAGCAACAGCGCCGCGGTCAGCAGCGGCACGACGATCGCGAGCACCGGAAGATGCGCGTTCACGGCCGGTCCCCGGGCTGGATGTCGGCAGGGCGGCTCTCACGAGGTCGGCTCTCATCAGGGCTGTCGTCGTCAGCCCGGTCTTCGCCAGGCGCGTCTTCGCCGCCTGCATCGACATGGTCGCTGCCGTTGTCGGCGCGGCTGCGCATCGCGACGACGATGGTGACGGCGGTCATCGCGAATGCGATCACGATCGCGGTCAGCACCAGCGCCTGCGGCAGCGGATCGGTGTGGTTGGCCAGCGTCGCGGCGGTGCCGGGTTCCAGCACTGGCGGCTTGCCCACCGCGAGCCGGCCGGCCGAGAAGATCAGCAGGTTGGTCGCATATGACAGCAGGGTCAGCCCGAGAATCACGTCGAAGCTGCGCGAGCGCAGCAGCAGGTAGACCCCGGCCGCGGTCAGCACGCCGATCGCGCTGGCCAGTGCGAACTCCATCAGCGCGCCTCCTGACCGGCTGCCGGGTCCGCTGTCACCCGGCCCGCCGCGGCGCGAGGCAGCGGCGGCTTGATTGTGCCCATCATCGACAGGATCAGCATCGCGCCGCCGAACACCACCAGGTACACGCCGATGTCGAAGCCCAGCGCGCTGGTCAGTGGCAGCTCCCCGATTAGCGGCAGCCACGGCTCGACGTGGCCGCTGGTCAGGAACGGGTAGCCCAGCAGCATCGGCGCCACGCCGGTCAGCAACGCGACCAGCAGGCCGACGCCGATGCAACGCGTGTAGTCGAAGCCCATGCGCGATTCGACGTATTGCGAGCCCAGCAGTACGTACTGCAGCAGCAACGGGATCGCCAGCACCAGTCCGGCGATGAAGCCGCCGCCCGGCGCGTTGTGGCCGCGCAGGAACAGGTACACCGACACCGCCAGCGCGAACGGGAACAGCAGGTGGCTCAGGTTGGCCGGCATCGGCAGGCGGTCGGGCTCGCCCGGGATCACCTCCTCGGCCCTGATCCGCACGCGCCGCAGCAGCGCGTGCACGACCAGTCCGGCGATGCCGAACACGGTGATCTCTCCAAGCGTATCGAAGCCGCGGAAGTCGACCAGAATCACGTTGACCACGTTGCTGCCGTAGGCCTCCGGCAGCGAACGGGCGAGCAGCTCGCTGGCGATGGTATCGGCCGGGCGGGTCATCATCGCGTAGGCCAGGCCGCCGATGCCGCCGCCGACCATCAGCGCGATCGCGCCGTCGCGCCAGCGCCGCGCGCGTGAATTGCTCGGCACCGATTCCTTGGGCAGGTAGTTCAGCGCCAGCAGCATCAGCGCGACGGTCACCAGCTCCACCAGCAACTGGGTAAGTGCCAGGTCCGGCGCCGACAGGAACACGAACACCACGCTGACCCCGAGCCCGACCGCACCGAGTACGATCAACGCGAGCAGTCGCTGGCGGTGCAGTACGACGGTCATGCCGGTGGCGGCGACGAGGATCGCCCACAGCGCCCAGCCGACCAGCGGCAGCGGCTGGTCCGGTGCCTGCAGCCCGCTCGGGATCACCGAGAGCGCTGGCACGATCGCGATCACCACCAGCGTCGCCAGGACCCACCACAGCGAGCGCTGCAGGCTGCCGTTGGTGAGCTTGAGGGTGGCGCGCCGGGCGATGCCGAGCAGCGCGTCGGCATTGGCCCAGAACACGCGCCGGCCGAACGCGCGGCGGGCAATGGCATGCAGGTCGAACAGCCGCCGCAGGCCGAAGTACAGCGTCACGCCGCCGATCAACCCGCCCAGGCTCATCAGCAGCGGCAGGTTGAAGCCGTGCCACAGCGCCAGGCTGTACTCGGGCGTGGCCTCGCCCAGCACGCCATGCGCGGCAGCCGCCAGCACCGGCGCGACCGTGTACGCCGGCACGATGCCGACCGCCAGGCAAAGCACCACCAGCACCTCGACCGGGATCTTCATGAAGCGCGGCGGCTCGTGGATCTCGCGATCGACCGCGCGCGGGCCGGCGCCGAAGAACGTGTCGTGCACGAAACGCAGGCTGTAGGCGACGCCGAACACGCCGGCCAGGAACGCCGCGATCGTGATGACGACCTGCATTGAACCGTGACCTTCGATCTCCAGCGCCTGGGCGAAGAACATCTCCTTCGACAGGAACCCATTGAGCAACGGGATGCCGGCCATCGCCAGGGTCGCGATGATCGCCAGCGCACTGGTGAACGGCAGGTGCCGGCGCAGGTTGCCGAGCCGTCGCATGTCGCGGGTGCCGGTCTCGTGGTCGATGATGCCCGCGGCCATGAACAGCGAGGCCTTGAAGGTGGCGTGGTTGATGATGTGGAACAGCCCGGCCACCACCGCCAGCGGGGTCGACAGCCCGAACAGCAGCGTGATCAGGCCCAGGTGCGAGATCGTCGAATACGCCAGCAGGCCCTTGAGGTCGTGCTGGAAGATCGCGTGCCAGGCCCCGATCAGCACCGTGATCGCGCCGACGCTGCTGACCACGTAGAAGAACAGGTCGGTGCCGGCCAGGGTCGGGTGCAGGCGCGCCAGCAGGAACACGCCGGCCTTGACCATCGTCGCCGAATGCAGGTAGGCCGAGACCGGCGTCGGCGCGGCCATCGCGTGCGGCAGCCAGAAGTGGAACGGGAACTGCGCGCTCTTGGTGAAGATCGCCAGCAGCACCAGCCCGAGGATCGCCGGGTAGGTCGCGTGCGCGCGGATCGCATCGCCGGCGGCGAACACCGCGTCGAGTTCAAAGCTGCCGACGATCTGCCCGATCAGCAGCACGCCGCCGAGCAGCGCCAGCCCGCCGGCGCCGGTGATCGTGAGCGCCATGCGCGCGCCTTCGCGCGCTTCCTTCTGGTGCGACCAGTAGCCGATCAGCAGGAAGGAACTGATCGAGGTCAGCTCCCAGAAGATGGTCAGCAGCAGCAGGTTGCCGGCCAGCACCATGCCGAGCATCGCGCCCATGAACAGCAACAGGTAGGCGAAGAACTTCGGCACGTCCTCGCGCGCGCCCAGGTAGTAGTGCGCGTACATCACCACCAGCCCGCCGATCGCCAGCACCATCAAGGCGAACATCCACGCCAGGCCATCCAGCCGCAGCGAGAAGGCCAGGCCGATCTGCGGGATCCATGCATGGCTGACCTGCGGCACCTCGCCGCCGAGCACCGGCGCGGTCAGCGCGCCGAGCAGCACCAGTCCCAGCAGCGGTGCCGCGCCGGCCAGCCATGCCGTCGTCCTGCGCGACACGTTGCGGGCCAGCAGCACCCACACGGCCAACACGAACGGCAGGGCTAGCAGCAGTTCCAGCATCTCGCTCCAAGGGTGCGGCGCGGCGTGCGCGGCAGGGTCGCGGGTCGGGACAGGCGGGGCGCGGAGCAGGCGTGCGCTCCGCGGCCGGTGATTCTAACCGAAGCGCGCGTGCGCGCCGGTCGCCGGAGGCGGTGCGTATGCTATGCGCAGCGTCCTTTTCCGGTGTTTTCCATTCGGTGATGCGTATTAATACATCGGCGCCTGCACAGGCCCTGCTGATCGTGTCCGCCGCGTGCCGGCGCCGCGCGGATGGAGCGCGGTTTTGCGCGAAGCCCTGATCTTCGGCGGCAGCGGTCAGATCGGCCGCCCGCTGCTGCACCGGCTGCGAGGCGAGGGCTGGCACATCACCGCGCTGTCGCGAGGGACCCCGCCCGACGAGCCCGGCGTGCAGTGGCTGCGCGGCGATCTCCAGACGCCGCCGGCGTTGCCGGCCCGGGTCGATGCGATCTTCAGTTGCGGGCCGCTGGATGCGTTCGCGCGCTGGTACGCCGACAGTGGCATCGACTCGGCGCGCGTGATCGCATTCGGCTCGACCAGCCTGGACACCAAGCGCGCGTCCAGCGATCGGCATGAGCGCGAGGTTGCGGCACGCCTGCACCAGGGCGAATCGACGGTGTTCGCCACCGCAAGCGCGCGCGGCGCGGCCGCCACGCTGCTGCGCCCGACCCTGGTCTACGGCGCCGGACGCGATGCCACCTTGAGCCGGATCGCGGCGATCGCGCGGCGTTTCGGTTGCTTCCCGCTGCCGCGCGGCGCCTGCGGTTTGCGCCAGCCGGTCCATGTCGAGGACCTCGCCGATGCGGCACTGCGCGCAATCGATGCGCCCGCCAGCGCCGGCCAGGCCTACGCACTGCCGGGCGGCGAGACGCTGCCGTATCGGGAGATGGTCGTGCGGGTGCTGTCGGCGCTGCAGCCGCCGGCCAGGCTGCTGGAGCTGCCGGCGCCGCTGTTCCGGCTGGCGTTGCAGGCCGCACGCCTGGGCGGCCGCGCCCCGGGATTCGGCAGCGCCGCGCTGCGGCGCATGCACCAGGACCTGGTGTTCGACGCGATGCCTGCCGTGCGCGACCTTGATTACGCACCGCGTGCGTTCGCGCCGACCGCGGAGATGTTCGTGGCTTCGGAGGCGTGAATCGAAAAGCCTTCTGACGCGGATCAGAGCGAAAAAAGGCGGATTAAAGCGAAAGAGAGGTGCTTGACCAGGAGCATGCTCTATGTGCTCTGATCCGTCTTTTTTCTGCTCTGATCCGCGTCGAACGCTTCTGCGCTCTGCTAGATTTCCTGCGCGCGCGGCACCGTGCGCGCCTTGGCCAGCGCGCGCAGCGCGACCATCAGTACGCCGCCGAGCACCATCGCACCGCCGATCCACATCGCCGGACCGGGCCTGTCGCCCCAGAACGCGATGCCGAGCGCGACCGCCAGTACCGGCGTCAGCAGCAGCCACGGCATCACCTGGGCGACCGGGTGGCGCTGGATCAGCACGTAGTACAGCCCGTGCCCGAGCAGCGAGGACATGAACGCCGCGTACGCCACCCCGGCCCACGCCACCCAACTGGCCTGCTGCACCTGCGCAAAGCCGCCCGGCTCGAACACCATGCTCATCGCCAGCAGCGGCAAAACGCTGACCAGCGCGGTCCAGCCCTGCATGCTGAACACATCGAGCCCGCGCAGGCGCTTCATCAGCACCGTGCCGAAGGCCAGCGCCAGCGCCGAGAGCAGCATCAGCACCAGCGCATCGGGCCGCTGGAACACCAGCGGATCGAAGCCCAGCACCAGCACCCCGCCGAAGCTCACCCCGATCGCCAGCGCGGTGCGCCAGCCGAAGCGCTCGCCAAGCAGCCACCAAGCCAGCAGCGCGGTCATCGGCACGTAGCTCTGGATCACGATCGCCGGCGAGGACAGATTCCCGGCCAGCTTCAGCGCGAGGAAGCTCAGGCCGAAGTGGGCCACGCCGATGCACAGGCATACCGCCACCAGCCGCGGCCACTGGCCGGGCAGCGGCCGCTTGAGCACGAACAGCAGCGGCAGGCCGAGCATCGCGAAACGCAGCGCGGTGAACAGGAACGGCGGTATCTCGCGCAGCGCCAGTGCGGAGGTCAGGAAGTTCAGTGCCCAGACGATGCAGATCAGCAGGACGAGGATTAGGTCGCGTGGCGGCATGGCGACATCATCCTCGCAAGTAAGTGAATGCGCTTTGCTGCTTCAGCTCCCCGCGCTGATTTCTGGCTCCCTTCTTTGGCAAAGAGGGGTTGGGGGAGCTTTGCAGGCGCGATGGTGGGCACAAGAAACCTGCCCACCCTGCGTTCAATACGTCCACCCGAGCCGGCGATAGAGGTTCGCCAACACCCAGGCCGGCCCGATCAGCAGGTAGGTCAGGTCGGTCAGAAAGCTCGGCTTGCGGCCCTCGATCTTGTGCCCGAGGAACTGCGCGATCCAGGCGAGCACGAATACGCCGAGCGCCAACCACAGCAGGTCCGTCGGCCCCAGTGCGCGGTATAGCGCATGGGTCAGCCCGGCCAGCAGCACGAACGCCGCGGCCATGCCGAGCCCGAGCCGGCGTGAGGCGCGATAGTAGAAGCACCACGCCGTGAACATCGCCAGCGCCGCCCAGAAGCCGGGCTTGAACAGCGTGCCCGGCGCCGGAATGCACCACAGCAGCGCGATCACGCTCCACGCGATCGCCGGCACCGCGACCACATGGATCGCCTGATTGGTGGGGTTGCGGTGATCGCCGGAGTAGCTGGCGAACCAGCGGTCGATCGGGCGTGCGGTGGCGTCCATCGTGGGCCTCTGTGTAGCACCTGTAGGAGCGGCTTCAGCCGCGAGCTCTTCGATCGGCCCGCGGCGGAGCCCAGCTTTATCTACAAAAAACCGGGAATGCCTAGTCGACGCTGATGCCGGCCAGCTTCTGCAGCGCTTCGGCGTACTTGGCACGGGTGCGCTCGATCACCTCCGGTGGCAGCGTCGGCCCCGGCGCGATCTTGTCCCAGGCCTGTGTTTCCAGCCAGTCGCGCACGAACTGCTTGTCGTAGCTCGGTGGGCTGGTGCCGAGCCGGTACTCGTCGGCCGGCCAGTAGCGCGAGGAATCCGGCGTCAGCATCTCGTCCATGACGTACAGGCGGCCGTCGGCGTCGGTGCCGAACTCGAACTTGGTATCGGCCAGCAGGATCCCGCGCGCAGCGGCGAAGTCCGCGGCAAAGCGATACAGCCGCAGCGTCGCGTCGCGCACCGCCTCGGCCAGCTCGGCGCCGCACAGGCGCACGGCGGTGTCGAAGTCGATGTTCTCGTCGTGATCGCCCGCCGCGGCCTTGGTCGAGGGAGTGAAGATCGGCTTGTCGAGCTCCTGCGCCTGTTGCAGTCCATCGGGCAGGGCGATGCCGCTGATCCGGCCGGTGCGCTGGTAGTCCTTCCAGCCGCTGCCGATCACGTAACCGCGGGCGATGCATTCGATCGGCACCGGCTTGAGACGCTTGGTCACCACCGCCCGTCGCTCGTACAGCGCCGCATCGACTCCGGCGGGCAGCACGTCGGCGACCTCGATGCCGGTCAGGTGGTTGGCGGCGATGTGCTCGGTTTTGCCGAACCAGAAGTTGCTGATCTGGCACAGCATCTCGCCCTTGCCGGGGATCGGGTCGGGCAGGACCACGTCGAAGGCGCTGAGCCGATCGGTCGCCACCATTAGCAGGTAGTCACCGTAGGGCGTGCCTTCCGGCAGGCGGTCGGCGGGCAGATCGAAGACGTCGCGGACCTTGCCGCGGTGGCGCAGCGGCAGGCCGGGCAGGTCCGAATCGGACAGGGAGGGTCGCAGCGAGGTGGTGGACAACGTAAAGCCCCTGGATGACACGAGGACCCCATCGCACTTGAGCTGCAGCGCACTGAGCCGCTGCCCTTGCCACGCGTCCCTGGGGCCGCGCGCCGCGCGCGGGCGCGACAGGGCCGGGCAGTGTACGCCGGTCGGCCGCGCCATGCAGTTACACTGCGGGCCGGATTTTCGACCGCCGTGCCGCCGCCGGTTCAGCTGCCAACGGCGGCCCGGATGAGCGTCGTCGACTGAGCGCCGGTCGACGGCATGGGCGCGCTGGAGGTATCGATGAAACGCTGGTACGGCAAGCTGCTGGGACTGTTGGCCGGAGCCGCCCTGTTGCGCTTCAACCCGCTGCTGGGTGCGCTGATCGGGCTGCTGATCGGCCATGCCTTCGACACCGACTGGTTCAGGCTGCGCCGCGACAACCCCTACGCCGTGCTTGGCCTGAGCGCCGACGCAAGCGACGCCGAGGTCGACCAGGCCTACCGCCGGCTGATCTCGCAGTACCACCCCGACCGCCTGTCCAACGTCGCCATCGATCTGCGCAAGCAGGCCGAGGCCAAGGCGCGAGAGATCAACGGCGCCTACGACCGCATCAAGGCCCAGCGCAAGCGGTCGTAGGCGCGGCCCATGGCCCCGACCGTGCGCCGGTCATTCCATCGCGGCCATGGGCCGCTCCTACAGTGAAGCCGCCATGCAATCGACCGTCATCGCCCCGTCCATTCTGTCCGCCAACTTCGCCCGACTCGGCGAGGAGGTGGATGCCGTGTTGGAAGCCGGTGCCGACTGGGTCCATTTCGACGTCATGGACAACCATTACGTGCCCAACCTCACCATCGGGCCGATGGTCTGCGAGGCGCTGCGCAAGCACGGCGTGACCGCGCCGATCGACGTGCACCTGATGGTCGAACCAGTCGACCGCATCGTGCCGGACTTCGCCAAGGCCGGTGCCAGCCTCATCAGCTTCCACCCCGAAGCCAGCCGCCACGTCCATCGGACCATCCAGCTGATCCATTCGCACGGGTGCAAGGCGGGGCTGGTGCTCAATCCCGGCACGCCGGTCGAGGTGCTCGACTTCGTGCTGGAGGAGCTCGACCTGGTGCTGGTGATGTCGGTCAACCCGGGCTTCGGTGGCCAGACCTTCATCCCTTCCGCGCTGGAGAAGCTGCGCATGGTGCGCGGGATGATTGACGGGCGCGCCCCGCACGTCCGGCTGGAGATCGACGGCGGGGTGAAGGCTGACAACATCGGCGAGATCGCCGCGGCCGGCGCCGACAGCTTCGTGTCCGGCTCGGCGATCTTCAACGCGGCCGACTACGCCGACGTGATCGGTCGGATGAAGGCGGCCGTGGCCGGCGCACGCGGCTGACCCGCGCCGCACCGGAGCCGCGGCGCACAATCCCGTAGAGCCGAGCTTGCTCGGCTGCCCCTGCCCCAAGGCCCCGCGACAGCCGGGCAAGCCCCGCTCTACCAAGCACGAGCGGCCGGCGGCCCCGGTTCACGGCAATTTTCCGCGCCGCTGCTAGCCTTCCGCACACCCCCTGACCTCGAGCCGGACATGCCCGACCCGCGCTGGTGCCTGATCCTCAACGGCAAATCCGCCGGCGACGAGGCCTTGCGAGAAGCGGTAGCGGCGATGCGCGGGCGCGGCATTGATCTGGCCGTGCGGGTGACCTGGGAGCATGGCGACGCCGACCGCTACGTCGACGAGGCGATCGCCAGTGGCACCGACACGCTCATTGCAGCCGGCGGCGACGGCACCCTCAGCGCCGTGGCCAGCAGCCTGGCACGCCGCGAGGAGGACGCCGAAACGCTGCCCAGCCTCGCACTGGTGCCATTGGGCACGGCCAACGATCTGGCCACCGCCGCGGAACTCCCCGAAGACCCGATGGAGGCGTTTGAGCTGGTACGCAGCAGCGCCGCGCAGCCGATCGACCTGCTGCGCATCGACAGCGGCGGGCGCAGCCACTGGTGCGCCAATCTCGCCAGCGGCGGCTTCGGCACCCGGGTCACGGTCGAGACCGACGAGGGCCTCAAGAAGATGCTCGGCGGCCTGGCCTACCTGATCACCGGCATCGCCAAGCTGGGCCGGATCGATCCGATCCAGGCACGCATCCGCGGCCAGGGCGCGGACGGACAGCCGTTCGACTGGCACGGCGGCTTCATCGCGCTGGGCCTGGGCAACGGCCGCCAGGCCGGCGGCGGCCAGGTGCTGTGCCCGGATGCGGTGATCGACGACGGCCTGCTCGAACTGACCGTGGTGCCGGAACTGACCGGCGAGGTCGGCGGCACCGTCGCCAGCCTGCTGACCGAAGGCAAGCAGGGCGCGCTGGACCGCGTCGCAGTGCGCGCGCAGCTGCCGTGGGTCGACATCGAAGCCGCGCAGCCGCTGACCCTCAACCTCGACGGTGAGCCGGTCGACTCCACCGGCTTCCACGTCGTTTGCGTCGCCCGCCGCGTGCGCATGCACCTGCCGTCGGGCTGTCCGCTGTTGCGCACCCCGGGCAATCCGCTGCCGCAGTCCGGCGGCGGCGACGCCGCCGAGCCGCCGCCGACGCTGGTGCCGGCCTGAGGGCGGCGGCCGTCGCACCGATTGCGCGAAGCGGCTAAAATGCCGCCGATGAGTCCCCGGGCGAACCCGCATTCCTTCTGTGCCGACACGGGTTGGCGATGGCCGTCGGCCGCCATCGTCCCCGCCCCGTCGCACCCCAAGGAAGTGCCGCATGTCTTCGTCCCACACGCTCACCGCCGAGCAGTTCCAGCAGCAGGCCGCTGACGGCCACAGCCGCATTCCGGTCGTGCGCGAGGTCCTGTCCGACCTCGACACCCCGCTTTCGGTCTACCTCAAGCTCGCCGACGGCCCGCACACCTACCTGTTCGAGTCGGTCGAGGGCGGGGAGCGCTTCGGCCGCTACTCGATCATCGGCCTGCCGGCGCAGCGCGTGTACGCATTCGCCGGGCACATGCTGTTCGTCACCGAACACGGCGAACTGGTCGAGAGCCGCGCGGTGGACGACCCGTTCGCCGAGGTCGAGCGCCTGCGCACGCAGTACTCGGTGCCGAAAATCGACGGCCTGCCCGGCTTCAGCGGCGGGCTGGTCGGCTGGTTCGGCTTCGAGTGCATCCAGTACATCGAAGCGCGCCTGTCCGGTGCCGACCAGACCGGCGGGCATCCCGTCGACGAGCTCGGCACCCCCGACATCCTGCTGATGCTCAGCGAGGAAGTCGCGGTGTTCGACAACCTCAAGGGCCGGCTGTACCTGATCGTGCATGCCGACCCGCGCGAGCCGCAGGCCTTCGCCCGCGCCAACCGCCGGCTCGACCAACTCGTGCACCGCCTGCGCAACAGCGGCGCGACCTACCCCGAAACCCTCGACTCCAATGCGTTGGACGAGACCGACTTCGTCTCCGGTTTCACCCGCGAGGGCTTCATCGACGCGGTCGAGAAGTCGAAGCAATACATCCGCGACGGCGACATCTTCCAGGTCGTGCTGAGCCAGCGCCTGAGCGTGCCGTTCAAGGCACGCCCGGTCGATGTATACCGCGCGCTGCGTGCACTGAACCCCTCGCCGTACATGTACTTTCTCGATGTCGGCGACATGCAGGTGGTGGGTTCCTCGCCGGAGATCCTGGTGCGTCTGCAGCATGATGATGCGGGGCGGGGCGAGGTCACCGTGCGCCCGATCGCCGGCACCCGCCCGCGCGGCGCCACGCCCGAGGAAGACGCCGCGCTCGAGGCCGAACTGCTGGCCGACCCGAAGGAGCGCGCCGAGCACCTGATGCTCATCGACCTGGGCCGCAACGACGTCGGCAAGGTCAGCGAGGCCGGCACGGTGCAGGTCGGCGAGCAGTTCGTGATCGAGCGCTACAGCCACGTCATGCACATCGTCAGCGAGGTCACCGGCACGCTCAAGGACGGCCTGAGCTACAGCGACGTGCTGCGCGCGACCTTCCCGGCCGGCACCGTCAGCGGCGCCCCAAAGATCCGCGCGCTCGAGGTGATCCGCGAGCTCGAGCCGATCAAGCGCAATGTCTACGCCGGCAGCATCGGCTACCTCGGCTGGCACGGCGACGCCGATACCGCCATCGCCATCCGCACCGCGGTGATCCAGGACGGCCGCCTGCACGTGCAGGCCGGCGCCGGCATCGTCTACGACTCCGATCCGGCAAAGGAATGGGAAGAGACGATGAGCAAGGGGCGGGCGCTGTTCCGGGCCGTGGCCGAAGCGGCGCGGGGGCTGTGACATGTTGCTGATGATCGACAACTACGACAGCTTCACCTACAACCTAGTGCAGTACCTGCAGACTTTGGGGGCGGAGGTACGGGTGATCCGCAACGACGAGCTGTCGCTCCCGCAGATCGAGGCGTTGGCGCCCGAGCGCATCGTGATCTCGCCGGGTCCGTGCACGCCGAACGAGGCGGGCGTGTGCGTGGAGGTGATCAGACAGCTCGGCCGGCGCATCCCGGTGCTCGGCGTCTGTCTGGGCCACCAGAGCCTGGGCCAGGCCTATGGCGGCGACGTGGTCCGGGCCAAGACGATCATGCACGGCAAGACCTCGCGCATCCGCCATGAAGGCCGGGGCGTGTTTGCCGGCCTGCCCGATGCCTACGAGGCCACGCGCTACCACTCGCTGGTGGTGTCGCAGGACACATTGCCGGCGTGTCTGGAGCTGACCGCATGGACCGACCATGAGGATGGCAGCGTCGACGAGATCATGGGGCTGCGCCACCGCGAGCATCCGGTCGAGGGCGTGCAGTTCCATCCCGAGTCGATCCTGACCGAGCACGGGCATGCATTGTTGAAGAATTTTCTGGAGCGGTAACCGCTTTCGTAGGAGCGGCTTCAGCCGCGATCGTGGAATCGTTCGTTGGTGCCGATTTTGGATCGCGGCTGAAGCCGCTCCTACAGACCCTTTGCCGACGGTTGGATACCCATGCCCATCACCGCACAAGAAGCCCTGCAACGCCTGATCGAGCACCGCGAGATCTTCCACGACGAGATGATGGACCTGACCCGGATGATCATCCGCGGCCAGATCTCGCCGCCGATGACCGCCGCGATCCTCACCGGGCTGCGGGTCAAGAAGGAGACCATCGGCGAAATCGCCGGCGCCGCCACGGTGCTGCGCGAGTTCTCGCTGCCGGTCGAGGTCGGCGACCGCACGCATCTGGTCGACATCGTCGGCACCGGCGGCGACGGCGCGCACACTTTCAACATCTCCACCGCCAGCATGTTCGTGATCGCCGCGGCCGGGGCCAAGGTCGCCAAGCACGGCAACCGCAGCGTGTCATCCAAGTCCGGCAGCGCCGACGTGCTGGAGGCCCTCGGCGCGGCGATCGAACTGCGCCCCGAGCAGGTGTCGGAGTGCATCGCCCGGACCGGGATCGGCTTCATGTTCGCCCCGGTGCACCACCCGGCGATGAAGGCGGTGGCGCCGATCCGCGCCGAGATGGGTGTGCGCACGCTGTTCAATATTCTCGGCCCGCTGACCAACCCGGCCGACGCGCCCGCGATCCTGATGGGCGTGTTCCACCCCGACCTGGTCGGCATCCAGGTGCGCGTGCTGCAGGAACTCGGTGCCCAGCGCGCGCTGGTCGTGTGGGGCCGCGATGGCATGGACGAGCTGTCGCTCGGCGCCGGCTCGCTGGTCGGCGAACTGCGCGGCGGCGTGGTGCGCGAGTACGAGGTGCACCCGGAAGACTTCGGCATCGCGATGGCGGCCAGCCGCAACCTGCGCGTGGACAACGCGACCGAATCGAAGGCCATGGTGCTGCAGGCGCTGGAGAACCAGCGCAGCCTGCCGCGCGAGATCGTCGTGCTCAACGCCGGCGCGGCGCTGTACGTCGCCGGCGTGGCCGACAGCATCGGCGACGGTATCGAGCGCGCGCGCGCGGCGATCGCGTCCGGCGCGGCGCGCGCAAAGCTCGACGAGTTCGTTGCGGCGACCAGGAACCTGGCGGCGACGTGACCGTTGATCGTAGAGCGTAGAGCGGAGCTTGCTCCGCTGCATTTCATCGGGAACGCCGGGCGGACAGCCGAGCAAGCTCCGCTCTACGAAGCCAGAAAGCTCAACTCAAAAACCCAAACCTAAGATCGCACCCTTTCCCATGACCGACATCCTCAACACCATCCTGGCGCGCAAGCACGAGGAGATCGAGCAACGCAGCCGGGTGCGCTCGCTCGCCGACCTGCGCGCACGCGCGGCCGACCAGCCGCGCACGCGTGGCTTCATCGATGCGATCCACCGCAGGATCAAGGCCGGCGAGGCGGCGGTGATCGCTGAGGTCAAGAAAGCCAGCCCGTCCAAGGGCCTGATCCGCGCCGACTTCGACCCGGCCGGGATCGCGCGCAGTTATGAGGCCGGCGGTGCGGCCTGCCTGTCGGTGTTGACCGACGTCGACTTCTTCCAGGGCAGCAACCTGTACCTGGGCGAGGCGCGCGGCGCGTGCGCGCTGCCGGTGCTGCGCAAGGACTTCACGATCAATCCGTACCAGGTGTTTGAAGCGCGCGTGATCGGCGCCGACGCGATCCTGCTGATCGTCGCCGCGCTGGAGGACGGGCCGCTGGTGGAGATGTCCAACCTGGCCCATGAGCTCGGCATGGACGTGCTGGTCGAGGTGCACGACATCGACGAGCTCGAGCGCGCCCTGCAGACCGACTGCCAGTTGATCGGGGTCAATAACCGCAACCTGCGCAGCTTCGAGGTCTCGCTCGACACGTCCATCGAACTGAAGGGCGTGGTGCCGCGCGACCGGACCCTGGTCACCGAAAGCGGCATCGCCACACGCGAGGACGTGGCGCGGTTGCGCGGCGCCGGGGTCGACGCGTTCCTGATCGGTGAATCGTTCATGCGCGAGCGCGACCCCGGCGCGGCGCTGCAGCGGTTGTTCGCACCATGAGCCAGGCCGGGCCGTCCGCCGCGCGGCAAGGTTATCCGCAGGCGCGCGAGGACGCGCCGCTGGTGGTGTTCGACTTCGACCACACCCTGTACGACGGCGACTCCGGCGGGCACCTGTTCAAGTGGCTGATCGTGCGCACTTGGTGGCGGCGGGCACTGGCGCTGCTGATCGCGCCGGTGTTCGCGCCGATGATCGCGTTCCTGCCGACCCGTCGCATCGGCATCTCCGGTTTCGTCTGGGCCGGCACGGTGGGGCTGCATTCGCGGCGCGATCTCGATCCGGAGATCGACCGCTACGTGTTGCTGCATACCGCACAGATCAAGCAGCGCCTGTTGCCGGTCGCGCTCGATGTGCTGCATCGCCATCGCGAGGCCGGGGACCGGGTGGTGATCGCCACCGGCGCGCCACCGGAGCTGGCGCGCGCGATCCTCGCCTTCGTCGCCCACGAGGACGTGCCGGTGGTCGGCACCCAGGTCGGGCCGCGGCTGGCGGGCATCGGTGCCAAGCGCCATTGCCATTCGGAAATGAAGATGACGATGCTGCGCGAGGCCGGTTATACCGGCACGGTCGCGATCGCCTACAGCGACAGCAGCGCCGACCTGCCGCTGTTGTTGTCGGCGCGCAAGCCGGTGGTGGTGAACCCCAAGCCCGGGACGGTCGAGATGTTCCGGCGGCTGCTGCCGGCCGGCACCCCGATCCTCAACTGGGGATGCGCCGATCGCGCCGGCGAGCCGGTCGCCTGATCCCAGCGCCTGTGTAGGAGCGGCTTCAGCCGCGAGCTCTTGGTTGGCGGCAAGAGCAGTTGACACGGATCAGGGCGAAAAAAGACGGATCAAAGCGAATAAAGCTTCTGTACAGACCTATCCGTCTTTATCCGTTTTCTTGCGCTCTTATCCGTGTCAAAGGATTCTTTTGATCTTCGAAAGGTTCGCGCCGGTCGTAGGATGGGTTGAGCGGAGCGATACCCATCGCGTTGGCGCCGCGGCGATGGGTATTCTCCGGATGAAGCCCGGGGAATACCCATTCTACAAGAACGGAATGGCTGCCTTACCCGCGCGTGCCGTACAGCACCACGGTCTTGCCGCGCGCGTGCAACTTGCCGTCGGCCTGCAGCTTCTTCAGCACGCGGCCGGCCATCTCGCGCGAGCAGCCCACCAGACGCGAGAGCTCCTGCCGCGATACACGCAGCTGGGTCCCGTCAGGGTGGCTCATCGAGTCGGGCTCCTTGGCCAGGTCGTGCAGCGCGCGCACGATGCGGTCGGTCACGTCGAGGAACGCCAGGCGACCCGCCTTGCGGCTGGTGTCGAGCAGCCGCCGCGAAATCTGCGCGCCGATCGCGTACAGCAGCTTCGGCGCGTCCACCGCCAGGCGCGAGAGCAGGAGCTCGTAGAAGCGTTCATGGCCGATCTCGGCCAGGTCGCAGGGCGTGCGCGTGCGCAGCATCACCTCGCGGTGGTCGTTCTCGATGAACAGGCCCAGCTCGCCGACGAATTCGCCGGGGCCGAAATAACCCAGCACCAGCTCGCGACCGTCCTCTTCCTCGGTGATGATGCTGACCGAACCAGAGACCACGTAATAAAGCGTGGTGGCCGGATCACCGGGCCGGAAAATGTCGGTGCGCGATGGATATCGGCGCCGATGACAATGCGCGAGAAAGCGCTCGATCGTGGCGGCATCCGGCAGCAACGGGCTGTTGGTGCGTCGCAGAGCAGTCAAGGGCGTAACCGTCGTATGCATTGGGCGTGGACTTGTGTGACCTTCCCGAGCTTAGGACGAAGCGACACCCCACGGCAAATCCTGACGTTCCGGGCGCCGCGTCATGGCCTCGGCGCGGCAGGTTGCGGACGCTGTCACGTTTTCCCTGACGGCCCGATTGCCGCATAATGGCCGGTCTCGCCGCCCGACCGGGACCCCCCACCATGGTCAAGCCGTTGCCGCGTCTGAGGTTGCAGGGTTTCAACAACCTCACCAAGGCGCTCTCGTTCAACATTTACGATGTCAGCTTCGCCGCCTCCGAAGAGGAGCGGCAGCGCTACATCGAATACATCGACGAGGCCTACAACGCCGACCGGTTGACCCAGATCCTGACCGATGTGGCCGACATCATCGGCGCCAACATCCTCAACATCGCGCGCCAGGACTACGATCCGCAGGGCGCCTCGGTGACGATCCTGATCTCCGAGGAGCCGGTGGTCGACCGCAAGGACGCCAAGGGCGTGATCTCCGACGCGGTGGTCGCGCACATGGACAAGTCGCACATCACCGTGCACACCTATCCGGAAACGCACCCCGACAACGGCATCGCGACCTTCCGCGCCGACATCGACGTGGCGACCTGCGGCGTGATTTCGCCGCTGAAGGCACTGAACTACCTGATCGAGAGTCTGGAATCGGACATCGTGGTGATGGACTACCGGGTGCGCGGCTTCACCCGCGACATCAAGGGCAAGAAGCACTACATCGACCACAAGATCAACTCGATCCAGGACTACCTGGCCAAGAACATCAAGTCGCGCTACGAGATGCTCGACGTCAACGTCTACCAGGAAAACATCTTCCACACCAAGATGCACCTGAAGGACTTCGACCTGGACCAGTACCTGTTCGAGGAGAAGGCGCGCAACCTGTCGTTCAAGGAGCGCATGAAGATCGAGGCGCGGCTCAAGCGCGAGATCGAAGAGCTGTATCACGGCCGCAACCTGGCCGATTGACTGGCTCTTGTAGGAGCGCCCCATGGGCGCGAACCCGAATCGGACAGGCGCGGTAGTCGGGTCCCGTCGCGCCCATGGGGCGCTCCTACAGAGGTGCCCGCACGCCGTGCTCCAAGCCCGTGCTCCAAGCCGCGGTCGCCTCAGATCCGGTAGGCGACGGTCTTCATCAGCTTCGACGCGGCCGCCATCAATGTCGGCACCGGCATCGGCAGGATGCGGGCGCCGGCCTGCTCGGCCGAGGCGGCGTGGCGCGCTTCGTCGGCCTTCATCGTGCGCAGGATCGCGCGGCTGCGCGCATCGGCCGGTGGCAGCGATTGCAGGTGCTCATCGATATGCGCCTCGACCTGGCGCTCGGTCTCGACCACGAAACCCAGGTTCCAGCCGTCGCCGCGCAGGCCGGCCAGCGCGCCGATCGCATAGCTGCCGGCGTACCACAGCGGGTTGAGCAAGCTGGGGCGGTCGTCCAGTTCGCGCAGGCGGTCGGCGCACCAGGCCAGATGGTCGGTCTCTTCCTGCGCCGCCTCCAGCAGGTGCGCGCGGGTGGTCTCGTCGCGCGCCACCGCGGCCTGGCCGCAGTACAGCGCCTGGGCGCAGACCTCGCCGACGTGGTTGATCCGCATCAGCCCGGCGGCGTGGCGGCGCTCGGCGTCCTCCAGCACGATCTCGGCAGTGTTGCCGGCCGGGTTGTCGCGCAATGCCGGCGGGGCGCCCAGCACGGTTTCCAGGGCGCGCTGCGCATCACTCAGCAGGCGGTCGAGCGGGGACAGGTTGCGAGTGTTCATGGCGGCAGTTTAGGACGCGGGCGCGGCATCGCCCGGTGAAAGTGGCGCCAGCAGGCCGCCGAGGAATTCGAGCGGATGCTGCACCGGCACTGCGGCGGCGTTGCCCAGGTGCAGCCGGCAACCGATGTTGGCGCTGAGCAGCCGGGTCGCGCCGCTGGCGGCGAATTGATCCAGCAGCGGTTGCCGGTAGCCGGCGGCGCGGTCGGGTTGAGTGAACATGTTGAGGCCGGCCGCGCCGCAACAGCCGTAGCCCGCGTCGAGTTCGACCACCTGCAGGCCGGGCACCTGCGCGAGCAGCCGGCGCAGCGCGGGTACCGACTTGACCGCATTGCGCTGGGTGCACGGCAGATGCAGCGCGACGCGCTCTTGGCAGGCAGTGAAGCGCAGGCGCGCCGAGTGCTTGTCCAGGAAGCTGAGCGCATCGACCACGGCGGTTTCGCCGTCGAGCGCCCGGGTCACCGACTGGTGACAGCCACTGGCCAGCGTCAGCACGGTGGTGGCGCCGGCGAAGGCGGCACGGTTGGTTGTCGCCAGTTGATCGGCCTGGTCGAGATCGCCGGCATGGGCATGCAGGCTGCCGCAGCAGGTCTGGTGGGGCGGTGCGATGGTGTCGATGCCTAGCGCGGCGCAGAGCCTGATCACGGCAGCGCGCAGGCCGGCTTCGTACGGGCCTGCCACGCAGCCGATGAACAACGCCACCGCGGCGCCGTCCGGCGCCGCGGTGGCGGCCTGCGCGGCGGTATGACGCACTGGTGGTCGCGGCAGCGGCCGCAGTCGCGCCGGCAGCCAGCGGTAGAGGTGGCGATAAAGCGCCAGCAGCACGTGCAGCCGGCGGGGGCGCGCGGCGAGCGCTTCGCCCCAGCGCTGGCGCCAGGCTGGCACGCGGCGTTCACGTTGGCGGGCTCGCGCGGCGACCAGCAGCTCGTCATACTGCACGCCGGCCGGGCACACGGTTTCGCAGTTGCCGCACCCCAGGCAATGGTCGAGGTGGGCTTCGCCGACCGGGGTTGGCTCGATCGTTTCCAGGGCCCAGGCACGTGCCAGCGCGATGCGGCCACGCGGGGACTCGGCTTCGACCCGGTCGCTGCCGTAGGTCGGGCAGGCCGGCAGGCACAGCCCGCATTGAACGCAGCGGTCGGCCAGCGCCACCAGCGGATCGGCTGCCCGTTGAAGCGGCGCCTGCTGGAGCGGCGGTCGGGGCGCGCGGGCGGCGGGGGACATGGCCGGCGATGCTAGCACGCGTTGCTGCGGCGACTGTCGGCCGGCTTGCGGCGCCGCCGGAAGGCCGCTATCATTCCGCCTCTTTCGTTCCACGAATCACAACGCGCGGCGAAATTCCGGCCAGACGTCCTAATTGGGATGCGCCGAAATCAGCCCGACCACGCACCTATAGAAGACCAGTAATGAAGACTTTCACTGCCAAGAACGAGACCGTCCAGCGTGACTGGTATGTCGTTGATGCGACCGGCAAGACGCTCGGTCGCCTGTCCGCCGAGCTCGCCCACCGCCTGCGCGGCAAGCACAAGCCGGTGTACACCCCGCATGTTGACACCGGCGACTATCTGGTCGTGATCAACGCCGAGAAGATCGTCGTCACCGGTAAGAAGCTCAGCGACAAGCTGTATCACCGGTTCACCGGCTACATCGGCAACCTGAAGACCGAAACCCTCGGCCAGGCGCTCGAGCGCCACCCCGAGCGCGTCATCGAGACCGCCGTGAAAGGCATGCTGCCGAAGAACCCGCTTGGCCGTGCCATGTACCGCAAGCTCAAGGTCTACAAGGGCGCCGAGCATCCGCATGCCGCCCAGCAGCCGCAGGTCCTGGATATTTAACGCGAGTTCCTCGCAAGAGCCCGCGCATCACGTGCGGACTTCCAAAGGTAGAAATCATGGCACTCCAGCAGAATTACGGCACCGGCCGCCGCAAGTCCTCCACCGCCCGCGTGTTCCTGCGCAAGGGTGAGGGCAAGATCACCATCAACCAGCGTTCGATCGAGGAGTTCTTCGGCCGCGAGACCGCGCGCATGATCGTGCGCCAGCCGCTGGAGCTGACCCAGTCGACCGACAAGTTCGATGTCAACGTCACCGTCGCCGGCGGCGGCACCACCGGCCAGGCCGGTGCGATCCGCCTGGGCATCTCGCGCGCGCTGGTCGAGTACGACGAGTCGCTCAAGGGCGAGCTGCGCAAGGCCGGTTTCATGACCCGCGATGCGCGCGAAGTCGAGCGCAAGAAGGTCGGCCTGCACAAGGCGCGCCGCGCAACGCAGTTCTCCAAGCGCTAAGAGTTGTTGCGCTAGAATCCTGTCTCTGGATGCACGTTCACGCTCCATAGCCCCGTCGCCAAGCGGTAAGGCACCTGACTCTGACTCAGGCATTCGGAGGTTCGAATCCTTCCGGGGCTGCCATACCCGCACAACAAAAAACCCGCCAATCGGCGGGTTTTTTGTTGTGCGACTGCCGGTCGGCTTGCGCGGTCGCGCGAGCCGGGACCCCGAGTCCCGAGTCCCGCAGGTCGCCCGACCCGCCCGACCCATCCGGTTACAATTGAAATCATCGCGCGTGGCGCAGGATTTCGAGGTTCCCGATGAAGCTTGGTTCTCTGAAGGAAGGCGGCCGCGACGGCACGCTGGTCGTGGTGTCGCGTGACCTGACCCGCGCAGTGCGCGCCAGCGGCATCGCCGAGACACTGCAGCGTGCACTGGAGGACTGGTCGAACACCGCGCCGCGCCTGAACTCGCTGTCGGATGCGCTCAACGACGGGCGTGCCGAGGGCGCCTTCGAGCTCGACGTGGAGGCGCTGGCGGCCCCGTTGCCCCGCGCCTACGAGTTCGTCGACGGCAGCGCCTACCTGCCGCACGTCGAGCGCGTGCGGCGGGCACGCGGCGCCGAGATCCCCGAGAGCTTCTATAGCGACCCGCTGATGTACCAGGCGGTCAGCGCCGGCTTCTACGGCCCGCGTGAACCGGTGCGGGTGGTCAGCGAGGACCACGGCATCGACCTGGAGGCCGAGCTGGTGATCGTCACCGACGACGTGCCGATGGCGGTCACGCCGGAATCGGCCGCCGCCCATATCCAGCTGGTCGGGCTGGTCAACGACGTCAGCCTGCGCGGGCTGATCCCCGGCGAGCTGGCCAAGGGCTTCGGCTTCCTGCAGTCCAAGCCGCGCTCGGCGCTGAGCCCGGTGTTCGTGACCCCCGACGAGCTCGGTGACGCCTGGCGCGACAACAAGCTGCACCTGCCTCTGCTGACCCACATCAATGGCGAGTGGTTCGGCGCCCCCGAAGCCGGCGTCGACATGCAGTTCGACTTCGCCCAGCTGGTGGCGCACGCGGCCCGGACCCGGCCGCTCTCGGCCGGAACCATCGTTGGTTCCGGCACCGTCGCCAACCAGGACACCTCGCTGGGTGCGTCGTGCTTCGCCGAGCGCCGCACCGTGGAGACGCTGGAGCACGGCAAGCCGCTGACGCCGTTCATGAAGTTCGGCGACCGCGTGCGCATCGAGGTGCTCGATCGCGACGGTCGCAGCCTGTTCGGCGCCATCGAGCAGCGCATTGAACGCCAGGCCGCGCCCTGATGCGCCGGCGCGCGGCGGGCGGCTGAAGTGAGCGGCGGGCATGACCGGCCGGCACCGGCAGCGGGCTCTGCGCAAGGTGGGGGCGTGAACGACCAACTGCGGCTGTATTCGTACTGGCGATCGAGCGCGGCCTACCGGGTGCGCATCGGCCTGAACCTCAAGGGCCTGCCCTACGAGACCGTGCCGGTGCACCTGGTGCGCGATGGCGGCCAGCAGCACACCGCCCAGTTCCGCCAGGCCAACCCGCAAGGGCTGGTGCCGGTGCTGCAGCACGGCAACCGGATGATGCGGCAGTCGGTCGCGATCCTGGAATACCTCGACGAAACCTGGCCGACCCCGCCGCTGCTGCCGGTGCTCGGCCGCGACCGCCAGCGCGTGCGGACACTGTCCCAGCTGCTGGCATGCGACATCCACCCGCTCAACAACCTGCGCGTGCTGCAGCACTTCGAGCACACCTGGAACGTGCCGCAACCCGAGCGCGACGAGTGGGTGCGGCACTGGATCGTCGAGGGCTTCGGCGCATTCGAGGCGATGGTCGCCGGCCATCCCTCCACCGGCGAGTACTGCGAGGGCAACACCCCGACCCAGGCCGATTGCTGCCTGGTCCCGCAGGTCTACAACGCGCGCCGGTTCGGCGTGGCGGTCGAGGACTTCCCGACGATCGCGCGCATCGACCGCGCCTGCCTGGCGCTGCCGGCGTTCGACCGCGCCCGACCCGAGCGGCAGCCCGACTGCCCGACTCCGCAGTAGCCGATTCTGCGCCACGTCGCAGTGCGGGGGCTCGTGGGCGGTCCACGAGCGGCCGGAAAAGCTCGCGGCTGAAGCCGCTCCTACAAGACCTCCGAGTTCCCTCCGCTGGCCGTAGGAGCGGCTTCAGCCGCGGACCCGGCTTGGCGCCGCCGCAACCGGCCCGAAAGCCCACGCGGCGCTAACCTGGCTGCCGCGATACTGGGAGTGACGCAAGCCGCGCCGCTGACGAGCGCTCCATGCAGCCCGACGACACCACAACCCCCCGGCCGGCCGAGGCCGATGACCCCGGCGCGATCGAGCGCCTGCGGGCCTTGCAGCAGCGCCTGGCGCAGAGCTGGCCGGCGAAATTCGTCCGGCGCTTCGTCGACTACGACATCCTCGCGCTGGCCGCGGCGCTGGCGTTCTACACGCTGCTGTCGCTGGCGCCGCTGGTGTTGATGCTGCTGTGGCTCACGACCGCGCTGTATCCATCGGCCCAGGAAGAATTCTTCCGCCAGGTGGGCCTGCTCGCTGGCGCCCAGGTCGAGGACACCGCGCGGCTGATCGTGGCCAATGCCGAAGATCGGCCGGGTGCCGGCTCGATGGCGGCGCTGCTGGGCACCGTCGCGTTGCTGTTCGGCGCCTCGATCGTGTTCGGTCAACTCCAGGTCGCGCTGAATCGCGTGTTCCGCAGCGATGCCAAGCGCCTCGGCGGCATGGCGGCGTGGCTGCGCAAGCGCCTGCTGTCGTTCGGCATGGTGGTGAGCGTGGGCTTCCTGCTGGTCGTGTCGATGGCGGCGCAGGCGGCGCTGCAGCTGCTTATCGCCTACGTGCCCGACCTGCTGCCGGTGTTCGCCGCGGCGGTGTCGTTCGTGCTCTATGGGCTGGTGTTCGCGCTGATGTACAGGCTGCTGCCGGACCGGCCGGTCAGCCGGCGCCGGGCCCTGCTCGGCGGCGCGCTGACGGCGGTGATGTTCATGATCGGACGCTGGGCGATCGGGCTGTACCTGGGCCAGGCTGATCTGGGCACCGCGTACGGGCCGGCCGGCGGCCTGGTGATCCTGCTGGTGTGGATGTACTACTGCGCGGTGGTGTTCCTGCTGGGCGCGCTGGTCACCGCGATGTTCGACGAGCGCGCGCGGGTGAAGCGCCGGCTGGAAGACGAATGCGCCGCGGCGGGGGTGTCGCCGGAGACCTTGCAGGCGCGGTGACGCTGATCGCCGGGTTGGCCGTAGGGTGGGCACGCTTTTTGTGCCCATTGCCGGTGGCTCGCGCCTGGTGGGCACATACAGCGTGCCCACCCTACGGCTTGCATGATGGGCGGGAGCCGCCTCGGACGGCGCGCGTGGCATCCTAGCGGCCGCTTCATCCGGATCTCGCGCCCTCGCCGGGCACCCGCACGCATGGCCCGCATTCCCGACGCATTCATCGACGATTTGCTCGCGCGCTCCGACATCGTCGAGCTCATCGGCACGCGCGTGCCGCTCAAGCGCCAGGGCAAGGAGTACTCGGCGCGGTGCCCGTTCCATGACGAGCGCTCGCCGTCGTTCACCGTCTCCCCGACCAAGCAGTTCTATCACTGCTTCGGTTGCGGCGCGCACGGCACCGCGATCAGCTTCCTGATGAACTACGACCGGCTCGAGTTCCTCGATGCGGTCGAGGAGCTCGCGCGCGGCGCCGGCATGGAAGTGCCGCGCGATACGCAGCAGCGCAACGCGCGCCCCGACAGCCAGGAGCTGTACAACGCGCTGGAGGCCTCGGCACGGTTCTTCCAGAAGCAACTGGCCGCCACCCCGAGTGCGCAGGCGTACCTGGAGGGGCGCGGCGTCGATGCCGATACCCGCGCACGTTTCTCCATCGGCTATGCGCCCGGCGGATTCAACGCGCTGCGCGACGCGCTCGGGGCCGACGAGCGCCGGCTCAAGCTGCTCGAGCGCGGCGGCATGCTGTCCAAAAACGACAGCGGCCGGGTCTACGACAAGTTCCGTGAGCGGGTGATGTTCCCGATCCACGACCGCCGCGGCCGCACGATTGCGTTCGGCGGCCGCGTCCTGCAGAAGGACGACGGCCCCAAGTACCTCAATTCGCCGGAGACCGAACTGTTCCACAAGGGCCGCGAGCTGTACGGGCTGTGGCAGGTGCGCCAGGCGCACAACAAGATCCCGCGGCTGATCGTGGTCGAGGGCTACATGGACGTGGTGATGTTGTTCCAGCACGGCGTGGACACCGCCGTCGCCACGCTCGGGACCGCGACCACGCCGGACCACGCCGAGCTGCTGTTCCGCAACGCGCCGGACGTGTACTTCTGTTTCGACGGCGACCGCGCCGGCCGCGGCGCCGCGTGGAAGGCGGTCGAGTCAGTGCTGCCGCGGATGAAGGACGGGCGCCACGCGTTCTTCCTGTTCCTGCCGGAGGGCGAGGACCCCGATTCGATCGTGCGCAGCGAAGGCGCGGCCGGGTTCGAGACGCGGCTGCAGGAGGCCACGCCGCTGTCGCAGTTCCTGTTCGACTCGCTGAGCGTGGACGTCAAGCTCGGCACGCTGGAAGGCAAGGGCCGGCTCGCCGAACGCGCCAAGCCGCTGCTCGCGCAGATACCTGAAGGCGCGTTCGCCGACCTGATGCGGCAGCGGCTGACCGAGCTTACCGGGGTCGGGGCGCGTGCCGGCTCACCGCAGACGCACGCGCCGGCGCAGCGCCCGCACGGTGGCCGCGGCGCGGCCGCGCCCAGACGCAGCCTGGTGCGCGGCGCGATCGGCCTGCTGCTGCAGCAGCCGGCGCTGGCGCTGGAGCTGCAACCGCCGTTCCGCTTCGCCGGCTTGCGCCAGCCCGGCGTTGCGCTACTGATCGAGCTGCTGCAACTGGTCGATGAGCGTCCCGACATCAGCACCGGCTCGCTGATCGAGCACTTCGATGGCCGCGAGGAGTACGCGGTTCTGCAGAAGCTCGCTGCGCAATCGCTCCCGGGTGAGGAGGCGAGCTGGCGCGACGAGTTCCTCGATGCGGCCATGCAACTGGAACGACTCACCTTGCAGCAGCGCATGGACGAGCTTCAGTCCAAGCAGCGCGAGAGCGGGCTCGACGAGGCCGACAAGGCCGAGTTGCGCTCACTGCTGCAGTCGCGGTTTGCCTGAGCTCCGTAGGGTGGGCACGGTTTTCGTGCCCACCGCCCGTGATGGTAGGCACAAGCAACGTGCCCACCCTACGCATCTGCAGTCGCGGTTCGGATGAGCGGTGGGGAGTTGCGAGAATGCAGTTCCCCCCTTTGAAAAAAGGGGGGCAGGGGGAATTTGCTTTTTGCTTCTGGTCTTTCAACAGCAACAGCAACGGCAAATCCTCCCGACCCTCCTTTTTCAAAGGAGGGAGCTAAGAGCGAGGAGGGCGCATACCGCGCGATCAGCGCTTGCCGGTCGCCGCCGCGATCGCGGCGATCCGCGCGCGCCGCATTGCCTCGCCGATCGCCGGGCCGCTGAGGCCTTCGCGCAGGTCGCCGGTGGTGACCGCCATCGCCGCGGCATGCGCCGCGCGCAGCCCGGCGGCCGGGGGATAGTCGCGCTCGGCCAGCCCGGCGCGGCCGCGTTTGTCGGCCTCGCACACCAGTGCCAGCTGGTCGATGCGTTCGGGCCTGCGGAAGCCGTCGCAGCGTGCGATCAGCTCGTGCACGGTCTGCGCGCGCAGCTCGTCGAAGCGGTGCACGTTGAGGTGCTCGCGGCAGACCGCCTCGGCGAGCTGGCGATGGCCGGTCGGCACCTTCAGCCGTTCGCACAGCACGCGCAGCGGCGCGAGGCCGGCCTGCTCGTGACCGATATGCCTGGGCAGCACATGCGCGGGTGTGAGCGCCTTGCCGAGGTCGTGGGTCAGCGCGGCGAAGTCGATCAGGTCGTCGCCCGGTGCCAGCCGCGCGGCCATGTCGCAGACCAGCTCGACGTGAACGCCGGTATCGACCTCGGGATGGTACTCGGCGCGCTGCGGCACGCCGTACAGCGCCTCGACTTCCGGCAGCACCACCGCCAGCGCGCCGCAGTCGTGCAGGGTGCGCAGGAACGCCGACGGCCGGGTGCTGGCAAGGGCGCGGCGCAGCTCCTGCCAGACCCGTTCGGGCACCAGTTCGGCCAGCTCGCCGGAGTCGACCATCTCGCGCATCAGCGCCAGCGTCTCCGGCGCGACACTGAAGCCGTGCACCGCGAAGCGCGCCATGAAGCGCGCCGCGCGCAGCACGCGCAGCGGGTCTTCGACGAAGCCCGCGCCGACGTGTCGCAGCACCCGGGCCTCGATGTCGCGCGCGCCCCCGTAGGGATCGATTAGTGCGCCGTGCGTGTCCTCGGCGATCGCATTGATGGTGAAGTCGCGGCGGCCCAGATCCTCCTCCAGCGTCACCGACGGGTCGGCATCGACCACGAAGCCGCGATAGCCCCGCCCGGACTTGCGCTCGGTGCGCGCCAGCGCGTATTCCTCGCCGGTGGTCGGGTGCAGGAAAACCGGGAAGTCGCGGCCGACCGGACGGAAGCCCGCCGCCTCCATCGCGGCCTGGGTCTGCCCGACCACCACGTAGTCGCGGTCGCCCGGCGCCAGCCCGAGCAGGCGGTCGCGGACCGCGCCGCCGACGAGATAGGTTTTCATCGAGTTGGGCATGGCTTCAACGTGCATTGATGCGATCGACGTGTAGATCGGAGCTTGTTCCGCTGCTTCTGCTCACCAGGTGGCAGCCGAGCAAGCTCGGCTCTACGTAGGGGGACGCTAGCGAAGTATCTCGTGCAGTTTCGCCGAAACCGCGGTCGCGGTGATGCCGAGCTCAGCCAGCCCGTCGTGCTCGCTGGTCGAATCGAGTTGCAGCGAGCGCCAGTTGTCGCGGCTGATCGGCTTGCCCGGCAGGTGCTCGCCGATCGCCGCCTGCAGTCTGCCCAGGCCCGGCGACAGCGCCATCACCGCGCGGTGGCGGCCGCGCGCACGCGCGGTCATGCGCACGATCTGCGCCAGGCTGAAGCGCTCGGGCCCGACCAGCTCGAAGTACTGGCCGATGCTGCCCGGCTCGGCCAGCGAGCGCACGAACGCATCGGCGACATCAATCACCCAGACCGGCTGGAACACCGCGTCGGCGCGGCCCAGCGGCAATGCCGGCAGCAGGCGCAGCAGCGCGTCGAAGCGGCAGAACAGCCCGTCGCCGGGGCCGGCGATCACCGACGGGCGGAACAGGGTCCAGTCCAGGCCGGACTCGCGCACCGCCAGTTCGGCGCGGCCGCGCGACTGCAGGTAGTGGCTCTGGCCGACGCCGGCGTGCAGCGCGCTCATCTGCAGCAGCCGGCGCACGCCGGCACTGTGCATCGCCGCGATCAGGGTCTCCGCCACGCCCACGAATACGCGCTCGAACCCGGCGCCGTTGTCGCCGCGCTCGTTGAGGATGCCGACCAGGTTGACCACCGCGTCGGCGTCGTGGAACGCACTGCGCAGGAAGCCGGCGTCGTGCACGTCGCCCTCGCGCACGCTGGCCTGCCGCGACAGCGCCGCGCGCTTGTCGGGCGTGAGCTGGCGCGTGAGCACGGTGACGCGATGCCCGGCCTGCAACAGCCGCGGCACCAGGTGGCGGCCGACGAAGCCGCTGCCGCCGAGCACCACCACGTGGCCTGGACCGTCGGTCGCCATCACGCTTACCCGCCGCTGGCCGCCGCCACCGGTGCCGGTGCCGGGCAGGCGAAGCCTTTGCGTGGGCCGTCGATGCGGCCACGCATGCGGTCCTCCAGGGTCAGCGCGTCGCCGTTGAGGCGCCAGTCGTAGATCACGCTGAAGGCGAGGATGCGCGCGACGTACTCGCGCGTTTCCCGGTAGCTGATCGTCTCGATCCAGAAGTCCGGATCCATGCCCGGGCGTTGCGAGCGCCAGCGGTTCAGCGGCGTCGGACCGGCGTTGTAGCCGGCGATCGCGAAGTACGGCTGGCCGCCGTACTCGTCCAGCAACTGGCGCAGGTAGGCGGTGCCGAGCACGATGTTGGTGTCGGCGTCATACAGGCTCTCGCCGCCGCGCCACGGCACCCCGATGCGCCGCGCCACCGCGGCGCCGGTGCCCGGCAGCACCTGCATCAGCCCGCGGGCGTCGGCCGGCGAGCGCGCCTGGGGGTTGAAGATGCTTTCGGCGCGGATCTCGGCGGCGACCCAGGCCGGGTCGATGTCGTACTTCGCAGCCTCGCGGCGGATGGTGGCGGCGTGGTGCAGCGGGAAGCGCAGGCCATACAGGCGCAACTCTTCGGGCTGGGGATCGCCGGCCGGGTTGCGGCCGAGCGAAAACACCGCCCGGTCGAACCAGTCGTTGGCCTGCGCGACCTCCACCGCGATGCGGCGCTGGGTGTCGTCGAAGCGGTCCATCGCCTCGTGCCACTCGGCCACGGCCCAGCCATGGCGGTCCAGCCGGTGCAGCCGTATCGCGCGCGCAATGGCGGGATCGCCGGCGACCGCCGACTCGGCGACCGCGCTGTCCTCGGGCAGCCACGGGCACAGCGGGTAAGGCTGCCCGAGCCGGTCGGCGGCGAGGAAGCCGTGGAACTCCGGCACGCGCGCGGCGGTCCGGTACAGCCGCTGCGCGGCGGCCGTATCGCCGGTGAGTTCGGCCAGGCGAGCCTCAAACCAGGTCCAGCGCGAATCGGCGCGCTGGTCGGCCGGCATCTTGCCGATCGCGGCGAGCGCGGCCGGCCAGTCCGACCGCGACATCGCCTCGCGCACATGCCATTCGTGCAGGCGCTCGTCAAAGCTCGCCTCTGGCACGAGGTTGAGCCGGCGCTCGGAGTCGGGCAGGTAGGAGGCCACGCTCCACAGCGCGATCTGGTACAGCACCCGGCCGCGGTCGGCTTCGGAAAATTCCAGCGCCTGCGCGTACTGCGGCAGCCGCGCCTCGGCGGCGTCGGGGTCGTCCTTGCCGAGCTTCGCCAGGCCATGCGAGGCGACCAGCCGGCTGCGCGGCGTCTTGGGCCAGTCCAGCGCACGTGGATGCACGCTGTCGAGGAACGCGGCGTAGTCGTTGGCCAGCGCCTGCTCCTGGGCAGGCAGCCCGCGCGCGGCGCTGCGCATCACGCCAGGTTGCCACTGCGCCGCCGCCAGTTCGATGCGCTGCCAGAGCAGTTCGGGCGTCAGTCCGTCGTGTTCGGCGAACACGGCGAATGGCCCGTCGCAGGCGTCGGGCAGCGACCGCCCGCTGCTGAGCCAGATCGACTGGACCTCGCCGATCCACTGCGCATCGACGCCGTCGATGGTCTGGCGCGCGTTGAGTGCATGGCAGCGCAGCGCGAGGTTGTCGATGTCGGCCCGCCAGACCGAATCGAAGCCGGCCCAGTCCTCGCGCCTGGCGGCCGCGGCCAGCCAGCCGGCGCGGAAGGTCCTTGCCACGGCCTGTCCGTCATAGCGCGACAGGAACAACTGCGCCTGCGCGGCCGAAACGCGGTCGAAGTCGCGGCGCAGGCTGGCGTATTCGATCCAGCCGTACAGCGGATGGTCGGCAAGGTCGGCGTATTGCGCGGCGGTGAAGCGGCCGCGTTCGGCCGCTTCCAGCGCAGAGCGCACACGCGGCAGCAGCGCGTCCTCGACCGGCGCGATCGAGGGGGTCAGCGGCGGCGGCGCGGGTACCGGAGTGGCTGCGGGCGGGGCGGTGCTGGCCTGGGCGGCGGGCGCGGGCGCGGGCTGCGCGCACGCGCCCGTGGCGAAGCTGGTCGCGAGCGCGACGAGCAGGGTGGTCAGGGGGCGTGGGAGCATCGCCGGACTATAACGAAGCCAATATGAAGCCCTGGTGGGTGTCGACCCTTCCCGTAGGATGGGTTGAGCAACAGGCGATACCCATCGTTGCGCGGTTGATGGGTATCGCCTCTCGGCTCAACCCATCCTACGTTCCTCACCGGCGCGCAGCGCCGACTCACGGCGTAAAGCGCCGACCCAACCTGACTCACCCTCTATGACACTGACGTGGCTGTTGTTCCTCGCGCTGGGCGCGGTTGCCGGCGTGCTTGCCGGCTTGCTGGGTGTCGGCGGCGGACTGGTGCTGGTTGCCGCGCTGGCGTGGCTGTTGCCGACGATGGGCGTGCCGGCAGATGCGGCGATGCATGCGGCCTTGGCCAGTTCTCTGGCGAGCATCGTGCTGACCGCGGCGGCCTCGGCGCGTGCCCACGCGCGGCGCGGCAGCGTGCTGTGGCGGACCGTGGCCTGGATGGTGCCGGGCCTGCTGCTCGGCGGCTGGCTCGGCAGCGGTGTGGCGGTGCGGATCGACGGCGACGTGCTGCGCGTCCTGGTTGCCGCCTACTGCGGGCTTGCAGCGGCGCAGTTGCTCCTCGGGCGCGTGCGCGGCAACGGCGTCGATGCGGTGCCGGCGCCGCGCGGCGCCATGATGAGCGCGGCCGCGACCGGCATCGGCACGTTGTCGGCGGTGATCGGCATCGGCGGTGGCAGCATGACGGTGCCGTTGCTGGTCTGGCGCGGGGTCGCACCGGTCCGCGCGGTGGGTACCTCCTCGGCTTGCGGCATCGCCATCGGTCTGGCCAGCGCGGCCGGCTACGCGCTGCATGCACCGCCCGGGGCGCTGCCGGAGCACGCGGTCGGCTACGTCTACCTGCCCGCGGCGATCGGGGTGGCGGCGGCTTCGGTGTTCGCCGCGCCGCTCGGCACGCGGCTGGCTCATCGCTTGTCCGGCGAGGCGCTGAAGCGGGTGTTCGCGGCATTCCTGGTGCTGGTCGGCGCCAGTCTGCTGCTCGGCGGCTAGGCGCGAATGGCGCTGGTGACCCATGCCGCGGCGCTCCTGAGTGACTTTGCCCCTTGTGGCGGCTGAACGAATTGTTTACAACCTCCTGACGCCGCCGTGAGAGGGGAGCGGCGCACGCACGTCCACCGGCTTTTCTAAGGAGAGAGAGATCATGAACCCGCACCGCCGCCTCACCCTGACCCATGCCATCCAATGCTCGCTGCTGCTCGCGCTGCCTGGCCTCGCGGCCGCGCAGGACGCTCCGGCGCCCACCGCCACCACCCTCGATACCGTCCAGGTCACCGGCACCCGCATCAAGCGCGCCGAGATCGAAGGCCAGGTGCCGGTGCAGACCGTCACCCGCGAGGACATCGAGCGCACCGGCCTGACCTCCATCGGCGATGTCGTGCAGGCGCTGACCGCCTCGGGCTCGGCGCTCAACACCAAGTTCAACTCGTCGGGCAACTTCGGCTTCCCGCCCGACGGCAGCGGCGTCGGCGCCGGCTCGGCCCAGGTCGACCTGCGCCATCTCGGCGCCAAGCGCGTGCTGGTGCTGGTCGACGGCATCCGCTGGGTCAACGAGGCATCGGCCTCGGGCGTCGGCTCGGCGACCGACCTCAACACCATTCCGCTGGCCATCGTCGATCGCATCGAGGTGCTCGAGGACGGCGCATCGGCGCTGTACGGTTCCGACGCGATCGCCGGCGTGGTCAACATCATCACCCGGCGCAGCTTCGATGGCGCCTCCATCAGCGCGCAGTACGGCGAGTACGGCGAAGGCGACGGTGCGACCAGCAAGCTCGACATCGCCTGGGGCTGGAACGGCGAGCGCAGCAACCTGTTCCTCGGCGCCAGCTACACCGACCAGGAGCAGGTGCGTTCAAACACGCGCGAGCAGTCACGCTTCCCGGTCCCGGGCACCGGCGTCGCGTTCGGCAGTTCCGGCACGCCGACCGGCCGCTTCATCTTCACCGACCCCAACACCGGCGCGACACTCGACGTCACGCCCAACACCGGCGACGGCGATCCCAACTACGACCCGACCCAGACCGGCTGTGACCGCACCGACGGTTTCCACTGCTTCAGTAGTGCGGACCGCTTCAACTTCTCCCAGTTCAACCTGCTGGTCACCCCGTCCGAGCGTGCCGGCCTGTTCGGCCAGTTCCGCTTCGATATCAGTGACAGCACCAACTGGTACGTCAAGGCGCTGTACAACCGTCGCGAATCGACCAACCAGGCTGCGCCCGAGCCGATCTTCCTCGGCCCTGCGGCGGGCACTGGCAATCCAATTTCCGACAACATATTCATTTCCGGCGCGAACCCGTTCAATCCGTTCGGCTTCGACCTGGACGCGCGCCTGAGCACGCCGCCGGAAGAACGAAACCTGATCCTGATCGGCCGTCGTCCGGTCGAAGGCGGCCCGCGCGTGTTCGAGCAGGAGGTCGATACCTGGTACGTCGGCACCGGCTTCGAGGGCCTGTTCGATGCCGGCCAGCGCACCTGGTTCTGGGACGTCAACTTCGCCCACAGCGAGAACGAGGCCAAGCAGACCAACTTCGGCAGCTACGACATCCGCAACATCGCCCTTGCGCTCGGCGATCCGGCGGCCTGCGCGGCCGTCGCCGGCTGTACGCCGCTGAACATCTTCGGCGGCCCGGGTTCGATCACCCCCGAGATGCTCGCCTTCATCCAGCCGATCGTGCGCGACCGCAGCGAGAACATCCTGACCCTGGCCACCGCCAACCTCTCCGGCGACCTGTTCGACATCTGGGCCGGTCCGCTGGCGTTCGCGGCCGGCGTCGAGCATCGCCGCTATGAAGGCTCCTACCAGCCCGATCCGCTCACTGTCGCCGGCTTCTACAACGGCGTGCCGTCGCTGCCGACCTCGGGCGAGTACGACGTGACCGAGCTGTACACCGAGTTCAACGTGCCGCTGATGGCCAACGCCGAGCGCGGCAGCCGCCTCGACCTGAGCGTGGCCGGCCGCTACTCGGACTACTCGACCTTCGGCGGCGAGTTCACCGGCAAGCTCGGCCTGCGCTGGCAGGTCGCCGACGAACTGGTGCTGCGCACCACCTTTGCCGAGGGCTTCCGCGCGCCGTCGATCGGTGAGCTGTTCGGCTCGGCCAGCCGCTTCGACGCGCAACTCGTCGACCCGTGTACCGAACCGTTCCTGGATCCGTCGCTGGAGGGCAACTGCCGCGTGCTTGGCGTGCCGGCCGGCTACGCCCAGCCGAACCCGCAGATTTCGGTGACCACCGGTGGCAACGAGCAGCTCGACCCCGAGCGTGCCGACAGCTTCAGCGCCGGCATGGTGTGGAGCCCCAGCCTGCTCGAGAACACCGACATCTCCGAGCGCGTCGACTTCGAGGTCACGTTCTACCGCCACGAGATCGAGGGCGCGATCCAGGCGATCGACGCGCAGACCCAGCTCGACCTGTGCGTGGAGTCGCTCGATCCGCTGTTCTGCGACAGCATCTCGCGCGCGGCGACCGGCGACATCAACGGCTTCAACAACCGCCTCACCAACCTCGGTGTGATCGAGACCTCCGGCTGGGATGTCGACCTGTTCTGGGTGTTCCCGGAGTCGGACCTCGGCCAGCTCAGCGTCGACTGGCGCAACACCTTCGTCGCCGACTACGAGGCGATCGGTGCCGCCGGCCAGCGCCAGCCGCAGGGCGTGGGCATCGAGGTGGTCGACAGCTCGATCCCGGAGTGGACCTCGACCTTCGTGACCGAGTGGGAACGCAACAACTGGTCGGCGGCCTGGACCATCCGCCACATCGACGAGTTGCGCGAGGACTGCGGCGCGGCGGTGACCTTCCCGATCTGCAGCGACCCGGCGACCGGCACCAACGTGCTGGAGGCCACGACCTACCACGACCTGCAGGTCGGTTACCGCTTCGACTGGCTGCGCGGCCTGGAGCTGACCGCCGGCGCCAACAACCTGTTTGACGAGGACCCGCCGATCTGCCTGTCGTGCTCGCTCAACGGCTACGACGCATCGACCTACGACATCCCCGGCGGCCGGTTCTTCTACGTCCGCGCGGACCTGCGGTTCTAGTCGCTACATTGCAGGCGTGACGACGACGGCCGGTGGATGTCCACCGGCCGTTCGTTTTTATGGGCGGGATCCGGGACTCGGGACTCGGGACTCGAACGGATTCTTCCAATTCGCCGTACCGACTAGCGCCGGTACATTCTTCCTAGTGGTTGTTGTTGTTGCGGCTCATGCTGCCCGGCAGGAGCAACAGCAAATCGGCTACGTACGCCTCCGGCGCCGAAGCGCAAAGCGTTTCCGAGTCCCGAGTCCCGAGTCCCGCAAGCCTCAAAGCAGCGCCGCCTCGGGTACCTGCAGGTCCAGCGACAGCGCCAGGTGATCAGAGAACGCCGCCGGCATTGCGCAGGCGCCGGAGCAGCTGAGGCCATCGCCGATCAGGATGTGGTCGATCGCGCGCTGCGGGCGCCAGCTGGGGAAGGTGTTGACCACGCACTCGGGCGGCTGCAGCCGGGTCTGGCGGAACAGCGCGTCCATCTCGGGCCGGTCGATCGGGCAGTTGAAGTCGCCCATCAGCACCGCGTGCTTGTGGTCGTGCAGCAACTCGGCGATGAACCCCAGTTGCGACATGCGCGAACTCGCGCCGAGCGAGAGGTGCACGATCGCCACCAGCAGGCCTTCGTCGCCGTCGCCGAAGCGCGCCAGCAACACCCCGCGACCGCTGATGCGGCCCGGCAGCGGGTGGTCGATGACCTCGCGCGGCTCCAGCTTGCTCAACAGTCCGTTGGCGCTGGAGGCGACGTTGCCGACGCGGCGGTTCGGCTGGTGGCTCCAGTAGTCGAAACCGCCGCGCTGGGCAAGATAGTGGGTCTGGTTGGTGAAGCCCGAGCGCAGGCTGCCCGGGTCGCTTTCGTTGAGGCCGACGATGTCGTGCTCGCCGGCCAGCTTCGCGATCGCGTCCAGGCTGACCCGCTTGTTGCCGGCCGGCAGCACGTGCGACCAGCTGCGCGCGAAATAGTCGTGGTAGCCGCGCGTGCTGGAGCCGGCCTGGATGTTGGCGCTGAGCAGGCGCAGCCGGCGCCGGCCCTGGTCCGCTGCGGCCATATCGCGGGTGTTGGGTCAGTCGCTGGTCACGGGCGGGACCGGCGCGTCGTCCTCGGCCGGCGGCGCGCCGTCGGCCGCGCGCTCGCGCGCGATCAGGTGCTCGGCGATGCGCAGGTGCTCCTCGAAGGTGTTGCCGGTGATGCGGTACTGGCCGTTGACCACCAGTGTCGGGGTCGAGTCGACGCCACTGCGGGTCAGGAACTGGCTCGCGCGCTTCATCTTGGCGTTCACCGCGAAGCTCGACATGGTGTCGGCGAAGCGCTCGGCATCGGCGCCATGCTGCGCATAGAACGCGGCGAGCTGCTCGTTGGTGGGCACCGGCTGCACCGGCAGGCTGCGCTCGATGTGGATCGCGCGGAACATGGCGTCGTGGGTCTCATCGACCAGCCCGAGCGTGTCGGCGGCGTAGTAGGCCTTGGCGTACGGCTCCCAGTAGCCGCCGAAAGGCGCCGCCACCGGCACCACCTGCACGTCGGCCGGCTGGCGCGCCTTCCATGCATCCAGCAACGGCTCGAAGCGGGCGCAGGCCGGGCAGGTGTAGCCGAACACCTCGACCACTTCGATCTTGCCGCTGCCCGGCGCGAACGGCTGGCCGCCGGCGATCACGACATAATCGGTGCCGGCGATCGGCGCCGGACCGGTCGGTGGCGTGATCGGGCCGGGTTCGACCACGGCGGCGGGAGTGGAGGGCTGGGCGGCTTCCACGCCGGCGTTGGCCGGGGAGCCGGTCGCATCGATGGCGGCGCCCGCGGTCGGATCGGCAGCAGGCGCGGCGGTGTCCTGCGACGAGCAGGCGGACAGGGCCAGCAGCGCTGCGAGCAGCAGCGGGATACGGATCGGGGAAAAGCGGGGCAGCAGGGCCGGGCGCGAGGTCATGGGTCAATCTCCGCTGAGTACGGGGGGAAAAACGCGGTCGGAACTTCCGTCGGGATTCTTGCTGGAATGCCGCCGGGACCGCCGCGGCGGCAGGACGACGGATGCATATCGTTGGCGCCGCAGCGGTCCAGCATAGCCACCGGCGGCTTGAACAGGGTGTGTAGCCTGTCTCGCGACTTCAACCGCCGGGCGCGGATCGTTCGCGCGCGATCAGGTGATCGGTGATGCGCAGCATGTCCTGGAAGCTGTTGCCGCGCACGCGGTACTTGCCGTTGACGATCAACGTCGGCGTGCCCTGTACCCCGCTGCGCTGCATGAATGCAGTGACGCGCTCGAACTGGGCATCGATCGCCGGATCGGCCATGGCCTGCACGAACTGCTGCGGGTCGGCACCGTATTCGGCGTAGAAGCCGGCGATCTCCTGCGGCGTCGGCCGGCTCAGCGGCAGGCGGTGCTCGTCGTGCAGGGCGCGGAACAGTGCATCGTGGGTGCGGCCAAGCAGCCCCAGCGTGCGCGCCGCGTAGTAGGCGCGGGCGTAGGGGATCCAGTAGCCGCCCAGTGGCGCGGCCAGTGCGGTGAACTGCACGTCGTCTGCCAACTGCGATTTCCACGGCTCGAGCACCGGCTGGAAGTTGGCGCAATGCGGACAGGTGTAGCCGAACACCTCGACCACCTCGACCTTGCCCGGCATCGCTTCGAACGGGATGCCACCGGGAATCTCGACGTAGTCCACCCCGGCCACCGGCGCCGGCCCGGCCGGCGCGCGGGCCAGTGCGTGGGTGGCGAACAGAAGCTGCAACAACACCAGCAAGCAGCTCAGACGTGCGGTACGTGCGGTCATCGAATCACTCGTTGTAGCGCCTTGCGGAGAAGGCGGGGGCGGCGGTCGGGCCGGTCGGTTCCTGGCGGGTTGCCCGGACTGCCGTCGCAGGACTGGCCACGGACCGGCTGCATGGACGGGCCGCAAGCGGACGCCTGAACAAAAACGCCGGCCGTCATCATAACGGCCGGCGCAAATTGGACCATGAGTGCAGGCTCTGACCCGTCGGAGCGGCAAGTTCCGGAAAACTCAGGAGCCGGGGCCCGGCGCGGCGGCATCATCGCCGGTGGCGTCCGTCTCGTCCTCGGCGGTGGGCTGCTCGGCAGCGGCTCCGGCCGGCGCCGCGTCGGTCTGGGCCGGCACAGTCGATGCGCGCGGCGCGACCGCGGGCGTCGGCGCATTGGCGGCGGCAAGGTCGTGGGCGCGTGGGTGCAGGCCCTGCAGGTAGCTGGCCAGTGCGCCGATTTCCTCGTCGGTCAGTGGTGCGGCGACCGACGCCATCACGTTGAAGGACGCCGGGTCGGTGCGGTCGGTGGCACCGGCGCGGTACTCCTGGAGCCGGCGCTGGCTGTACTCGGCGAACTGGCCGGCGACGTGCGGGTAGGCCGGGCCGGGATTGCCGGTGCCGTCGGGGCCATGGCAGGCCAGGCAGGCCGGGATGCCGCGCTCAGCGTCACCGGCCAGATAGAGTTTTTCGCCGACCTCGTAGTACTGCATGCCCTCGTACGGGCCGGCCGCGATCAGGGCATCGTCGGCGACGCCAGCACCGGCCTGCTGGGTGGCGTAGTAGGCACCGATGTCGCGGGCGTCCTGCGCGCTGAGCATGTCGGCGAACGGCTTCATGATCGCGGCCATGCCGCTGTCGCGCTCGCCGCTCTTGAACAGCGCGATCTGCTGGGCGATGTAGCGCTCGCTCTGCCCTGCCAGGCGCGGGTATTGCGGGTCGGTCGGATTGCCGTCCAGGCCGTGGCAGGCCACGCAGGTGCCGGCCTTGTTCGCTCCGGCCCCGGCGTCGCCCCAGGTGGTCGTCTCCGGCGTCAGCACCAGCGGCGCGGTGTCGACCGGCGGGGTCTCCGGAATCGGCGTCACGGTGGTTTGTGCGTAGGCGACGGCGGCGATTGCAGCGGCGAGGGCGGCAACACCAATCGTGCCGAAAACGCGGGCGTGGCTCATCAGGTGGGGCTCCGGAACTCTAAGGCGACGGGCCGGACCAGCACCGTCGAACCGCGGAATTATCGTCGCCGGGCCGGGCCCGGTCAACGCGGCGGGCGCCGTGGCGCGGGTCGCGGCGGGGCTTCGGATGCGGCGCGGCAGCGGGTTCAGCCAGCGGCGTCGCGCACCGCGAATCCCGCTTTTGCTTTTGCAGGCCGGGCTGGCAAACCCAGCGCCTCGGTTGGCCGCCTCGTCGCGGTGGCAAGGCGCCGGGCTTGCCAGCACCGCTTGCCGCGGGCAGCCCCGCGTCCGCGGTTGCCGTGCGATCCTATGCCGATGGCCAATCCCCTTGCCCGCGCCAAATACCTGCTGGCGGCGCACAATCCGCAGCAACTGCCGCCCGACGGCGGTTTCGAGGTCGCCTTCGCCGGCCGCTCCAACGCCGGCAAGTCGACCGCGCTCAACGCGATCTGCCAGCAGAACGCGCTCGCGCGGGTGTCCAAGACCCCCGGCCGCACCCAGCAGTTGGTGTTCTTCGACATCCCTCCGACCACCGACCGCTACCTGGTCGATCTGCCGGGCTACGGTTACGCCAAGGTGCCCAAGGACCTGCAGGCGCACTGGCAGGGCTTCCTCGATCGGTACTTCCGCACCCGCGAGGCGCTCAAGGGCCTGATCGTGGTGATGGACATCCGCCACCCGCTCAAGGAGTACGACCGGCAGATGCTCGGCTACGCGGTCAGCCGCGGCCTGCCGGCGCACGCGATCCTGACCAAGGCCGACAAGCTCGGCCGCGGTGCACAGGGCAATGCGATGCTGGCGATCCGCAAGGAGATGACGGCCGAGTACCGCGACGCGGTCAGCGTGCAGCTGTTCTCGGGCGAGTCCAAGCAGGGCGTGGACGAGGCGCGCCAGGTGATCGGCCGCTGGCTGGACCTGTAGGAGCGGCTTCAGCCGCGATCCAGAACCGGTCATCCATCGCGACGTCCGATCGCGGCTGAAGCCGCTCCTACAAACCCGGAGTCGTCGCGCCGGCAGGTTGCAGCGTTGCGCCCGCGGCATTGTCCACCTCACCACCGCCGCTACACTGCGACGTCTTGCGATTGCAGGCGCCGCGCCACATATCGCCGGCTTCAGTCCACAGCGAGGTGCGCGTGTCCGGTCCCAGCCAGGTCAAGGATGTACCCATCGAAGGGCGCGATGCGCTGGTCGACTACCTGGCCTCGGGCGTGCGCCCGGCCAGCCAGTGGAAGATCGGCACCGAGCACGAAAAGTTCGGTTTCCGCACCGACGACCTGCGCCCCCCGACGTTCGACGGCGAGCGCGGCATCGAGGCGCTGCTCAAGGGGCTGACCCGGTTCGGCTGGCAGCCGGTCCACGAACACGGGCGCGTGATCGCGCTCAGCCACGACGGAGCGTCGGTGTCGCTGGAACCGGCCGGGCAGCTGGAACTGTCGGGCGCGCCGCTGGACAACCTGCACCAGACCTGCCACGAGGCCTTCGCCCACCTGCGCGACGTGCGCACGGTGGCCGACCCGCTCGGGCTGGGTTTCATTGGAATCGGTTTCCAGCCCAAGTGGCGCCGGGACGACATGCCGTGGATGCCCAAGGGCCGCTACAAGATCATGCGCGATTACATGCCCAAGGTCGGTGCGCTCGGCCTGGACATGATGACCCGCACCAGCACCGTGCAGGTCAACCTGGACGTCGGCGACGAGGCCGACATGGTCAAAAAGTTTCGCGTATCGCTGGCGCTGCAACCGATCGCCACCGCGCTGTTCGCCGACTCGCCATTCACCGAAGGCCGGCCCAACGGATACCTGTCGTACCGCTCGCACATCTGGACCGACACCGACGCCGATCGCACCGGGCTGCTCGACTTCGTGTTCGAGGACGGCTTCGGCTACGAGCGCTACACCGACTACCTGCTCGATGTGCCGATGTATTTCGTCTACCGCGACGGCAAGTACATCGACGCCAGCGGGCAGTCGTTCCGCGACTACATGGACGGCCGGCTGCCGGCATATCCGGGTCATGCGCCAACGATGCAGGACTGGGCCGACCACATGACTACCGCGTTTCCCGAGGTGCGGCTGAAGAAGTACCTGGAGATGCGCGGCGCGGACGGCGGGCCGTGGAGCCGCATCTGCGCGCTGTCGGCGTTCTGGGTCGGGCTGCTGTACGACCAGACCGCCCTGGATGCGGCCTGGGACCTGGTCAAGGATTTTACCCTGGAGGAGCGTCACGCCCTGCGCGGCGGCGTACCGCGCCATGCCTTCAAGCTGCCGGCGCGGCTGGGCACCACGCAGGGCACCGTGCTCGACCTGGCGCGGCGCGCGCTGGAGATTTCCGCCCATGGCCTGGCGCGGCGCGCACGGGTCAACGCCAACGGCGCCGACGAGGCGACCTACCTGGAGCCGCTGATGGAGTTCGTCGAGGCCGGCATCACCCCGGCCGAGCGCAAGCTCGAGCTGTTCCACGGCAAGTGGGGCGGCAACGTCGACCCGGTGTTCAAGGAATTCGCGTACTGAGTTCGAGCCCGCTCCCTCGCTGTAGGAGCGGCTTCAGCCGCGATGCACTGGTAGGAGCAACGTGAGTCGCGACCGGCGCCGCCGCTGTCATCACCCGTCGCGACTCACGTCGCTCCTATCGGGCCGCGGTGACAATCAGCGCACCCGGCCTTGCCCCCGGCTGCGTTAGCCTTGCCGCATGAACACCTCCCCCGCACCTACCGAACAATCCGCCTCCGAGGAACCCCTGCGCACCGTCGAGTTCGCCGCGAGCGACGCGCTGCTGCGCGAGGACGTCAAGACGCTCGGGGCGCTGGTCGGCGAGATCCTGGCCGAACAGCGCGGCGATGCCTTCCTCGCCGAGGTCGAACACCTGCGCCGCACCGCGATCGCGCGGCGCGAGGCCGACGCGCCGGTGGCCGAGCTCGCCGAGGCGCTGGCCGACATCGAGCTTGAACAGGCCGGCGACCTGGTGCGTGCGTTCGCCAGTTATTTCCAGGCGGTGAACCTCGCCGAACGCGTGCACCGCATCCGCCGTCGCCGCGACCACGAGCGCAGCGGTGACGGCGCCCAGCCCGGCGGCTTGCGCGCGGTGCTCGCCACCCTGGCGCGGCAGGGTGTCACCGCCGAGGAGGTGGCCGCCCTGCTGCCGCGGTTGCGGATCGAACCGGTGTTCACCGCCCATCCGACCGAAGCGGTGCGCCGCGTGCTGCTGGAAAAGGAGCGCCAGATCGTTGCCTGCCTGATCGCCGACATCGACCGCGGCCGCACCCCGGCCGAGCGCCGCGCCGGGCGCGAACGCATCCGCCTGGCGCTGACCGCCAGCTGGCAGACCGCCGAGGCGCCGGCGGCCAAACCCAGCGTCAGCGACGAGTTCGAGCACGTCGGCTTCTACCTGTCCGAAGTGCTGTATCGCGTGCTGCCGGTGTTCCACGAGGTGCTCGAGGAGGCGCTGGCGGAGACCTTCGGTGGCGAGTTCAGCTTGCCGCCGCTGCTGGGTTTCGGCACCTGGGTCGGCGGCGACATGGACGGCAACCCCAACGTCGGCGCCGCGACGATTGCCGCCGCGCTGGACGGCCAGCGCGCGCTGGTGCTGGCTGCATACCAGCGTGACCTGATCACGCTGGGCGAGTCGCTGAGCCAGTCGCAGACGCGGGTGCAGGTCTCCGCCGCGGTGCTGGAGCGCATCGAGCAGTACCGCGAGCTGCTGCCGGCCGCGGCGGTGCAGCTCAAGCCGCGCCACGCCGACATGCCGTATCGCAACCTGCTGGCGTTAATGGGCGAGCGCCTGCGCGCCACAGTCGACGAGCAGCCCGCCGGCTATCCCGATGCCGATGCGTTCCTGGCCGATATCGTCGCGATCCAGGACAGCCTGGCCGCGCACGGCGGCACCCATGCCGGCGGCTTTTCGGTGCTGCGCCTGCGTCGTCGCGCGCAGTGCTTCGGGTTTCACCTGGCCAGCCTCGACCTGCGCCAGGACTCGGCGGTGCACGACATCGCCCTGGCGGCGTTGCTCGACGACCCGGCGTGGGCGTCGCGCCCACCGGAGGAACGCGCCGCGCGCCTGCACGGGCTGCTGACCCGGCGCGAGATTCCTGCCGCCGAACCCGACGCGGCCGCCTCCACGCTTGCGGTGTTCCGCACCGTGGCCGAGCTGCGCCCGCGCTTCGGCGAGCATGCGTTCGGGCCGTACATCGTCAGCATGAGCCGCAGCGCGGCCGACGCGCTGGCGGTGCTGGCGCTGGCGCGTATCGCCGGCTGCGTCGGCACCGACGCGGACGGCCGTGGCGATCAGGTGCCGCTGGATGTCGCACCGCTGTTCGAAACCGTCGATGACCTCGATGCCGCCGCCGACACCCTGCGCGCGCTGTTCGCCGACCCGGTGTACCGGCAGCACCTGGCCGCGCGCGGCGACCGGCAGGTGGTGATGCTCGGCTATTCCGACAGCGCCAAGGACGGCGGCATCGTCGCCTCGCGCTGGGCCTTGCAGCAGACCCAGATCGCGCTGACCCGGCTGGCCCATGACAGCGGGGTGCGGATCGCGTTCTTCCACGGCCGCGGCGGCTCGCTCAGCCGCGGCGGCGGCAAGACCGAGCGCGCGGTGATTGCCGCGCCACGCGGGTCGGTCGATGGCATGTTGCGGCTGACCGAACAGGGCGAAGTGATCCACCGCAAGTACGGCATCCGCGCGATTGCGCTGCGCAACCTGGAACAGACCACCGGCGCGGTGCTGCGCGCGACCCTGCGGCCGCGGCCGCCAGAGCCGCGCGAGGAGGGCTGGCGCCGGATCGCCGGACAGCTCGCGAGTGATGCGCGTGCGCAATACCGCGAACTGGTACATGAGGACGCGGATTTCCCCGCGTATTTCCGCACGGCGACTCCTATCGACGTGATCGAGCGCCTGCGGATCGGGTCGCGCCCGAGCAAGCGAGGCGGCAGCGGCGGGATCGAATCGCTGCGGGCGATCCCGTGGGTGTTCGCGTGGTCGCAGAACCGCTGCGGCCTGACCGCGTGGTACGGCGTCGGCACCGCGTTGGAGCGGGCGCTGCAGACCCACGGCCGCGACCACCTGGCCGAGATGGCGCGCGACTGGCCGTTCTTCGGCACGCTCATCGACGATGTGGAGATGGCGCTGGCAAGCTCCGATCCGGCGATCTTCGAGCGCTATTCGCAGCTGGCCGGCGACCTGCACCCGCGACTGCATCCGCGCATCGCCGCCGAGTTCGAGCGCACGCGCAGCGCGGTGCTGGCGATCAAGGGTTGCGACGAGCTGCTGGCCGGCGACTACCGCATGCGACAGTCGATACGCCTGCGCAACCCCTACGTCGATCCTATCAGCCTGCTGCAGGTCGATCTGCTCGCGCGCTGGCGCGCGGCCGGGTGCCCCGACGACGAGCTGCTGCACGCGCTGGTCGCCACCGTGAACGGCATCGCAGCCGGCGTGCAGAACACCGGCTGACCCGCGGAACCCGCCGTTGGCTCCCTTCTTTGTAGGAGCGGTTTCAGCCGCGGTCCGGCCACGCAGAGCCGACGATTTTTGATCGCTGAAGCCGCTCCTACAGCATCTCTATCATTGCGCTTTACCCGCAGGAGCCCCGCCATGAAATCACGCGCCGCCGTCGCCTTCGCAGCCGGCCAGCCATTGCAGATCGTCGAACTCGACGTCGAGCCGCCGCGTGCGGGTGAGGTGCTGGTGCGCATCACCGCCAGCGGCGTCTGCCACACCGATGCGTTCACGCTCAGCGGCGAGGATCCCGAAGGCATTTTCCCGGCCGTGCTCGGCCACGAGGGCGGCGGTGTGGTGGTCGAAGTCGGCGAGGGCGTCACCAGTGTCAAGGCGGGCGACCACGTGATCCCGCTGTACACCGCCGAATGCCGCCAGTGCAAATTCTGCCTGTCGGGCAAGACCAATCTCTGCCAGGCGGTGCGCGCAACCCAGGGCAAGGGCTTGATGCCCGACGGCAGCACGCGGTTCTCCTATGACGGCCAGCCGATCTACCACTACATGGGCTGCAGCACCTTCAGCGAGTACACCGTGGTGCCGGAGATCTCGCTGGCGGTCATCAATCCCGAGGCGCCGCTGGAAAAAGTGTGCCTGCTCGGCTGTGGCGTCACCACCGGCATCGGGGCGGTGCACAACACCGCCAAGGTCGAGGCCGGCGCGAGCGTCGCGGTGTTCGGGCTCGGCGGGATCGGGCTGGCGGTGATCCAGGGCGCGGTGCAGGCCAGGGCCGGCCGGATCATCGCGATCGACACCAACCCCGGCAAGTTCGAACTGGCCCGCAGCATGGGTGCAACCGACTGCGTCAATCCCGGCGATCACGACAAGTCGATCCAGGAGGTGGTCGTCGAGATGACCGACGGCGGCGTCGACTACAGCTTCGAGTGCATCGGCAACGTCGAGGTGATGCGCGCGGCACTGGAGTGCTGCCACAAGGGCTGGGGCGAGAGCGTGGTGATCGGCGTGGCCGGCGCCGGCCAGGAAATCAGCACGCGGCCGTTCCAACTGGTGACCGGCCGGGTCTGGCGCGGCTCGGCCTTCGGCGGGGTCAAGGGCCGCAGCCAGTTGCCGGGCATGGTCGAGCAGGCGATGAAAGGCGAGATCGACCTGGACCCGTTCATCACCCACGAGTTGCCGCTGGAGCGGATCAACGAGGCCTTCGACCTGATGCACGAGGGCAAGTCCATAAGAACCGTAATCCGCTATTGACCGCATACCTGTAGGAGCGGCTTCAGCCGCGATCGGATGCATGTCTGCTCGCGCCGGTGTCACGATCGCGGCTGAAGCCGCTCCTACAAAGCCAGCTGGAGGCCAGCGCATGCAACGCATCGAACAACACGCCTGCTTCGGCGGCCGCCAGCAGGTCTGGCAACACGCATCGAGCGCGCTCGGCTGCGACATGAAATTCGCCGTCTACCTGCCGCCGCAGGCCGAAGGCGGGCCTTGCCCGGTGCTGTACTGGCTTTCGGGCCTGACCTGCAACGAGCAGAACTTCATCGGCAAGGCCGGCGCGCAACGCTTCGCTGCGCAGCACGGGGTGATCCTGGTCGCGCCCGACACCAGCCCGCGCGGTGAGGGCATCGCCGACGACCAGGCCTATGACCTGGGCCAGGGCGCCGGGTTCTACCTCGATGCAACGCGCGAACCCTGGGCCGCGCATTTCCGCATGTACGACTATGTGGCCAATGAGCTGCCGGCATTGGTCGAGGCGCATTTCGACACGACCCCCGCGCGTGCGATCAGTGGGCACTCGATGGGCGGCCACGGGGCGCTGGTGATCGCGCTGAAGAATCCGGGCCGCTACCGCAGCGTGTCGGCTTTTGCGCCGATCGTGGCCCCGTCACGGGTGCCGTGGGGCGAGAAGGCGTTGGCCCATTACCTCGGGGATGACCGCGACGCCTGGCGGCACTGGGATGCAAGCGAATTGGTGGCCGATGCGCAGGAGCGCCTGCCGCTGCTGATCGACCAGGGCGATGCCGACGAATTCCTCAGCACCCAGCTCAGGCCGGAACTGCTGCGGGTCGCGTGCGAGCGCGCCGGTCATCCGCTGCAGTTGCGCATGCAGCCGGGCTACGACCACAGCTACTACTTCATCGCCAGCTTCATCGGTGAACACATCGACCACCATGCGCGTGCGCTGAAAGGCTGACGTGCGCGCCCGCGGCGCACGCGGCCGCTCGGCTCGTAGAGCCGAGCGTGCTCGGCTGCGTCCTCGCCCGGACAGACGCCGGCGGATTTTGTAGGAGCGCCCCATGGGCGCGATCGCGCTCACCCGGCCTCGACATCGGCCGGAAAAGCATCGCGGCCCTGGGCCGCTCCTACAAAAGCGCCGATGACCGCGTAGAGCCGAGCTTGTTCGGCTGCGAATCCACGATGCCTCGCACACCCACCGCACCGCAGCGGAGCAAGCTCCGCTCTACGATCGCATCGCCGCACTCCGGCCGCATCTCTGTAGGAGCGCCCCGTGGGCGCGAACGCGAATCGGCCAGGCGCGGTGGTCCGGTTTCCATCGCGGCCATGGGCCGCTCCTACAGGGGCAGGGCGCTTCAGCCGAGTTTCGCGCGCTGTGCGGCCAGGGCTTCGCGTTGCTGGTTCCAGTCGACCAGGCGCTTGCGCTCCTGCTCCACCACCGCGGCGGGCGCGTTGCTGACGAAAGTCTCGCTGGCGAGCTTGCCGGTGCACTTGGCGATCTCGCCCTCGACCCGCTTGAGCTCCTTGTCCATGCGCGTCCGTTCGGCGCCAAGATCGACCAGGCCCTCCAGCGGCACCAGCAGCTTGAGCTCGCCGACCACTGCGGTCGCGGCGGCCGGCGCCGCGTCGGCATTGGCCAGGAACTCGATCCGGTCGAGCCGGGTCAGGAAGCGCAGCTGCGAATCGAAGCGCTCGGTGCGGGCGCGATCGGGCTCCAGGCCACCGGCCAGCAACAGCGGCACCCGTTTGGCTGGCGCGACGTTGAGCTCGCTGCGCACGCGGCGCAACGCCGAGACCATTGCCTTGAGCCATTCCACATCGGCCGCGGCCTCGGCGAAGCCCGCCGCGTCGACATCGAGCGGCTGCGGGTAGGGGCGCACCATGATGCTTGCCTCGGCCAGGCCGAGCTTCGGCGCCACCGCCTGCCACAGTTCCTCGGTCACGAACGGGATCAGCGGGTGCAGCAGGCACAGCAGCCGTTCGAGTACATGCAGCAGCGTGTGCCGGGTGCTGGCCGCGGCGGCGCTGCCTTCCCCGGTGGCGCTGTCGTTGTTGAGAGCCGGTTTGGCCAGCTCGACGAACCAGTCGCAGAAATCGTTCCAGGCAAATTCGTACAAGGACTGCGCGAGCAGGTCGAACCGGTACGCGGCGAAGTGCGCTTCGGCTTCGGCCGCGGTGCGCGCCAGTTGCGCCAGGATCCAGCGTTCGGCATCGGTTCGCGGAGCAAGAGCGCCCTCATCCGGCCTCCGGCCACCTTCTCCCGCAGGCGGGGGAAGGGAGAACGACTCGGTGTTCATCAACACGAAGCGGGTTGCGTTCCACAACTTGTTGCAGAAGTTCTTGTAGCCCTCGGCGCGGCCCATGTCGAAGCGGATGTCGCGGCCGTGGGTCGCCAGCGCGGCGATGGTGAAACGCAACGCGTCGGCGCCGAACGCCGGAATGCCGTCGGGAAATTCCCGCCGCGTGGCCTTGGCGATCTTCTCGGCCATCTTCGGTTGCATCAGGCCGCTCGTGCGCTTTTCCAGCAACGCATCCAGGCTGATGCCGTCGATCAGGTCGAGCGGGTCCAGGATGTTGCCCTTGGACTTGGACATCTTCTGGCCGTCCTTGTCGCGGACCAGCCCGGTGATGTAGACGTCCTTGAACGGCACCTGCCCGGTGAAGTGGTCGCTCATCATGATCATCCGGGCGACCCAGAAGAAGATGATGTCGAAGCCGGTGACCAGCGCGCTGGACGGCACGAACCGCTCGAAACCGCGTTGCTGCATCAGCTCCTTATTCGGCCAGCCCATCGTGCTGAATGGCCACAGCGAGGCGGAGAACCAGGTCTCCAGCACGTCGTTGTCCTGGCTCAACCGAACATCAGGCCCGATCCCGGCGCGCGCGCGAGCATCTGCCTCGTCGCGACCGACGTAGATCTGGCCGGACTGGTCGTACCACGCCGGGATCCGGTGTCCCCACCAGAGCTGGCGGCTGATGCACCAGTCCTGGATGTTCTCCATCCAGTGGCGGTAGGTGTTGATCCAGTTGCCGGGCACGAAACGCACCGCGCCGGGCTTTCCATCGGCCGCGCCGACCAATTCGAGCCCGCGTGCGCCGAGCGTGTCCATTTTCACGAACCACTGGTCGGTCAGGTAAGGCTCGATTGCCTGGCCGCTGCGGTCGCCGCGTGGCACCTGCAGCTTGTGCGGCTGGGTGTCGACCAGCAGGCCGGCCGCGTCAAGGTCGGCGACCACCCGCTTGCGCGCCTCGTAGCGGTCCAGCCCGCGGTACTGCTCCGGCACCAACTCGTTGGTCGCCGCATCCGGGGTGAAGATATTGATCAGCGGCAGCTTGTGCCGCAGGCCCACCTGGTAGTCGTTGAAATCGTGCGCCGGGGTGACCTTGACCACGCCGGTGCCGAACTCGCGGTCGACGTAGGCATCGGCGATCAGCGGGACCAGCCGCCCGGTCAGCGGCAGGGTGACGGTCTTGCCGACCAGGTGGGCGTAGCGTTCATCGTCGGGGTGCACCATCACCGCTGTGTCGCCGAGCATGGTCTCCGGGCGCGTGGTGGCGACCACCAGCGTGCCGCTGCCGTCGGTCAGCGGGTAGGCCAGCGACCACAGGAAGCCGTCCTCATCCTGGTTGACCACCTCCAGGTCGGAGATCGCGGTCTTCAGCACCGGGTCCCAGTTGACCAGCCGTTGTCCGCGGTAGATCAGGCCCTGTTCGTGCAGCTTCACGAATGCCTCGATCACCGCCTCGGCGGGCATCGGATCCATCGTGAACACGCTGCGGCTCCAGTCGCCGGAGGTGCCGAGCCGGCGCATCTGGCGCTCGATGGTGTCGCCGGAGTGCTGCTTCCACTCCCAGACCTTTTGGATGAAGCCCTCGCGGCCAAGCGAGTCGCGGCTGATGCCGTCACGGCCAAGGTTGCGCGCGACCACCATCTCGGTGGCGATGCCGGCGTGGTCGCTGCCCATCTGCCACAGGGTGTCGCGGCCGAGCATGCGGTGGTAGCGGATCAGCGCGTCCTGCAACGTGTGCTGGAACGCGTGGCCCATGTGCAGGGTGCCGGTGACATTGGGCGGCGGCAGCAGGATCGAATACGGCTCGCCCTCGCCGCGCGGCTGGAACACGCCGCTGGCCTCCCACTGCTGGTAGAGGCGGGTTTCGAACTGGGTGGGGTCGTAGCTGGGGGACAACGAAGTGGTCATCGTGGGTCGCTCTGGTTCGTCATCCCCGCCTGCGCGGGATGACGGCAAAAAACTACATGTCGTGCTTGTTGAGCTCGAACCCGCGCGACTTGTACTGCTTCCAGCGCTCACGCAGCGGCTCGCGTGCGGACTCGTCGGCCGGGACCACCTCGAGCACGCGCTCGAAGCCGCCCTGCACCGCCTCGTCGCGCAGGTTGATCACCAGCGGGCGCATCGGCGCGTCGCTGCCCGGCGCGGCGATCAGCACGTCGGCCTCGTCCTCCTCGATGTCGGCGCCGGCGATCTGGTGCGGGATGAACGCGTCCGGGTCGAACGACCACAGCAGGTCGTCGAGCCGCTCGGCCTGCGCGGCATCGCGCGCCAGCACCAGTGTGGGCAGGCCGGCCGCGTGCGACTTGCGGGCCAGCTCGCATACCAGCAGCAGCGGCTCCTCGCAAAAGCGCGGCTTGGCGATCAGGTAGAAGTCGGCGCGGGGCATGTCAGTCGCTCGCTGCGCTCGCTGTCAGGAGGAAAGTCGGCCGCAGGGCGGCCCGTCAGCGCAAGCAGAGGCGGCCGGCGTTTGCTGATTGCTGACAGACGGCGGAGCCGCCGACAGACCGCGCGCTCAGCGCGTGAGCTCACTGCGCCGCCCGATCGATCAGCCACTGCGACAGCAGGCCCACCGGGCGCCCGGTCGCCATGCCGCGCTTGCCCTCGTCGCTGGCGGTGCCGGCGATGTCGATGTGCGCCCAGCGCTGGCCATCGGTGAAGCGCGACAGGAAGCAGCCGGCGGTGATCGCGCCGGCCCAGCGGCCGCCGATGTTGCATACATCGGCATAGGTCGAGTCGAGCAGGGGCTGGTACTCGTCCCACAGCGGCAGCCGCCAGGCGCGGTCGAACGCGTGTTCACCGGCCTCCAGCAACTCCGCGGCCAGTTCGTCGTTCTTGCTCATCAGGCCGCTGGCGCACTTGCCCAGGGCGATCATGCAGGCGCCGGTCAGGGTGGCGACATCCAGCAGCGCGGCCGGCTGGAACTTCTGCGCCCAGGTCAGCGCATCGCACAGGATCAGGCGGCCCTCGGCGTCGGTATTGCCGACCTCGATGGTCTTGCCGGACATGCTGGTCAGCACGTCGGACGGGCGGTAGGCGTCGGCGTCGAGCATGTTCTCGACCGCCGGCACGATCACCACCAGGTTGATCGGCAGCTTCATGCCCACTGCCGACACGAAGGTGCCCATCACGGTGGCGGCGCCGCACATGTCGAACTTCATTTCCTCCACGCCGCCCTGCACTTTCAGGTTGACGCCGCCGGAGTCGAAGGTGATGCCCTTGCCGACCAGCACGTACGGCTTGGCATCGCCGCCGCCGTCGTACTTCAGCGCGATGAGCCGGGGCGCGTTGGCCGAGCCGCGGCCGACCGCGAGCAGCGCGCCCATCCCGAGCTTCTCCATCGCCGCCACGTCGAGCACCTCGCAGCTGGTGCTGTCGAAGCGGCCGGCGAACTCCTGCGCCTGCGCGGCCAGGTAGCCGGGGTTGCAGACGTTCGGCGGCAGGTTGCCCAGTTCGCGCGCGAACTTGACGCCCGCGGCGATCGCCTGGCCCTGCGCGAGCGCGGCGCGGCTGGCCTCGGCATCGCTGTCGCCGGCGATGCTCAGGCGACGCAGGCCGGGCTCGTCCTGCTTGCTCTTGTCGCCAAGCGTGGCGAGATAGCGGTAGCAGGCGTGGTCGGCAGCAATCGCGGCATGGCGGATCGCCCAATCGCCGTCACGGCCGGTCACCGGCACTTCGACCAGGGTGAACAGCGCATGCGCCACCGGGCCGAGCTTCAGGGCACGCGCGGCATCGGCCACGGCCTTGAGGTACTGCGGCGGGCCGAACTTGCCGGCCTCGCCCAGCCCGACCACCAGCACGCGTGGCGCAGTCACCCCGGCCAGGTCGTGCAGCAGGGTGGTCTTGCCACTCTTGCCGCTGACGTCGCCGCGCTGCAGCAGGGCTTTGACGCGCCCGTTGCTGGCGCTGTCGAGTGCGCTGGCGGCCGGCGTGAGCGTGTTGTCGGCGAACGCACCGACGACGACGCAATCGGCTTGGGCGGCGGCGGGGGCGTCGCGGTTCAGGTCGAATTCGAGGGCCATGCAACGGATTCCAGGCTGGAGTGAGGGGAGGACGGTGCGGGCATCAGGGCGCCACATTGTGCTAGCAGGCGCGCGGGAGGCGTAACCAGATACACGTGAATAACCAGATACACGTGAATCCGCCGAATGGCCGGGCGCTTGGGCCACAATGGCCGCCGGCCCGGTCACGTGCGGCCACGTTCCGCCGTCCAACGAGCCCCCGAGTCTAAAGCAAGCCCGTCCCATGCCGAAGCCCGATGCCCGATGCCCAAGCTTGACCGCTACCTGCTGAGCGAGTTCGCCCAGTCCACGTTCGCCACCCTGACGGTGCTGCTGATCGTCAGTGTCGGCGGCGCGTTCACCGACGTGCTCAGCAACATCGCCCGCGGCCGGGTGCCGGCCGGGATGATGCTGTCGCAGCTGGGCCTGGTGTTGCTGACCTGGCTGCCGCTGATCCTGCCGCTGGCGCTGATGCTGGGTTTGATGCTGGCGGTCGGGCGGCTCTACCGCGACTCGGAAATGCCGGTGATCGCCTCGATCGGTGTCGGCCCGCGACGCATGCTCAAGCCAGTGCTGCTGCTGGTGCTGCCGGTGGCGCTGGTGGTCGCGCTGTGCTCGCTGTGGCTGGGGCCGTGGTCGGAGCGCATGTCGCAGCAGCTGATCGCCGAGGCCAATCGCAACCTGATCGTGGCCGGGCTGGAGCCGGGCAGCTTCACCGAGATTCCCGGCGGCGGCGGGGTGGTGTTCGTCGGCTCGATGTCCAATGACGGCAGCCGTTTCAGCCGGGTGTTCGTGTATCGCCAGTCCGGCGACCGGATCGACATCACCACCTCCAACGACGGCGAGGTCACCCTCGGCGAGGACGGCCAGCGCTATCTGGTGCTCAACGACGGATTCGAGGTCGAAGGGCCGCTAGACGTCGGGGTCGAGGGCAAACTCGACTACCGCCTGATGCGCTACGAGAGCAACGAGGTGCTGATGCAGGCCGACGCACGCCGCTTCGATGAGAACGACCCGGAAGTGATGCCGACCAGCGCCCTGCTCGGCGATCCGCGGCCGGAGGCCAACGCGCAACTGCACGCCCGGCTCGCACCGCCGCTGCTGACCCTGGCGTTTGCGCTGATGGCCATTCCGCTGGCCCGCAGCACGCCGCGGCAGGCCCGCTACGGCCGGATGTTGATGGGCTTCCTGGGTTACCTGATCGGCGTGAACCTGATGCTGATGGGCGAGGGCTGGCTGGAAACCGGCCGGCTGGCCCCGGCGCTGGGCCTGTGGTGGCTGGTGCTGCCGCTGCTGGCACTCGGCGGCTGGCTGTACCTGAGCGACGGCCGGCTGGGCCGCGCGAAGAAGGTTGCCGCGTGATGCCGGGGTGCTCGCGATGAGGCCGGTCCTGAAGATCCACGACCTGTACGTCGGTCGCGTCGTGCTCGGCACGGTGCTGCTGACCTGGGCGGTGCTGCTTGGCCTGGATGTGATGCTGAGCCTGGTCAACGAGTTCGGCGATGTCGGCGAGGGCTACGGCGTGATCGAGGCAATGGCCTACATGGCCTACACCGTGCCGCGCCGCGCGCATGCGCTGTTCCCGTATGCCGCTGTGATCGGCTCGTTGATGGCCCTGGGCCAGCTGTCGGCGACCTCGGAGCTGACCGCGCTGCGCGCCATCGGGCTGTCACGGCGCCGGCTCAGCGTGACGGTGGCCGCGGCGGTCGCGGTGTTGACCCTGCTGATGACGGTCAGCGGCGAGACCGCGGGGCCGTGGGGCCAGCGCCAGGCCGAGGCGTTGAAGACGTCCTCGCGCTCGCAGGACATGATCGTGGCGCGCTATTCGGGGGTGTGGGCGCGCGAGGGCGACACCATCCTCAACGCCCAGGGCGGGCAGGAGCACGACGACGGCGAGGACCGCTGGCTGGAACTGCGCAACGTGCGCCTGTACGAGTTCGCCGACGACGGCCGCCTGCAGTCGTTGGCGCTAGCCAGGATCGCCGAGCACCGCCCCGGCGGCTGGCTGCTGCGCGATGTCACCCGGACCTATTTCGACGAGCGCTCGGTGAGCCAGACCCATGTCGAGGAGGAGCGCTGGGAGTCGCGCCTGGATGCCACCGCGCTGAGCGCAGACATCGACCGACCGCGGTATCTCTCGGCCAGCGAACTGCAGGCCGTGATCGACTACCGCCTGCGCAACCGGCTCGACGCCAGCGAGTTCCAGGAGCACTACTGGGGCCGCTGGTTCTATCCGCTCAACGTGCTGGCGCTGGTGCTGGCGGCGATCCCGTTCGCGTTCGGCATGTTGCGCAGCGGTGGCATGGGCAAGCGACTGTTCGTCGGCATCGTGTTCGCGTTGGGTTTCTGGTTGCTGCAGACGCAGTTCGTGCAGTTGGCGAGTGTCTACAAGTTCGACTACCGCATCGCCTATGCGTTGCCGACGCTGATCATGATCGCGGTGTCGGCGTTCCTGTTCAGGCAGCGCTCGGGCTGATCGCGGGTACGCCGCGGGGGGGCGGTGATCCGCGCTGAGCAGTCATTCCCGTGACGGCGGGAGCCATCCTGCCGTCCCCGTCCCCGTCCCCGTCCCCGTTGCCGTTGCCGTTGCAGTTGCAGTTGCGTTTGCAGTTGCAACGTCAATGAATCCGCGTCGTCTCTCCACAGACCCCGGAGCGGCGGCGGGCATGGATGCCTGCCGTTTTTCGACCGAGCCATGGATGGCGAGTCGAAAAATCCCCGCGCTACTCCACGCCCGCACGGGAGGTGTGTCGGGGAAGACCCTTTCTTTGGTTACTTTCTTTTGGTCAGAAAAGAAAGCGACCCGCCTTCAGGCGGAAGCTCTTGATCTTGATCTTGATCTTGATCTTGATCTTGAGCGCGCCGCGATCTTAAAAACATCCGCAGGCGGTAGACAGGCAAGGATCAAATGCTTTCGCCTGAAGGCGAGTCACTTTCTTTGCGAGGGCCAAAGAAAGTAACCAAAGAAAGGCCCTTCCCCGACACTTCAAACACCTCGCCGTGCGGGCGACGCGGGGATTTCCCGACTCGGCATCCTGCCTCGATCGGAAAACGGCGGCCATCCATGGCCGCCGCCCCTTCGGGGTCTGTGGAGAGGCGGCGTTGATTGATTTGCGTTGCACGGCAACTGCAACTGCAACTGCAACGGCAACGGCAACGGCAACGGCAACGGCAACGGCAACGGCAACGGCAACGGCAAAAGGCAAAAGGCAAAAGGCAAAAGGCGAAAGGCAAGGCCACAACCATAGCCACAGCAAGCCGGTGGCTGCTGCAACAGCCCAAGCGGATTAGTGGCCCCGCGCCTCGCGGCGCATGCGCGTGCCGCTTGCGCGGTCGTGCCAGGTCAGGCGGTCGCGGTCGAACCAGGCCCACCAGAAACCCGCTCCGGCCAACAACAACGACGCCGTCGCGACCGCATAGCGCAGCATCAGCGCGCGCCAGCCCGGGCGGCCGCCATCGGGTGCGGCCACGCGCAGGCGCCAGGCACGCATGCCCAGGGTCTGGCCGCCGCGGCGCCAGCTCAGTACCGCGTATGCGCCGGTGACCGACCACAGCGCGGCCAACTCCAGCCAGCCGGCCAGCGTATCGGCGCGGACCGGCTCGCCGCCGTGCAGTGCCACGCTCAGCACCCCGACCGTGAACCACAGGCCGAGGGCGGGGAACAGGTCGTACAGCAGCGCCAGCCAGCGCCAGCCGATCAGCGCGGCAGGAGGAAGAGGGGCGGTGGCCGGGGTGCCGGAGGGACGGTCGCGGTGGTCGGATGCCATCGCAAAAGGATAGTCGCTAAGCTGCGGCAATGAGCTCGCCTGTACTGGCCCAACCCCGATCCGCCCAGGCACTGCCCGCCAGGCCGCGCACGCCCGCCGATCGCCGGATGCGGGCGATGGCGTTGCCGGTACTGGCCGATGGCGATGCCCGGGTGATCGAGCAGTTCCTGGAGGCCATCTGGTCGGAAAACGGGCTCGCCCGGCAGACGCTGGACAGCTACCGGCGCGATCTGCAAGGCCTGGCGCGCTGGCGCCATGGCCGCGGGCTGGCCGACATCGACCGCGCCAGCGTATTCGACTACCTGGCCTGGCGCACCCGCGAAGGCTACTCGCCGCACAGCAGCGCGCGGCTGCTGTCGGCATTGCGCGCGTTCTTCGCCTGGCGCGTGCGTCGCGGCGACCGGCAGGACGATCCCACCGCCTTGCTCGTGCCGCCCAAGCTGCCGCGCTCGCTGCCCAAGGCGCTGGCCGAAAGCGAGATCGACGCACTGCTCGCCGCGCCCGATACCGAGTTGCCACTGGGTCTGCGCGATCGCGCGATGCTCGAGCTGATGTACGCCTGCGGACTGCGCGTGAGCGAGCTGGTCGGGCTGCCGGCGACCGCGGTCAACCTGCGCCAGGGCGTGCTGCGCGTGCTCGGCAAGGGCAGCAAGGAGCGCCTGGTTCCGCTGGGCGAGGAGGCGCAGCACTGGCTGGAGCGTTACCTGGCGCATTCGCGCCCGGCGCTGGCCGGCAAGCGCGCGCTGGCGCCGCTGTTTCTCGGCGCCGGTGGCCAGCCGCTGAGCCGGCAGCAGTTCTGGGCGCTGGTAAAGCGCTACGCCGGCGCGGCCGGTATCGACGCGGCGAAGATCAGCCCACACGGTCTGCGCCACAGCTTCGCCACCCACCTGCTGAACCACGGCGCCGACCTGCGTGCGCTTCAGATGCTGCTCGGCCACAGCTCGCTGTCGACCACGCAGATCTACACCCTGGTCGCGCGCGAGCAGCTCAAGCAATTGCACGCCCGGCACCACCCGCGTGGATGAACAGGCAGTAGTGCCGTGCGCGCAGGAGCCGATCACAGCTGGGCGCCGGCGCGTCAGCTGCGCTCAAGGTGCTGCATGCCACAATCTTTGCTTGGACGCTAATGTCCGCCCGCCGCCTTCCTGCAAGGACCGCCACCGATGAAACGCATCTTCCTCGCCATGCTTGGCGCGATCAGCCTGTCCGCCTGCGCCCAGGCACCCGATCCGGGCGCTGCCACCGAGGCCGCACCGGCCGCCAGTGCGCCGGCGCCGACCGCCATGGAGGCGCCGGAGGCCGGCACGCCGGAAGCGCGCGCGATCGAGGCGCTACGCTCGCTCAACCCCAACGTTGCCCCCGAGCACGTCGGCGCCGCGCCGATCCCGGGCTTCCGCGAAGCCATCGTCGCCGGCCAGGTGGTCTACGTCAGCGACGATGGCCGCTACCTGTTCGTGCCAGGCAGCGGCGGCGCGCTGTTTGATGCCACCGCCCGCAAGAACCTGAGTGAAGCCGCGCTCTCAAGTGCGCGCAAGGAGCTGCTGGCGACGATCCCCGACAGCGAACGCATCGTGTTTGCGCCGGCCAACCCGGTGCACACCGTCACCGTGTTCACCGACGTGGAATGCGGCTACTGCCGCAAACTGCACGAGGAGATCGAGGACTACAACGCGCAGGGCATCGCGGTTGAGTACCTGGCGTTTCCGCGCATGGGCCTGGGCAGCGAGGACTACGACAAGATGGTCGCGGTCTGGTGCGCCGCGGACCGACGCCAGGCGCTAACCGACGCCAAGGCCGAGCGCGCGGTGCCGAGCCGCGAGTGCACCAACACCGTCAACATGCAGTACGACATCGGCCGGCGGGTCGGCCTGACCGGCACGCCAATGATTTTGGCTGAGGACGGCACCCAGCTCGGCGGCTACGTGCCGCCGGCGGCGCTGCGCGCGGCGCTGGACAAGCTCGATGCCGATGCGGCGCCGGCCGGCGGTGCCTGAGCCCGGCGATGCGGCAGCACTTGCAGGAGCGGCTTCAGCCGCGATGGATGGTCCGGGCCGACGCAACATTCCGGAAGGCATCGCGGCTGAAGCCGCTCCTACAGGCGGGTGCCGGGCTGCTTCGCTACAATCTGCGGCCCGACGTAGCACGGTTCCCCGGACATGATCGTCCTCGAGGGCGCTTCCGCCCTGTCGCCGTTCCGACGTGAACGGCTCCAAGCCCGCCTGCAAGCCCTCCACCCGACCGTCCGCCTGCTCGGTGCATGGCATGTCTACTGGGTCGAACCTGACGCGGTCGCGGCGACCGATGCGCTGGCGATCGATACCGATGCCTTGTGCCGGATCCTGCAGGCGGGTGCGGCACCGGCCGAGCGCGCCGACGGCGCGGTGTCGCGCTACGTCAGCCCGCGCCTGGGCACGTTGTCGCCCTGGGCGAGCAAGGCCACCGAACTGCTGCACGGGGCCGGCCTGCCGGTGAAACGGGTCGAGCGGGGCACCCGCTTCGATTTGGCTGGGTGGCCCGACGATCCCGTCGTCGCAGCCGCGCTCGCGCGGGCGCTGCATGACCCGATGACCCAGTCGCTGCTGGACACCCGCGACGCCGCCGCGGCGCTGTTTGCCGAACCGGCGCGCGGGCAGCTCGAGCGCGTGCCGCTGGCCGAGCTGGAAGCGGCCAACGCGCGGCTCGGGCTGGCGCTGGCCGAGGACGAGATCACCTATCTGCGCGAGCGTTACGGCGCGCTGGACCGGCAGCCCTCGGACGTCGAACTGATGATGTTCGCGCAGGCCAATTCCGAGCATTGCCGGCACAAGATCTTCAACGCGTCCTGGACCATCGACGGGCGCGAGCAGCAGTTGAACGGCGGGCCGAGCTCGCTGTTCAAGATGATCAAGCACACCCACGCGCAGACCCCCGCGCATACGCTGTCGGCGTACAGCGACAACGCCGCGGTGGTCGCCGGCTATTCGAGCCAGCGCTTCCGCCCGGATCCGCGGACCGGCGGCTACCGCGCCGAGGCGACGGTGGAGTCGGCGTTCTGCATCAAAGTCGAAACCCACAACCACCCGACCGCGATCGCCCCGTTCCCGGGTGCCAGCACCGGCGCCGGCGGCGAGATCCGCGACGAGGGCGCGACCGGTCGCGGCGGCAAGCCCAAGGCCGGCCTGAGCGGGTTTTCGGTGTCGCACCTGCGTATCCCGGAGCTGCCGCAGCCGTGGGAGCAGAGGCCGGGGCAGCCCGGCCGCACGCTCAATCCGCGCATGGCGCCGGCGCTGGAGATCATGCTCGACGGGCCGATCGGCGCGGCCGCGTTCAACAACGAGTTTGGCCGGCCCAACCTGACCGGCTATTTCCGCAGTTTCGAACTGAGCGAAGGCAGCGCTGACGGGGTCGAGCTCACGCGTGCCTACGACAAGCCGATCATGCTGGCCGGCGGGCTCGGCGCCATCGACCGGATCCAGGTCGAGAAGCTCGGGCTGAAGCCGGGCCATGCGGTGATCGTGCTCGGCGGGCCGGCGATGCTGATCGGCCTGGGCGGCGGCGCGGCCAGTTCGGTCGCTTCCGGCGACAGCGCCGAGGCGCTCGACTTCGCCAGCGTGCAACGCGACAACCCGGAGATGGAGCGACGCTGCCAGGAAGTGATCGACCGCTGCGTCGCGCTGGGCGCCGAAAACCCGATCGCGAGCGCACACGACGTCGGTGCCGGCGGCCTGTCCAACGCAATTCCGGAGCTGCTGCACGACTCGCGCCTGGGTGGCGTGATCGACCTCAGCAAGGTGCCGAGTGACGATCCCTCGTTGTCACCGATGCAACTGTGGTGCAACGAGTCGCAGGAGCGTTATGTGCTCGGCCTGCCGGCCGACCGCGTGGCGGAGTTTGCGCAAATCTGCGCGCGCGAGCGCTGCCCATTCGCGGTGGTCGGCTACGCGACCGCCGAGGAGCGGTTGGTGGTGGGGTATGGCGCCACCATCGAGAACGTCTACGGCGAAGCCGCAGCCGACTCCCTTCTCCCGCGTGCGGGAGACAAATCGGCAGGGATTGCCGATTTGGACGGCGAAGCCGCCCGGAGGGTGAGCCACATGGATGTGGCGAATCCACGTGCCTGCAGGGCGGATGAGGGCGCGCTCGAATCGAGCCACGACGCGACCGGCCACCCTGCGCGCCCTCACCCGAACCCTCTTCCGCAGGCGGGAGAGGGGGCTAACGGCGAGTCCCGGCTGCACCCCATCGATCTCCCCATGGACCTGCTGTTCGGCAAGGCCCCGAAGATGCAGCGCAACACCCGCCGCCCCGGCGATGCGCCCTGGCCGGCGCTGGACTGGAGCGGGCTGGACCTGCACGACGCGGCGTTGCGCGTGCTGGCGCATCCGACGGTGGCGTGCAAGCAGTTCCTGGTCACCATCGGCGACCGCAGCGTCGGCGGGCTGACCGCGCGCGACCAGATGATCGGCCCGTGGCAGCTGCCGCTGGCCGATTGCGCGATCACCCTGGCGGGGTTCGAGGGCTACGCCGGCGAGGCGATGGCGATCGGCGAGCGCGCCCCGCTGGCGCTGCTGGACACCGCCGCGGCCGCGCGCATGGCATTGGGCGAGGCGATCACCAACCTGTGCGCGGCGCCGGTCGAGTCGCTGGAGCGGATCAAGCTGTCGGCCAACTGGATGGCCGCCGCTTCGCACGATGGCGAAGACGCGCTGCTGTACGACGCGGTCCGGGCGGTCGGGCTGGAGCTGTGCCCGCAGATCGACCTCAGCATTCCGGTCGGCAAGGACTCGCTGTCGATGCAGGCGCAATGGCGTGCCGAAGGCCGCGAGCACAAGTCGGTCTCGCCGGTCTCGCTGGTGGTCACTGCGTTCGCGCCGGTGCTCGACGTGCGCCAGCAGCTCACCCCGCTGCTGTCACGCGAGGACGATTCGGAACTGTGGCTGATCGGCCTGGGCGCCGGCAAGCAGCGGCTCGGCGGCTCGGTGCTGGCGCAGTGCCATCCCGAGGCCGGCCTGGCCGCGCCGGCCGACGGCGCGCTGCCTGCGTTCGCCGGTCCGCCGTCCGAGGATGGGCGCCGCAACGCTGGCGTGCCCGATCTGGACCACCCCGAGCGCCTGCGCGACTTCTTCGAGCTGATCCGCGATGCGCGAGAGGCCGGCCTGCTGCGGGCTTACCACGACCGCTCCGACGGCGGCGCGTTTGCCGCGCTGTGCGAGATGGCGTTCTGCTCGCGCCTGGGCCTGGAGATCATGCTCGACGGCTGGGGCCTGGATCCGTTCCGCACCCTGTTCAACGAGGAGCTCGGTGCGGTCGTGCAGATCGCCGGCGAGGACCGCGCGGCATTCGCCGACTTGGTCGCGCGGTACGGGCTGATCGACTGCGCGCAGCGCATCGCCCGCCCGACCACCGCGCCGGTGATCCGCGTGCGCGAGGACGGCGAGAGCCTGGCCGAATGGCGCTGGGAGGAGTTGTTCGATGCGTGGTGGTCGACCAGCCATGCGATGCAGAGGCTGCGCGACAACCCCGACTGCGCCGACGAGGAGCGTGCGGCCGCGCGTGACTTCAACGCGCCGGGAATCAAGCCCACGCTGGTGTTCGATCCAACCGAAGACGTTACCGGCCCGTACCTCAACACCGGCGCCCGGCCGAAGGTCGCGATCCTGCGCGAGCAGGGCGTCAACGGCCAGATCGAGATGGCCTGGGGCTTCGATCGTGCCGGCTTCGAGGCCATCGACGTGCACATGAGCGATCTGATCGCCGGCCGCATCGGTCTGGAAGGTTTCAAGGGCATCGCCGCCTGCGGCGGTTTCAGTTACGGCGACGTGCTCGGTGCCGGCCGTGGCTGGGCGACCTCGATCCTGGAGCGTCCCGCGCTGCGCGAGATGTTCGCCGCGTTCTTCGCGCGCGAGGATGCCTTCGCGCTCGGTGTCTGCAACGGCTGCCAGATGCTCAGCCAACTCAAGCCTATCATCCCCGGCGCCGCGCACTGGCCACGGTTCCTGCGCAACCGCAGCGAACAGTTCGAGGCGCGCCTGGGCCTGGTCGAGGTGGTGGAGTCGCCGTCGCTGTTTCTGCGCGGCATGGCGGGCTCGCGGATCCCGGTGGCGGTGTCGCACGGCGAAGGCCGCGCCGAGTTCTCCGGCACCCTGGACCGACCCGCCGCCCGCGTCTCGCTGCGCCATGTCGAGTCCGACGGCAGCATCGCCACGCGCTACCCGGCCAACCCCAACGGCTCGACCGACGGCATCGCCGGACTGACCAGCGACGAGGGCCGCGTCACCATCCTGATGCCGCACCCCGAACGCACCCTGCGCACCGCGAACCTGAGCTGGGCGCCGCGCGAATGGGGCGAGGATTCGCCGTGGCTGCGGATGTTCCGCAACGCCCGGGTGTGGGTGGGCTGAACACAGATACGTAGTGTGTGCACGAACGCGCGTTTTTGTAGGAGCGGGCCATGCCCGCGACCGCCAGCCGGAGCTACGCGGTCGCGCCCGTGCCTTTACAAGCATGGGCCGCTCCTACAGGGGCGGCTGGGTGCGTAGAGCCGATTTGCCCGGCTGCTTTCGCAGCGACCGGGCGGCGCATCGACGTGGATCAGTCACACGGCGGCGCGCTGCGGTAGGCCCTCATGTAGGTCCTGATCAGCGCGCTCAAACGGGCTGGGGGCTGGTCGACTTCGCAGATCCGCTGGCACAGGTTCAGCTGCCGGCCGCTGAAGCCCTCCTGCGCGCACGAGACGAACAGATCCTGGTTGATCGACAGCGTCCAGCCGCCAGCTAGCACGCCGCCGTCGCCGGGGCCTTTGTCGGCCACGTACAACTTCCACACGCCGTTCTGCGCGTCGGCATCGCCGTTGAGCGAGCCCAGTTTCTGATTGGGCGTGTCCGCCGGGGCCACGCCGGGAAAGTCGTAGTTGTCCTCGATCCAGTCGGTCGGCCGGTAGGTCCCGGACGTGATCTCGCTGCGCGGAGGGACGTTGGCGTGGGAGGCATCGCTCAAGGTGAGCGTCACCGGATCGATCCGGACCCCGGCACCGACGTCGGACATCAGGCGGATCTGCTGACCGCCTGGCGCGAGCAGCATCACTTCCAGGTCATCGGGGTAGGTGTGCGTCAGGCTGTTGAGGGTGACGGTGACCGAGGTGATGTTGCCGCGCAGGTCGTTCACGGTGATCGGCGAGGGATACAGCGAGCCGGTGCCCTGCTCGGGAACTTCGATGGCGTCCGGGTTGCTGGCATTGGTGGTGAGCTCTATGGCACCGGCGGCGGAGATGGCGGCGGCCGTGCACGCCAGGGTGAGCCAAGTGGCTGCGGCCCGTGATAGGCGGGTTCTCATGGGCACTTCTCCGATTGGGGGGAACAGCATTGGGCGAGATGCGTGAGGGATCAGCGACGGCTCGCGCGCGGATCGCACGACGCCGAGCCCGAACCGACCCTGCGCATCGCCAACCTGAGCTGGGCACCACGCGAACGGGCGAGGATTCGCTGTGGCTGCGTATGTTCCGCAACGCCCGGGTGTGGATGGGGTGATCCCCCGGTCTGACCGGGCGTCCGCGGGTGCGGGCTGCTCCGGTCATCGCCACGGACGGATTCGCCGGTCCGGCCCTGCCGGCCGCGCCATGCAGCCGGTAGACGGCGCGTACCGCCCGACGGACGGCGCTACAGCACGGCCTGTTCATGTCGGCCGTCACGTTTAATGCGTGAACTGCATCACAAAGCAGTGGATCGCGGACGTCGCCCCAGTCCGGCGCCCGCACCTTGCGACGAGGTCGTCAGGATTCGATGGGCTGGCTACAGGGGACTTCCATGAATCGACCGACCACTCGCCGCAAGGCGCGCGGGCTGCTGCGCAGCCTGCTTTTCATCGCCTCGTTGGCCACCGCCACGGCCGCCTGGGCCGGCAAGGATCACCTCGAGGTCAGCGTCTCCGACATCTTGCCCCAGCACGTGTCGCTGACCAGCCAGTCGGCCCCATTGGCCGAAGGGGACTTCAGTTCCGATGCCAGTATCGTGCTGCGCTACGACTACGTCGCCCATGCGTTTCCCGACGGGACGGCCGATTTCGGCAGCTTCGCGCTGGGCCAGCGCCTGGTCGACAACAGTGCCGAACCGGGCAACGACAGCAACTATCCGGTGACGGTGACAGCCGGCCAGAACGGCACCGGCCAGCACCTGCGCGTGGAGGTGACGCCGGGCAACCAGCAGCGCAACGGCCCGGGCGACTTCGATCCGGCCAGCGTCGCCATCACCACCCACTGCTCGGCCGCCAACCCGTGCCCGACCGACGACGGCTCGGAGATCGAGGCCAACCTGCAGTTCTCGCAAGGCTCGGAGGTCAACACCAGCGTCAAGATCAAGGTGGTGGTGAAGCTGGTGCACCCGACCGAATGCGTGCGCTTCTACAACTTCCTGACCGACCAGGACATGACCACCGTGGTCGATTCCACCGAGGTCGGGGTTATCAAGAACGGCAGGAACGCCGGCAAGGTCACCGCGACCAACCCGTTCGGGCAGTTCTCCGACAACGTGCTGGTGGTCAACACCTGTGCGACCGAGCAGAACTTCGACCTCGACATCAACCTGGACCCGGCGTTCGCTACCAACCCCAATCCCACCGGCAACCCCGGCAATGCGGTGTTCACCTACCGCGGCGGCGTGAACGTCGATCCGGACACGTTCAACATCGACGAGTTCTCGATGGGCACCCCGCACGGGCAGCTGCTGTGCCTCAACAACGTGATTTTGGGCGGCAACGAGAGCTTCCTGGCCACGGTGCACATGGGCACCCGCCGCGACCTCCACGTCGATGATCTGCCCGCAGACGGGTTCCTGTTCACCGCCGCGATGCTGGAGCCGAACCTCGCGTGCGCAGGTGCGGAGCTGGCGATCCAGGCCGCCACGATGAGCTACACGATCAAGTAGGCCAACGGCTGTGATGATCGGAACACTCGGGCCCGGCATGCCGCTGCTGCGACATGCCGGGCCGGTTCTTGCGTGGTATCTCCTGCGCGACTGTCGCGTGTGAACGAAGCCGGGCCCGGCGCCTGACCGCATGACTCCGGCCCGACCGTTGTGCTGCTAAAGTCGACGACCTCTTGGGAAACAGGCATGAGCGTAGCGATGGCCGAGGCGCTGTATACCGGTGCAGCTGTGGGCGACAGTGTCGAGACCGGCATCGTCGATGCGCTGCTTGCCAAGGGCCGGCTCAAGGAGCCCGACCTGGTGCGCGCGCGGCGCCTGCAGGAGGAGACCGGCGGTAGCCTGCTGGGTCTGCTCGCGCGGCTCGGCCTGGTGTCGGAGCGCGATCACGCCGAGGCTGTCGCGGCGGTGCTCGACCTGCCGCTGGTCAGCGCCAAGGACGCGCCGGAAATGCCGCCCGAAGGAGTCGGGCTGACGGTCAAGTTCATGAAGCAGTTCCACGTCTGCCCGCGCCACGAGACCGACGCCGCGGTCGAGGTGCTGATGGCCGACCCGCAGGATGACTACACCACCGACGCGGTGCGGCTGGCCATGCAGCGGCCGGTGATCGTCAAGGTCGCGGTGCGCTCGGAAATCGACGACCTGATCGAGCGCTGGTATGGCCAGGGCCGCAGCGCCATGGGCGCGATCGTGGAGACCGCCGAGGGCGAGGGCAGCGATCTCGATGACGTCGAGCACCTGCGCGATCTCGCCTCCGAAGCGCCGGTAATCCGGCTGGTCAACCTGGTGATCCAGCGCGCAGTGGAGTTGCGCGCGTCCGACATCCATATCGAACCCTTCGAGAACCGGCTCAAGGTGCGCTACCGCGTCGACGGCGTGCTGACCGAGGGCGAAAGCCCGCCGGCCAACCTGACCGCGGCGGTGATCAGCCGGGTCAAGATCATGGCCAAGCTCAACATCGCCGAGCGCCGCCTGCCGCAGGACGGCCGCATCATGCTGCGCGTGCAGGGCCGCGAGCTCGACCTGCGCGTGAGCACGATGCCGACCGCGCACGGCGAGTCGGTGGTGATGCGCCTGCTCGACCGCGAGACGGTGGTGCTGGACTTCTACCGGCTCGGCTTCACCGACGAGTTCCTGCCGCAGTTCCAGAAGGTGCTCGAGCAGCCGCACGGCATCCTGCTGGTGACCGGGCCGACCGGCTCGGGCAAGACCACCACGCTGTACACCGCGCTGAGCAAGCTCAACACCGCCGACGTCAAGATCATCACGGTCGAGGATCCGGTCGAATACCAGATCGAGGGCATCAACCAAATCCAGGCCAAGCCGCAGATCGGGCTCGACTTTGCCCACGCGCTGCGCTCAATCGTGCGGCAGGACCCCGACATCATCATGATCGGCGAGATGCGCGACCTGGAGACCGCGCGCATCGCGATCCAGTCCGCGCTTACCGGCCACCTGGTGCTGTCGACGCTGCACACCAACAACGCCGCCGGCGGCATCACCCGCCTGCTGGACATGGGCGTGGAGGACTACCTGCTGACCTCCACGGTCAACGGCATCCTTGCCCAGCGACTGGTGCGCAGGCTCGAGCCAGTCCACGCCGAGAAGTACCCGGCCTCGCCGGAAGAGATCGAGAAGTTCGGCCTGCGCCGGTTCCAGCCCGAGGGCGAGATCTTCCTGTACCACCCGCGCACCTCGGTGATCGCGCCGACCGGATACCTGGGCCGCACCACGATCATGGAGTTCCTGGTCATGAACGACGAGCTGCGGCGCGCGGTGATGCGCCACGCCGGCATGGGCGAGCTGGAGCAGATCGCCCGCGGGGCCGGCATGCGCACGATGTACGAGGACGGCATCGTCAAGGCACTGGCCGGGGAGACCACGATCGAGGAAGTGCTGCGGGTGACGGAAGATGCTTGAGGCCGGGACCGGGGACCGGGGACCGGGGACCCGGGAAAAGCGGGTGCGCATCCCGGTTTTTGCTTTTGATTCTCCCGGGTCCCGGGTCCCGGGTCCCCGGTCCCGAGCCTCCTGATGCCCCTCTACACCTACAAGGCACTGAACTCGCGCGGCGAGATGCTCGACGGCCAGATGGAGGCCGCGACCGACGCCGAGGTGGTCGTGCGGCTGCAGGACCAGGGCCATCTTCCGGTCGAGGCCCGGCTGGCCAGCGAGGGCGGCGGCGCGGCGAGCTGGCGCAGCCTGTTCAAGGCCAAGCCGTTCGCCGGGGCGCGGCTGGTGCAGTTCACCCAGCAGCTGGCCATCCTGCTCGGTGCCGGCCAGCCGCTCGATCGCGCACTGACCATCCTGCTCGAACTGCCCGAGGACGAGGCGGCCAAGCGTACCGTCAGCGACGTGCGCGATGCGGTGCGCGGCGGCACGTCCTTGTCGGCGGCGCTGGAGCGCCAGCACGGCACGTTCTCGCGGCTGTACATCAACATGGTGCGGGCCGGCGAGGCCGGTGGCAGCCTGCATGAGACGCTCGCCCGATTGGCCGATTACCTGGAGCGTTCGCGCGCGCTACAGGGCCGTGTGCTTAATGCGCTGATCTACCCGGCGATCCTGCTGGTGATGGTCGGGCTGAGCTTGTTGTTCCTGCTCGGTTACGTGGTGCCGCAGTTCGCGCAGATGTACGAGAGCCTGGATGCGCCGCTGCCGCTGTTCACCCAGATCGTGCTGTGGATCGGGATATTCGTGCGCGACTGGTGGATCGTGGTGCTGGCGTTGCCGGTGCTGGCGCTGTGGTGGTTCGATCGCAAGCGACGCGATCCGGTGTTCCGCGAGGCGCTGGACCGCTGGTTGCTGAAGCGCAAGTTCGCCGGCAGCCTGATTGCCAAGGTCGAGACCGCACGGCTGGCGCGTACGCTCGGCACGCTGGTGCGCAACGGCGTGCCGCTGATGGCGGCGCTTGCGATCGGGCGCAACGTGCTGGGCAACCGCGTGCTGGCCGCGGACGTCGAGGTCGCGGCCGACGAAGTCAAGAACGGCGTGGCGTTGTCGACCGCGCTTGGCAAGGGCAAGCGCTTCCCGCGGCTCGCGCTGCAGATGATCCAGGTCGGCGAGGAGTCCGGCGCCATGGATGCGATGCTGCTGAAGACCGCCGATACCTTCGACCAGGAGACCTCCTCGGCGCTGGACCGCATGTTGGCGGCGTTGGTGCCGCTGGTGACGGTGGTACTGGCGGTGGTGGTCGGCCTGGTGGTGATGGCGATCCTGATGCCGATCTACGGCTTGACCGAAGTGATCGGCTAGGAAGCAGTAAGTAGTAGCAGGTAAGAGGTAAGAGGTAAGAGGTAAGAGGTAAGGAGTAGAGGTACTAGGCATTCGCGCTTCTGCTGACTGCTCACAAGGGCCGCGCAGCGTCCGCCTTACAGCTCGCGCAGCGAGCGACTTGCAGCCCGCACAACGAGCGACTCACAGGAACCAACCGCAATGAAAAACCGATCACTGACCCGTTCCCCTTCCGCCGCGCGCCAGGCCGGCATGAGCCTGATCGAGATCATCATCGTCATCGTGCTGATCGGCGCGGTGCTGACGTTCGTCGGCAGTCGTGTGCTCGGCGGCGCGGACCGCGCCAAGGCCAACCTGGCCAAGTCGCAGGTGATGACGCTGGCGCAGAAGGTCGAGTCGTTCCAGATGGACACCGGCCGGGTGCCGGACTCGCTGGACCAGTTGGTGACCGATCCCGGCGATGCGCCGGGCTGGCTGGGCCCGTACGCCCGCGCCAGCGAGCTGCAGGACCCGTGGGGCAATCCGATCGAGTACCGCGCCCCCGGTGAGACCGGCGCATTCGACCTGATCATCCTGGGCAAGGACGGCCAGGTCGGCGGCACCAGCATCGACGCCGACATCCGCTACGAGTAGGCCCAGATGGGATGCCGCGTCCACAGCCTTTGGCCCGCGCGTGGCGTGACGCCGCCCCGCAGCGCGTCGATCGCGGGGCCACGGCTGCCGAACACTGTCCGCGGCGTCTCGCTGATCGAAATGCTGCTGGTGGTGATGCTGATCGCCGCGGCCAGCGCGATCGCGGCGGCCGCGTTCGGCGGCGGTTTTGCCGGCATGCAGCTGCGCGCCAGCGCCAAGGAAATCGCATCCCAACTGCGCTACACCCGCACCCAGGCGCTGGCCACCGGCGAGCCGCAGCAGTTCGTGATCGACCCGCAGACCCGGCGCTGGGAGGCCCCCGGCGGCCACAGCGGCGAGCTGCCGGAGTCGCTGGGGATCGTCTTCACCGGTGCGCGTGAAGTGCAGCCGACGCGCGGGCAGGGCTCGATCATGTTCTTCGAGGACGGCGCGGCCACCGGCGGGCGCATCCAGCTCAACCGCGACAACGCGGCATGGAACATCGATGTGGCGTGGCTGACTGGCGAAGTTCGGCTGCGGCGGGCCGAGGTGGCGCGGTGAAGCCGGGGCCGGGGACCGGGGACCAGGGACCCGGGGAAAGCGGCAGCGCTGCAGGCATGCCATCCCGCGCGCGGATGAATTTTTTGCCTCCGCCTCCGCCTCCGTGTTCGCTGTTGCCATTGACCTTCCCAAGTCCCGAGTCCCGCCTTTCCCGGCCCCCGGTCCCCGGTCCCCGGTCCCGGCTGCAGACCGGCTACACCCTGATCGAGGTGATCGTCGCCTTCGCGCTGCTCGCGCTGGCGCTGACCCTGCTGCTGGGGACGCTGTCGGGCTCGGCGCGACAGGTGCGCTGGTCCGGCGATGCCGGGCGCGCGGCGCTGCATGCGCAATCACTGCTCGACCAGGTCGGGATCACCGAGCCGCTCGAGCCCGGTGAGCGCCGTGGCGAGTTCGAGGATGGTCGTTACCGCTGGATCCTCGACATCGCCCCGTGGAACGACCCGTCGCTGCCGCCGGAGGGGCCGCAGCCGCTGGCGGGCTCGGCGCCGCAGCTTTATGAGCTCTCGCTCGCGGTGGAGTGGGGCGATGGCGGCAGCGGCGAGCGACTGGCGCTGCGCAGCCTGCGCATGGTGCAGCCGGGATTGCAGGACTGGGGTGCGCTTTGAAGCGGCTTGTGGACATCTCGCGTCGATGCAAAATCGGGCGTGGAGTGCGGGCGGGCGGTTGCGTGGGTGGAGCGGAGAGCAGGCGTCGGCGATTCACTAGCGCAGGCCGTGCCGACGGCATTGTTCGCGTGGGGCCGGGTATTGCTGCCGGGCGGGGCTTCACGCTGATCGAGGTGCTGTTGGCGACGGTGTTGCTGGCCGCCGGCCTGGCGCTGGCGTTCGCCACGCTCACCGCCGCGACCCGCACCGTCACCCGCGGCGAGGCGATGGCGCAGCACAGCGAGCGCGAACGCGCGGTCTACGGCTTCATGCGCGCGCGCCTCACCGCGGCGCGGTCGATCGCATTTGGCAGCGACCGCGACACCACGCTGCCGCAGCGTTTCATCGGCGAGCCCACGCGCATGCGCTTCGTCGCCGACCTGCCCAACTATCTCGGTCGCGGCGGGCCCTACCTGCACGATTTCAACATCGAGCCCGGCGCCGATGGCGGGGCCCGGATCATGCTGACGCTGTCGATGGTGCAGGCCGGAGAGGTGATCGAGGAAAACCAGCCGCGGGAACCGGAGGTGCTGGTCGAGGACCTGGCGTCGGCCAGCTTCCGCTACCGCTCGCTCGATGGCGAGGGCGGGGTCGGCGAATGGCAGGAGCGCTGGGAGACAGTCGAGCAGTTGCCGCTGCTGGTCGAGGTCACCCTGACCGACCAGGACGGCCGCGCCTGGCCGCCGCTGGTAGTCACGCTGCCGCAGGCGGCCGGTACCGCCGGCGGCATGTTCGGGGGCTCGCTGTGAGCGGCGCGCGCGTGCACGGTGCCGCGTGCGCCGGCGCAGCCGCTGAGGCACAACGCGGGGCTGCATTGTTGCTGGTGCTGTGGCTGATCACCCTGTTGACCGCGCTGGTCGGCGGTTTCGCGCTGTCGGCGCGGATCGAGGCCCTGCAGGGGCGGGTGCTGGTCAGCGGCGTGGTGGCCTCGGGCGCGGCGCGCGCCGGCGTCGAATACGCGCTGACCCGGGTTGCGCTCGAGGATCCGCAGTGGCAATGGCAGCCCGACGGGCGGCCGCATCTGTGGGAGTACGGCGGCGCCAAGGTCGAGGTGACGCTGGTGGACGAGAGCGGCAAGGTCGATCTCAACCAGGGCGCCGCGCCCCTGCTGAGCGGCCTGCTGCGCGCGGTCGGTGCCGAGCAGGCCGTCGCCGAGCGTCTGGCCGGCGCCATCGTCGACTGGCGCGACCTGGACCCGCTGACCCAGCCCGGTGGCGGCGCCGAGGACGCCGACTACGCATCGGCCGGGCTGCCTTATGGCGCCAAGGATGCCCCGTTCGAGAGCATCGCCGAACTCGAGCTGGTGCTCGGCTTCACCCCGGAGCTGTATGCGTTGGTCGAGCCGCACGTCACCGTCTACAGCGGCCGCGGCCAGCCCGATCCTGCGTTTGCCCCGGCTGAGGTGCTCGATGCGATGGGCATGGATGGCGCGGCCGTGGTGGAGCAGCGCATGCGTGTCGACCCGGTCACCGGCCTGCCCGGCGTGCCCGGCGCAGGTGGGCTGCCGATCGAGGCACTGATGGGCAGCCGCAGCGGAACGTATAGTATCGAGAGCCGGGCGCGGCTGACCAACGGCCGCGAGTCGGTGCTGCGGGTCGTCGTGCGTGCGGGCGGAAGCGCCGTGCCGGGAATGGCATACACCGCGTTACGTTGGGAGGAAGGAGCTTCGCCGCGATGACAGGGTTGCGTGACCGCTTCGGTTCGATCGGAGCCCGGCTCGGGCCGGGTGCGGGCGGAGCTGCGCGCGGGTTCTTCGGCTGGTGGGGCCGTGCGCTGGCATCGTGGCTGCCGCTGCGCCTGCGCCAGGTGCTCGGGCTCGATCGCGGCCGCCTGCTGTTGCAGGTCGAGGCCGACACCGTGCAACTGCGCCTGCAGCAGGGCGAGAGCCTGATCGATCTTGGCCAGGTGCCCGGGTTGGCGGCCGCCGCCAACGCCGACGGGTTCGAGTCCGGCCGGACCGACGCCCGCCTGGACCGCGCTCGCTCCGAGGCCAGCCGTACCGACCGCGCCCGCGCCGACCACCTCCGCGCCGACCCGAACGAATTTCCCTACGACCCGCTCGCCGGCCTGCTGGCGCCGCGCGTGGCCACACTGCCGCGCTGGCTGCTGCTGCCGGCCGGCAGCAGCCTGCGTCGCCGGCTGACCCTGCCGGCCGCCGCCGCCGACCGCTTGCGCGACGTGATCGGATTCGAGATCGACCGGCAGACGCCGTTCAGCGCCGACGCCGTCGCATTCGACGCGCGCGTGCTCGGGCGGCGCGAAAGCGATGGCCAGCTCGACGTCGAGCTGGTCGCGGTGCCGCGCACCGCGATCGATCCCCCGCTGGCCGCACTGGGGCCGCTGGCCGCGACGTTGTCGGGCATCGATGTCGCCGGGGCCGATGGCGCGCCACTGGCAGTCAACCTGCTGGCGCCGGATCGGCGCCGCCGCCGCCGCGACCCGTGGCTGCGCTGGAACTGGGCGCTTGCCGCGGCCGCACTGGTCGCCTGCGCCGCCATGCTGGGCCAGGTGCTGGCCAACCGGCGCGACGCAGCCGACGCATTCGAGCAGCTGATCGCCGCCAAGGCCGATACCGGCCGCCGCGCCGCAGCGCAGCGCCAGCAGCTGATCGATCTGATCGAAGGCCAGGTATTCCTCGACAGCGCCCGTACGGCGCGGCCGAGCGCGGTCGAGGTGCTCGACGAACTCGCCCGGCGCCTGCCCGACGGCACCTATCTGGAGAAACTCTCGCTCGAGGACCAGCGGCTGACGCTGATCGGCCTGAGCAACGAGGCGCCAGCGCTGATCGGCCGGCTGCAGGGCTCCGAATTGTGGCGCTCGCCGGCGCTGGCCGGGGCGCTGCAGCCGGACCCGAGCAGCGGCCGTGACCGCTTCACCCTGACCGCCGAACTCGGGCGCACCACGCCGGCCCCGGCCGCCGCAGCCCGCGGAGGTGCGCCCGATGCAAGTGCAACCCGCTGATCGCGACCGCTGGCTCGCACTCGGCCTGCTGCTGGCCGCGCTGGCGCTGGCTTATGCGTTGCTGGTGCATCCATGGTGGACCGTCCCGATGCGGGCCGAGAACCAGCGCATCGATGCCCTGCAGCAGCGCGAGTTGCGCCTGCGCATGCAACTGCAGCAGGCCCCCGCCGTGAGCGAGCGGCTCGAGCAGCTGCGCCAGCAGCAGACCAGCGGCCCCGGCTTCCTGCCCGAAGCCAATGCCCAGCTCGCCACCGCCGCGCTGATCCAGCGTCTGGAAACGGTGGTGCAGCAGGCCAGCCCGGGCAACCGCAGTTGCGCGATCACCAACCGCTCGCCGCTGCAGCCCCGCACGGGCCAGCGTTACACCCGCATCACCGTGCAGGTGCGCATGCGCTGCGGCAACCCGGAACTCGCCGCGGTGCTGCATTCGCTGGAAAGCGGCACGCCGCGGCTGTTCGTCGACAACCTCAACATCCTGGCGCAGCGCATGTACTTCTCGCCCGGCGCCGGCGCCGGCGCCGGCGCGCCGACCGGCGATGGCGGCCTGGAAGTCACCTTCGACCTCTACGGCTACCTGCGCCCCAGCGTGGAGGTCCCGCGTGCGGATTGAAGATGCGAGCTCGCGCACCTGGCTACTGGCTGCGGTCGCCGGCTGGGCGGTAATCGCCTGGGTGCTGGCGCTGGTCGGCATGGGCGGGCGGGTCGCGCCGCTGGACGATGACGCCAGCCTGTTGCGGCCATTGCCGGGCATGCCGGCCGCCTCGGTGAGCCCTCTGGGGCCGCCCACCCAGTACAGCGAGATCGGCGCGCGCCCATTGTTCGCACGGGACCGCCAGCCGCGGCCGTTCCTGCTGCAGGGCGACGACGGTGCCGCTGCCGGCGAGTTCGACTACGTGCTGACCAGCGTGCTGATCAGCCCGCGGGTCAAGCTGGCGATCCTGCAATCGCCCGACGGCGGCGAGTCGGTACGGGTCAGGCTGGACCAGGCGCCCGAATCGCATCCGGCCTGGCGCCTGATCGCGCTGGAGCCCCGCAGTGCGGTGTTCGAAGGCCCCGAGGGCCGGCACGAGCTGGAGCTGCGGGTCTACGACGGCGTCGGCGGGCAGGCTCCGACCGCGGTCTCGCGGGAAGCCCCCGGGCGTGCGCGCACTGACCTGCCGATCCGGCCGCCGGTGCCATCGCGCGCGGCGGATGCGGCGCAGGACTCCGCCTCGCCCGAACGCGCCCCCGATGCCGCCGAGGATGCCGCATCGCCCGGCGCCGACGCGCCATCGACCGACCAGGCGCAGATGGAAGCGATCCGCCAGCGTATCCAGGCCCGCCGCGACCAGTTGCGCATGCAGGCGCCACAGCAGACGCCCCAACCGACACCGCCACAACCCCGGAACTCGCCGCGACCGCCGGCCAAGAGCCAGTAGAGTGCATGCAATGAATCGATCCCCACAGCTCCGCGCCCGTGGCGCCCGCCACGCCCTCGTGTCGCCGGTCAGCCTGCCGTCGTCCAGCCTGCTGCCGTCGGACATGGCGTCACGCACGAGAGCTGGCTGCGCCGCGCTGCAGCGCCTGCTGCTGGCGCTGGTCGCCGGCACGCTGCTCGCCTCGTGCGTCAGCACCCCGGTGCCGAGCGTGCGGCGCGGCGCCGATCCGGCTGCCCTGCAGCGCAACGAGGCAGCCGCCACCGGCGAGGGGCCCGCGGTGGCTGGGGAGGGCGTGCAGGCCGAGCCGCTCGAGCCGGAGGACAACGGGCTGACCCCGCAGATCCGCCGCGGCACCGGGCAGGTGATCAACCGCGACGCCGCCGCCGAGCCGCGGTCCGGCCTGCCCGCCAGCACTGGCGCGGCGACCTTCAATTTCGAAGGCGAATCGCTGCACGCGGTGGTCAAGGCAATCCTGGGCGACATGCTCGGGCAAAACTACGTGATCGCGCCGCAGGTGCAGGGCACGGTGACGCTGGCGACGCCGCAGCCGGTCAGCTCGGCCGGCGCGATCCACCTGCTGGAGATGGTGCTGGGCTGGAACAACGCGCGCATGCTCTACAGCGGCGGGCGTTACAACATCGTCCCGGCCGACCAGGCACTCGCCGGCAACGTCGCCCCGCGCACCGGCCCGGCCACCACCGCGCGCGGCTTCGAGGTGCGCACGGTGCCGCTGCGCTACATCTCCGCCGAGGAGATGGCCAAGGTGCTGGAGCCGTACGCGCGGCCAAACGCGATCGTCAGCACCAACAACGCGCGCAACGTCATCAGCATCGCCGGCACCAGTGCCGAGTTGGAGAACTACCTGCGCACCATCGAGATCTTCGATGTCGACTGGCTCTCGGGCATGTCGGTCGGCGTGTTCCCGTTGCGCTCGGGCAAGGCCACCCGGGTGGTGGAAGACCTGGAGAAGGTCTTCGGCGAGGAAAGCGGATCGCCGGTCTCCGGCATGTTCCGCTTCATGCCGCTGGAGGGCGCCAATGCCGTACTGGTGATCACTCCGCAGCCCGATTACCTGGACAACATCCAGCAGTGGCTGGAGCGCATCGACGGCGCCGGCGGCAGTGCCCAGCTGTTTTCCTACGAGCTCAAATACATCAAGGCACGCGACCTGGCCGATCAGCTGGCCGAGGTGTTCGGCAGCTCGACCGGGCGCGGCGAAGAAGACGGCGGGCGAGCGCCTTCGCTGATGCCGGGCCTGGATCCGGTCGAACTGCGCAGCGGTGACAGCGGCGGGCGCAGCGCCAGCTTCGGGCGCAGTGGCCAGACCGGCGGCGCCGCCGGTGGCGGCCTCGGCAGCGGGGAGTTTTCGCTGAATCAGGAGCGCGAAGGCAGCGGCAGCGTCAGCCTGGACGTCGATGGCGACCGCGTCGGCGTATCGGCGGTGGAGGAAACCAACGCCCTGCTGGTGCGCGCCACCCCCCAGGCATGGCGCTCGATCAGGGACGTCATCGAGCAGCTCGACGTGATGCCGATGCAGGTGCATATCGAGGCGCAGGTGGTCGAGGTACAGCTCAGCGGCGCGCTGGAATACGGCGTGAACTGGTACTTCGAGCGCGCCGTCACCGACGCCGGCCTGCCCAGCGCGGTCGGCCGCGACACCTGGAGCACCCTGGCCGGCAGCGTGCAGTCCGCGGCCGGAGACCCAGCGGGATTGGCCTGGACCTTCCTCGGCCGCAATGCCGCCTCGATCATCAGCGCGCTCGACCAGGTCACCGACCTGCAGCTGCTGCAGACGCCGTCGGTGGTGGTGCGCAACAACGCCGAGGCCGAGCTCAACGTCGGCAGCAACATCCCGATCGAGTCGGTCACGGTCAATCCGGGGCTGGGCGGCGACGCCAGCTTCAGCCAGGTCCAGTACCTGGAAACCGGCGTGATCCTCAAGGTGCGCCCACGCGTGACCCAGGACGGCATGGTGTTCCTGGACATCGTGCAGGAGGTCAGTTCGCCGGGTCCGCGCGAAGCCGGGCAGCGCAACGTGCGCATCGACACCCGCCGGCTCAAGACCGAGGCCGCGATCCAGAGCGGGGATACGGTGATGCTGGCCGGCCTGATCAGCGACGGCGTCACCCGCGGCTCGTCGGGTTTCCCGGGGCTGAGCCGGATCCCGATCATCGGCGGCCTGTTCGGCACCCAGTCCACTCGCACTGATCGCAACGAAGTGATCGTGCTGCTGACCCCGACCATCGTGCGCAACCCGCAGGAAGCGCGCGACCTGACCGACGAATACGGACGCCGGTTCCGCGCGATGGAGCCGTTGAACCCGGCCCGCTCCGACTGATCGAAGGGCGACACTGGGGTGACAGGGGGCGTGGTGACACCGGGTACGGCTGAGCTTTCCGCCGCGGTGCCGCTTGCGGCACCGCGCCCGGGCATGTCCATGCCGCTTGCGGCGTCGCCCCCGGGCATGTCCATGCCGCTTGCCGCGCCGCGACCGGGGACGTCCGCGGCGTTTGCAGCGCCATCCGCGGGCATGTCGACGCAGCCCGCGGCCGCGCCCCGCACGCGGCCCCCCGAGACGCAGCTGCCGATCGTGGTGGTGCCAGTCGGAGTCGACGACGCTGCGCTGGACGCCTGTCTGGCGGCGCTGGAATCCGCGACGCCGGCCGGCACCCGCGTCTGGCTGGCCGACGACGCCCAGGCCGGCCCGCGCGGCTACGCCGTGATCGAACAGTGGATGGCGCGCACCGCACTCAAGGCCGACTACACCCGGCGCCAGCGTGGCGTCGGCCCGGTCGCGCACCTGGACGAAGTGCTTGCCGCCTGCGGTGATGCCGACGTCGCCGTACTCGCCGCCGACGCGATGCCGCTTCCGGGGTGGCTCGAGCGCCTCGGCGCATGCCTGGCGCGCGATGGCGCGATCGCCTCGGCCACGTCGTGGTGCAATGCCGGCGAGGCCGCGGCCTGGCCGCGCATCGGCGAGATCGCGGCCACGCCCCGCGAGCCGCAGCGGCTGGCGCGCGCCGCCGCGGCGATGCCGGCGATCCATCCCGAACTGCCGTCGGCGGTCGGACATGCGGTAGTGCTGCGCGGCAGCGCCCGGCGCCGCGTCGGCGGGCTCGACGCCGCCAGTTACGGCTCCTGGTACGCCGCGCTGATCGACCTGTCGTTGCGGCTGTCGGGACTGGGCTGGCGCAATGTCCTGTGCGAATCGGCGTTCGTCGCGCGCCCGCGCGAGGGCAGCTCGTGCGAGGGCGACATGGACCGCCTTGCGGTGCGCTGGCCGGACTGGCATGCACGCATGGCGAACTTCCTGATGCGCGACCCGCTGCGCGATGCGCGCGAACAGCTCGCCGCGCTGCTGGCCGGCATCGGCCCGCCGGAGCCGCAACGCGATCTGTTCGCAGAGGCATCGCCATCACCGCAGGCCGCCCCGGCCCGCAAGTCCCCGGCGCGCGGACGTGGCAGGGCAAGACCGTGAGTGCGGGCACGCCGCCCGACGGTGGCGCGATCGCCGCGGTTGTCGCCACCTACCAAAGCGCCTCGACGATCGATGCCTGCCTGCAGCGCTTGCGCGTGGCCGACGGCGTCGCCGCGATCCGCGTGGTCGACAACAATTCCAATGACGGCACGCTCGTGATCGTGCAGCGCCACGCCGCGCACGACCCACGGGTGCGGTTCATCGCAAACCCGGACAACCCCGGTTTCGCGGTCGCCTGCAATCAGGGCGCAAGGGAGGCCGCGCACGCCGAGCCCGCACCCGGCTGGCTGGCGTTCGTGAACCCCGATTGCCTGGTCGAGCGCGATAGCCTGGCGCGCCTGCGCGCGCTGGCGGCGTCACACGAAGAAGCGCTGCTCGGCGCCGACCTGGTCGACCAGACCGGCGTGCGCGATCCCGCAGCCCGGCGACGCCAGCCCGATTTCGCCCGCATGCTCGGGGCCGGTCTCGCCGGCGTCGTGCCTGCCGCGGGTCGCAGTGCTCGCCGCGCCGGCGCGGCGAGCACTGCGGTCGCGCCCGACGACAGCCAGCCGCTGCAGCCGGTCGGGGCAGTGTCCGGTGCTTTGATGCTGATGCCGCGCGGCTTGTTCACGCGCATCGGCGGTTTCGACGAGGGCTACCGGCTGCACGCCGAGGACCTGGACCTGTGCCGCCGCGCGCACGAGGCCGGCGCATTGATCGCCGTCGCCAACCAGGTCCGGGTGGTGCACGTGCGCGGCGTGTCGAGCCGCGCCCGGCCGTTGTTCGTCGAGTGGCACAAACATCGCGGCCTGTGGCGCTACTTCGGCAAGTTCGAGGCGGCCCGCTGCAGCGCACTGACGCGAGCCGGCGTATTCGCCGCCATCTGGTTGCGCTTCCCGTTCGCCGTCATGCGCGCGGTGCTGCGTAGCCGCAGCCGTGACACTGTGTAGGAGCGGCTTCAGCCGCGATCCCGACCTGTCCGCAGGGGAACGGTTCCGGTGCGCCTAACCCCCCGGTCCTCGTGGCTCTCGTAGGCTGGGCTGGCAAGCCCGGGGCGCGGCGACATGGGTCGATCATGCTGCCGCAAAAGTGTGGCGTCGCAGCCCAGCCTACGGCTCATCGGTGGCGGTTGATTTCGTCGCGCAGCGTGCGCGCGGCACTCGCTGCGGCATCGGCGTAATCGTCTCCGGCCGACGCATACAGCACCGCGCGCGAGCTGCTGACGATCAGGCCGGTGCCGTCGGCGGTCTTTGCATTGTTCACCACCGCCGCGACATCGCCGCCCTGCGCGCCGACGCCAGGCACCAGGAATGGCAGATCACCGACGATCGCGCGTATCTCGCGCAACTGCTCCGGCCAGGTCGCGCCGACCACCAGTGCGCAATTGCCATGGGTGTTCCATTCCAGCGCGACCTTCTCGGCCACGCGCTGGTACAGCGGCTGTCCCGCGCCGCTTCCGTCCTGCACGAGCAGGTCCTGCAGGTCGCCCGCGCCAGGATTCGAGGTGCGGCACAGGATCACCACGCCGCGATCGCTGCGGTCGAGGAACGGCTGCACCGAGTCACGGCCAAGGTAGGGGTTGGCGGTGACCGCGTCGGCGCGGTAGCGGTCGAATGCTTCGCTCGCGTAGTGCTGCGCGGTGCTGCCGATATCGCCACGCTTGCTGTCGAGGATCACCGGGACGCCCGGATGCGCGATGTGGATATGCGTGATCAGCCGGGCCAGTGCATCTTCGGCGCCGAGCGCTGCGAAGTGCGCGATCTGCGGCTTGAAGCTGCACACGTACTGCGCGGTCGCATCGACGATGTCGCGGCAGAAGTTGAACACCGCGTCGGCGTCACCACCGAAGCGCCCGGGAAACCGCGTCGGCTCCGGATCGAGGCCGACGCAGACCAGCGAGTTGGCGTCTATCCAGCGTTGCCGTAGTGCCTGCATGAAGCCCATCGCCGTCCCTCGTTCAAAAATCCACTGTAGGAGCGGCTTCAGCCGCGAACCAGAACCGGTCTACCGGCGATCCTTCCGATCGCCAGATCCGCTCTGTAGGAGCGACGTAAGTCGCGAGCCGCCGCAACTTCTGGAGGCCATGTACAGGTCGCGACTTACGTCGCTCCTACGACCGGAGGAAGCCCAGTCGGACAGGGAGCGTCGTTGCGATCCTGTAGCACCGTTCGGCACCGATGGAGGTTCGCGGCTGAAGCCGCTCCTACCGGTGTCGACGTCGGCGCCATGGCCTTACTTCAACGCCTTGAACCGCAGCCGGTGCGGCCGCGCGCCTTCCTCGCCGAGCCGGCGCTTCTTGTCTTCCTCGTACTCGCGGTAGTTGCCCTGGAAGAACTCGACGTGCGACTCGCCCTCGAACGCGAGGATGTGCGTGGCGATGCGGTCCAGGAACCAGCGGTCATGCGAAATGACCACCGCGCAGCCGGGGAACTCCAGCAGCGCATCCTCCAGCGCGCGAAGGGTTTCCACGTCCAGGTCGTTGGACGGCTCATCGAGCAGCAGCACGTTGCCGCCCTGCAGCAGCGTCTTGGCCAGGTGGAGCCGGCCGCGCTCGCCGCCCGACAGCGTGCCGACCAATTTCTGCTGGTCCTGGCCCTTGAAGTTGAAGCGGCCGATGTAGGCGCGCGACTGGATCTCCACGCCGTTGATGTTGAGGATGTCGGCGCCGCCGGAGACTTCCTGGAACACGTTGTGGTTGCCGGTCAGCGCATCGCGGCTCTGGTCGACGTAGGCGACCTTGGTGCTCGGGCCAGTAGTGATCTCGCCTTTGTCCGGCTTTTCCTGCCCGGTGATCATCTTGAACAGGGTCGACTTGCCGGCGCCGTTGGGGCCGATGATGCCGACGATCGCGCCCGGCGGGATGATGAAGCTGAGATCGTCGATCAGCAGCCGGTCGCCGAACGACTTGGAGACGTTCTTGAAGTCGATCACCGAGTTGCCCAGGCGTTCGCCCGGCGGGATGAAGATCTCGTTGGTCTCGTTGCGGCGCTGGTACTCGACCGAGTTGAGTTCCTCGAAGCGCGCCAGGCGCGCCTTGCCTTTGCTGCGGCCGCCCTTGGCATTGCTGCGCACCCACTCCAGTTCCTTGGCCAGCGCCTTCTGGCGCGCCTTCTCGCCGGACTCTTCCTGCTTGAGGCGCTCGGACTTCTGCTCCAGCCAGGCGGTGTAGTTGCCCTTCCACGGGATGCCGCGGCCGCGGTCGAGTTCGAGGATCCACTCGGCCGCGTTTTCCAGGAAGTAGCGGTCATGCGTCACCGCCACCACCGTGCCGGTGTAGCGCTGCAGGAACTGCTCCAGCCACTCGACCGACTCGGCGTCCAAGTGGTTGGTCGGCTCGTCGAGCAGCAGCATGTCGGGCTTCTGCAGCAGCAGCTGGCACAGCGCGACGCGGCGTTTCTCGCCGCCCGACAGCTTGCCGATGATCGCGTCCCACGGCGGCAGGCGCAGCGCGTCGGCGGCGACTTCCAACTGGGTCTCCAGCGTGTGCGCATCGCCGCTGGCGAGGATCGCTTCCAGGCGCTGTTGCTCGGCGGCGAGCTTGTCGAAGTCCGCACCTTCCTCGGCGTAGGCGTCGTAGATCTTGTCGAGCTCGGCCTGCGCGCTGAGCACGTCGCCGACGCCGACCTCCACCGCCTGGCGCACGGTGTGGGTCGGATCGAGCTGCGGTTCCTGGGCGAGGTAGCCGACCTTGATGTCCTTGGCCGCGCGCGCTTCGCCGCTGAAATCCTGGTCGACCCCGGCCATGATCTTCAGCACCGTGGACTTGCCGGAGCCGTTGAGCCCGAGCAGGCCGATCTTGGCGCCCGGGAAGAACGACAGCGAGATGTCCTTGATGATCTGACGCTTCGGCGGCACGATCTTGCTGACGCCGTTCATGGTGTAGATGTATTGCGACATGGGGGCTCCGCAGACGGACGGCGGCGCCCTGCGCGGGGGCAGGGGCCGCTGGTGGATTCGGGGACCGCCCATTATCGCGGATATGCCGCCTGGCTGCCACGCGCCGCGAGCGCCGCCGAGCCACTTGCAGGAGCGGCTTCAGCCGCGAACCGGAGTCGGACGATCGACCCGGCATCCGATCGCGGCTGAAGCCGCTCCTACAAGAAGCCGCCGATGGACCGGAGCCGGGCCATGGATCGGTATCTCTCGGCTAAACTCGACGTCCTCCCCATCCCACCCGGAGCGGCAATGTTCCCGCGCGATGCCCGTATCGAAGGTTTCGACCCCGAACTCGCCCAGGCCATCACTGACGAGCGCGCCCGCCAGGAAGACCACGTCGAGCTGATCGCCAGCGAGAACTACGCCAGCCCGCGGGTGCTGGAGGCGCAGGGCAGCGTGCTGACCAACAAGTACGCCGAGGGCTATCCGGGCAAGCGTTACTACGGCGGCTGCGAATACGTCGATGTCGCCGAGAAGCTTGCGATCGACCGCCTCAAGCAGCTGTTCCAAGCCGACTACGCCAACGTCCAGCCGCATTCGGGCTCGCAGGCCAACCAGGCGGTGTACCTGGCGCTGCTGCAGCCGGGCGACACCATCCTGGGCATGTCGCTCGCCCACGGCGGGCATCTGACCCACGGCGCCAAGGTCAACTTCTCCGGCAAGTTCTTCAACGCGGTGCAGTACGGCGTCGATGAAAACGGCCTGATCGATTACGCCGAGGTCGAGCGCCTGGCGACCGAGCACAAACCGAAGATGCTGGTTGCCGGGTTCAGCGCGTATTCGCAGGTGATCGACTGGGCGCGCATGCGCCAGATCGCCGACGGCATCGGTGCGATCTTCTTCGTCGACATGGCCCATGTGGCCGGCCTGATCGCCGCCGGCGTCTATCCGACCCCGCTGCCGCATGCGCACGTGGTCACCTCGACCACCCACAAGACCCTGCGCGGGCCGCGCGGCGGCATCATCCTCGCCCAGTCGCCGCCGGAGGATCTGGTCAAGAAGCTGCAGAGCATCGTGTTCCCGGGCATCCAGGGCGGCCCGCTGATGCACGTGATCGCGGCCAAGGCGGTCGCATTTAAGGAAGCGCTGGAGCCGGAGTTCAAGCAGTACCAGCAGCAGGTGGTCGACAACGCGCAGGCCATGGCGAAGACGATTATTTCCCGCGGCTACAAGATCGTCTCCGGCGGCACCCAGAACCACCTGATGCTGGTCGACATGATCGGCAAGGGCATCACCGGCAAGGACGCCGAAGCCGCCCTCGGCCGCGCCCACATCACCGTCAACAAGAACGCGGTGCCCAACGATCCGCAGAAGCCTTTTGTGACCTCCGGTCTGCGCATCGGCACCCCGGCGGTGACCACCCGCGGGTACCGGGAAGACGATTGCATCGCGCTGGCGAACTGGATGTGCGACGTGCTGGATGCGCCGAGCGATGAGGCGGTGATCGCGCGGGTGCGCGAGGCGGTGACGGCGCAGTGCCGTGAGTTTCCGGTGTATGGCTAGGTTGGGACCGGGGACCGGGGACCGGGGACCCGGTAAAAGCAGAACCGACTCTCCCGGGTCCCGGGTCCCGGGTCCCCGGTCCCGGCTCCTCTGATGCACTGCCCCTTCTGCCAGCACACCGACACCCGGGTGATCGATTCGCGCGTGTCCGACGACGGCGCCACCATTCGCCGGCGGCGGGTCTGCGAGGCGTGCGGTGAACGCTTCTCGACCATCGAGACGATCGAGCTGAAGCTGCCGGCGATCATCAAGTCCGATGGCCGCCGCGAGGCATTCGATGCGCGCAAGCTGCGCGCCGGGTTCGACCGGGCGTTGCAGAAGCGCGCGGTGCCCGATGAACAGATCGAGGCTGCGGTGCGCGCGGTGGTGCACCAGCTGCGCATGACCACCGAACGCGAGCTCGCATCGCGCCGGGTCGGCGAGTTCGTGATGGCCGAGTTGCGCAGGCTCGATCACGTCGCCTACGTGCGCTTCGCCTCGGTCTACCGGGCGTTCGAGGACGTCGCCGATTTTCGCGAGGAGCTCGACCGGCTCGAGAGCGACAACGCCGGCGAAGACCAGTTGCCGCTGCTCGGGGGTGAGCCCGCGCCGCACGGCAAACCCAGGAAGCGCTGATCGCATGTCCAGTCCCGCGTCTCCAGGCCCTGGCCCGACCCCCGGATTCTCCGCGACCGACCACGCCCTGATGGCGCGCGCCTTGCGCCTGGCCGAACGCGGCGCCTACACCACCAAGCCCAACCCGATGGTCGGCTGCGTGCTGGCGCACGGCGCGGAGGTGATCGGGGAAGGCTTCCACGCGCGCGCCGGGCAGGCCCATGCCGAAGTCCACGCCCTGCAGGCGGCCGGCGACCGCGCCCGTGGCGCCACCGCATATGTCACCCTGGAACCCTGCGCGCACACCGGCCGCACCGGCCCGTGCGCCGATGCGCTGATCGCCGCCGGCGTCGGCCGGGTGGTCGCGGCGATGCGCGACCCGTTCCCGCAGGTCGACGGGGCCGGTTTCGACCGCTTGCGCGCGGCCGGCATCGAGGTCGCCAGCGAGCTGATGGAACTTCAGGCGCGCACGCTCAACCGGGGCTATCTCTCGCGGCTGGTGCGGGGCCGGCCATGGGTGCGGGTCAAGCTCGCCACCAGCCTGGACGGCCGCAGCGCGCTGGCCAACGGCGATTCCAAGTGGATCAGTGGCGAGGCTTCGCGCCTGGACGTGCAACGCTGGCGCGCGCGGGCCGGCGCGATCGTGACCGGCGCCGGCACCGTGCTGGCCGACGATCCCTCGCTGACGGTGCGCCTGGGCGAGGACACGCCCGATTCGTCGCGAGATTTCGTCGCGCCGCTGCGGGTGGTGCTCGATGCCGGCCTGGCCACCGTGGCGCGCGGTCGCGTGCGCGAGGGCGATGCGCCGACGCTGTACATCCACGCGCCCGACACCAAGGTCGGCCGCGGGCTGAGCGCGCAGACCGCGGTGGTCGAGGTGCACGGCTCGCGGTTCGATCTGGCCGCGGTGCTCAAGCTGCTGGCCGCGCGCGGGGTCAACGAGGTCCAGGTCGAGGCTGGTGCGACCCTGGCCGGGGCCTTTCTCGCCGCCGGCCTGGTCGACGAGCTGCTGCTGTACGTCGCCCCGGTGCTGCTGGGCTCGCAGGCGCGGCCGTTGTTCGACGGGCTCGACATCGCCAGCATGGCCGAACGCATGCGGCTGCAGATCGTCGAGACGCGGCGCATCGGCGAGGACCTTCGCCTGCTGCTGCGCACGCCGGACGCGCTGCCGTGAAAGTGCCCGACGCGCCGACGCCTTCTGGTTCGCGCGACGTAGCCTCGTTCAAGGATCACTTCTCCGGCGTCGCCGACGCCTACGCGGCGGCGCGCCCGGAGTATCCCGACGCGCTGTTCGATGCGCTGGCGGCGGTGGTGCCCTCCGACGCGCAGGTCTGGGAGCCCGGCTGCGGCAGCGGCCAAGCCACACGCGGGCTGGCGCAGCGATTCGCACGCGTGCACGCGTCCGATCCGAGCGCGCAGCAGATTGAGCGGCATTGGGGTAGGGCGGCGCCGCCCAGTATCACCGTTGCGGTCGAACCGGGAGAGCGCACCACGCTCGCCGATGCCAGCGTGCAACTGGTCGCGGTCGCCCAGGCGCTGCACTGGTTCGACCGCGCGCGCTTCTTCGCCGAGTGCCGGCGGGTGCTGGCACCGGGCAGCGTGCTGGCGGCGTGGGGATATGGCGATTTCCTGGTGCCCGACGGCATGGCCGTGGCGGTCGCCGACTTCCGCACGCAGATCGAGCCGCACTGGCCGCCCGAGCGGGCCCAGATCGATGCACGCTACGCCGGCTACGACTGGCCGTTCCCGCCGCTGCCGGCACCGGAATTGTCCTTGCAGGCGCGCTGGACCCTGCCGCGTTTCCTCGGCTATCTGGCCAGCGGCTCGGCCAGCGCGCGCTGCATCGAGGCGACCGGCGAGGACCCGGTCGCCCGACACACCGCCGCGCTCGCCGCAAGCTGGGGCGATGCCGAGACCACGCGCACCATCACCTGGCCGCTGTTCCTGCACCTGCGCCGCAAACCCGATATCCGGCTGTAGGAGCGGCTTCAGCCGCGATCCCCAGCCGGTCGCCCGTGCCGGTTCCCGATCGCGGCTGAAGCCGCTCCTACAAATTCCGGCCGACGTAGAACGCGGTGAGTCGAAGGCGAATCGCTGCATCGTTGACGACCCCAGCGCCGCCGCGAGGCAGCTCGGGGCGAACCCAGGGGCTTTGGCCCCGACAGGATCCGGTGTAGGAGCGGCTTCAGCCGCGATCGAACCTGCGCCGGCGCCGAACGCACCGTTCCGCGGCTGATGCCGCCCCTACAGGGGCCGGAGCTGGTTGCGGTGCTAGAATCCTCGCGCCGCTGCGGCGGCAACTCATAACGTCTTCAGGGCGGGGTGGAACTCCCCACCGGCGGTAAGTCGGCTGGTTGCCAGTGCAATCCCGATGAGCCCGCGAGCGCCTCCAGTGGCACGCCTGTGCGGGCCGCCGGAGGGTCAGCAGATCCGGTGCGATGCCGGAGCCGACGGTTGGGCGTCGTGGTCCAGTCCTGCTGCAGGACCGGTCTGCGACTCCCTGAAAGTCCGGATGAAAGAAGACGGCAGCACCCGGCCAGTGCCGGGCGCGTGCCATGCCTTGCGGCGTTTTTCGCTAGCCATTGCGGGAAACGTTCATGCTCACTGCTTTCACGTCCATCGCCACGCAGCGCGATCGCCGCGGCCTCCAGGCGGAGTCGCGCTGATGTTCACCGGTCTGATCGAAGGCGTCGGCCGGCTCGCCGCGCGCGACAGCCGCGGCGGCGATGCGCGCCTGCGCATCGAGGTCGGCTCGTTGCCGTTCACGCAGGTCGCCCTGGGCGAGAGCGTCGCGGTCAATGGCGTGTGCCTGACCGTGGTGGCGTTCGACGCAGCCTCGTTCGAGGTCGACGTCTCCAACGAAACACTCGCGCTCACCACCCTGGGCCGATTGCCGCCCGGCGCGGCGCTCAATCTGGAACGCGCGATGCGCCCCAGCGACCGCCTCGGCGGACATCTGGTCAGCGGCCACGTCGACGGCGTCGGCGAGGTCGCGACGATCCGTGAGGACGCGCGCGCGCAACGCTGGCGCTTTGCCGCGCCGGCCGCGGTGCTGCGCTACCTCGCGAAGAAAGGTTCGATCTGCGTCGACGGCGTCAGCCTGACGGTCAACGAGGTCGACGCCAGCGGCTTCGAGGTCGCGCTGATTCCGCACACCGTCGCGCACACCGCGTTCTCACAGTCCGGCGTCGGCGATGCGGTCAACCTCGAAGTCGACCTGGTCGCGCGCTATGTCGAGCGACTGCTCGGCCAAGGAGTACAGCAATGAGTTTTTCCCCGATCCCCGAATTGCTCGAGGAAATCCGCGCCGGCCGCATGGTGGTGATCGTCGACGACGAGGACCGCGAGAACGAGGGCGATCTGATCATGGCCGCCGAGCTCGTCAAGCCGCAGGACATCAACTTCATGGTGACCCACGCGCGCGGCCTGGTGTGCCTGTCGCTGACCCGCGAGCGCTGCCGCCAGCTCGGCCTGCCGCCGATGGTCCGCGACAACACCTCGCAGCACCACACCAACTTCACCGTCAGTATCGAGGCCGCGGAGGGCGTCACCACTGGCATCTCGGCCTACGACCGCGCCCACACCGTGCGCACCGCGGTGCGGCCCGATGCCGCGCCGCGCGACCTGTCGCAGCCGGGCCACATCTTCCCGCTGATGTCGCAACCCGGCGGCGTGCTCAACCGCGCCGGCCATACCGAGGCTGCCGCCGACCTGGCATTGCTGGCCGGGATGGAGCCGGCCGGCGTGCTGGTGGAGATCCTCAATCCCGACGGCAGCATGGCGCGGCGGCCGGAGCTGGAGCGTTTCGCCGCCGAGCACGGACTCAAGATCGGTTCGATCGAGGAGCTGATCCGCTACCGGCTCGACACCGAACACACGGTCGAGCGGGTCGATGCACGCGAGATCGAAACCGAGCACGGGCACTTTCAGCTGGTCAGCTACCGCGACCGGCTCAGCCACGCGTTGCATTTCGCGCTGCTGCGCGGCGAGCCGGACGCGGGCGCTCCGACGCTGGTGCGGGTGCACGTGCAGAACCCGCTGGCCGATGCGCTGCACTGGCGCCGCGCCGACTTCGGCCCGGCGGTCGGCGACGTGCTTGCCGCGATCGCCGCCGAAGGCCGCGGCGCACTGGTGCTGCTGGGTGACGACCTCGACCCCGACACGTTGCTGGCGCGCGTGCGCGAGCAACCCGACGTGGTCGACCCGGCCCGCCCCGCCCGCGGCCATGCCCTGGCCGAATGGCGCCGCAACGGCGCCGGCGGCCAGATCCTCGCCGACCTCGGCCTGGGCAAGCTGCGCGTACTCGGCACCCCGCGCAAGCAGGTCGGCCTGGCCGGCTTCGGGCTGGAGGTGGTGGAGTACGTGGGCTTGTGATTGGCCGCTGAGGCTCGCGGTCGGGACTCGCGGGACTTGCGGGGCTCGGGACTCGGGAGGAGCGCGTCCGCGGCGCGGCTCTGATGGTGCGTGGCCTGCCTGAAGCTCCCGCTGCATCGGTATTCCCGCCGTTGCCGTTGCCGTTGCCGTTGCTGTTGCTGTTGCTGTCCCCGAGTCCCGAGTCCCGGGTCCCGGGTCCCGGGTCCCGAGCCTCAATCCCGGTCCCAAGGCCCAGCCCGGCTACACTACGTCCCCCGTCTCCATCGACCGCCCCATGCCCCATATCGAAGGCGACCTGCGCAGCCCCGAGGGCGCGCGCTTCGCAATCATCGCCAGCCGCTGGAACCCGCGCATCACCGATACGCTGGTGGCCGGCGCGCGCAAGACCTTTGCCGAGCACGGCGTGTCCGAGGACGCGATCGACGTGATCCGCGTGCCCGGCGCCTGGGAGCTGCCGGTGACCGCGGCGCGACTGGCGATGGCCGGCGGCCATGCCGCGATCGTCGCCCTGGGCTGCGTGGTGCGCGGCGACACCCGCCACTTCGAGCAGGTCGCCGACGGTTGTTCGGACGGGTTGATGCGGGTATCGATCAAGTACGGGCTGCCGGTCGCCAACGGCGTGCTGGCGGTGGAGCTGCACGATGATGCCCAAGCGCGCGCCGGTGGCAGTCACGGCAACAAGGGCGAGGAGGCCGCACTCGTCGCGATCGAGATGAGCCAGCTGCTGGAGCGGTTGCCGTGAGCCGGGCGCCGCGCCGGGACGGCATCGATCCGGTTGCGCGCTCGCGCGCGCGTCGCCGCGCACTGCAGGCGGTCTACGCCTGGCAGATGGCGGGCGCGCGCGTGAACGACGTGATCGCCCAGTTCGCCCACGAGCAGGCCAAGGAAGTGGCCGACCTGGAATACTTCGAGGACCTGGTGCGCGGCGTCGACAAGCACCGGGCCGACCTCGATGCCGCACTCGCGCCGTTCCTCGACCGCGAAATCGAGCAGGTCGACCCGATCGAACGCGCGGTGCTGCGCATCGCCGCCTTTGAACTACGCCTGCGCCCGGACGTGCCGTATCGGGTGGTGATCAACGAGGCGATCGAGACGGTCAAGCGATTCGGTGCCGAGCACGGGCACACCTATATCAACGGCGTGCTCGACCATGCCGCCGCGGCCTGGCGCGCCACCGAAGTGCAGGCGCCGCGCAAGTAGCGCTAGCGCCCTTGTAGGAGCGGCTTCAGCCGCGATGCTTCTTCCAGAGTGCGATCGCGGCTGAAGCCGCTCCTACATCCCGAAGGGTACCCTTGGGGAGCGACCCGGGAGAATCCGCGTGGCCGAGTTCGAACTGATCGACCACATCCGCCGCCGCGCCCTGCAGCGCAGCGACGTGATCCTCGGCATCGGCGACGACGCCGCGGTGCTGGAGGTGCCGCCGGGCAAGCACCTCGTGGTGGCCACCGACACGCTCAACGCCGGCGTGCACTTTCCCGAGGCCACCGCGCCGGCCGACATCGGCTGGAAAGCGCTGGCGGTCAACCTGTCCGATCTGGCGGCAATGGGCGCGCAGCCCGCGTGGTGCACCCTGTCGCTGTCGTTGCCGGGCAGCGATGCGGCGTGGCTGGATGAATTCCTCGACGGTTTTCTTGAACTGGCCCAACAGCATCGCGTCGCGCTGGTTGGTGGGGATACGACTCGGGGCCCGTTGTCGATATGTGTCACCGCACACGGCCTGGTCGAGCCCGACCGGGCGTTGCGGCGCGACGGCGCACAAGCGGGCGACGATATCTGGGTCAGCGGCACCCTCGGCGATGCGGCCGCCGCGCTGCGGCTCCTGCTCGCCCTCCGCCCGGGAGAGGGCGGAAGTGAGGGGCCGGAGCAGACGGACAGGCACCGGGCCGCTCCGGACCTGGTGCAACGCCTCCACCGTCCGACCCCGCGCATCGCCACGGGGCTCGCGCTTGCCGGCATCGCCCACAGCGCCATCGACATCTCCGACGGCCTGCTCGCCGACCTCGGCCATATCTGCCACGCCAGCGCGGTTGCCGCGCAATTGCAACTCGATGCGCTGCCGGTATCGCAGACGTTACGCGACAGCTTCGAGCCCGCCCAGGTCCGCGAGCTGCAGACCGGCGGTGGCGACGACTACGAGCTGTGTTTCACCGCGCCATTCGCGGCGCGGGACACGATCCAGCAGATCGCACGATCGACCCGCACGGCGCTGACCCGCATCGGCCGGATCGAAGCCGGCAGCGGCGTGCGCGCGCTGACCGGGCAGGGGCAGCCGTGGATGCCGCCACGGACCGGGTATGCGCACTTCGCACCTACGAGCGGCTTCAGCCACGATCGGATGCACGACAGCTCGTCCGATTGCTGATCGCGGCTGAAGCCGCTCCTACAACAGCGCGCGCACCGCTCGCGCAGCGCCGGCAATACCTCGCACCGTACGGTGGGCACGATCTTTGTGCCCACCATCCCGGGCGGTGGGCACACAAGACGTGCCCACCCTACGGGCCTGATTGCGGCTGACGCCGCTCCTACAACAGCGTGCGCACCCGCTCGCGCAGTGCCGGCAACACCTCGCCCTCGAACCACGGGTTGGCCTTGAACCAGCCGACGTTGCGTGGGCTGGGGTGCGGCAGCGGCAGGTATTGCGGCAGGTAATCGCGCCAGGCACGCACCGTCTCGCCAAGCGTGGACTTGCGCCGCGCGCGCAGAAAGCCGGCCTGCGCGTACTGGCCGACCAGCAGGGTCAGCTCGACCCCGCCCAGCAACGGCAGCAGGCGCGGGTGCCAGGTGTCGCGGCACTCGCGGCGTGGTGGCAGGTCGCCAGAGGCACCCTTGCCGGGATAGCAGAAGCCCATCGGCACGATGGCCACGCGCGCCGCGTCGTAGAACGTGTCGGTATCGATCTGCAGCCACTCGCGCAGGCGCCTGCCGCTGGCGTCGTCCCACGGCACGCCGCTGGCGTGGACCTTGGTGCCCGGCGCCTGGCCGACGATCAGCAGGCGCGCGCTGCCGGAGGCCCGCAGCACCGGCCGCGGGCCGAGCGGCAGCTGGGCCTCGCACAGCCGGCACGCGTGGATCTCGCCGAGCAGGCGGTCTAGTGAGATGCGGTCCGACGGCATGCTCACGGCGGCAGCAGCTTGCCCGGGTTGAGAATGCCGTCCGGGTCGAACACCGATTTGAGTTGCCGCATCAGCGCCAGCGTGGCCCCGGTCACCGCCAGCGGCATGAAGTCGCGCTTGGCAAGGCCGATGCCATGCTCGCCCGACAGCGTGCCACCGAGTGACAGGGTCAGCGCAAACACCCGCGCGAGCGCCGCGTGCGCGCGCTCGAGCTGCGCGGCGTCGGCCGGATCGAACAGCAAATTTACGTGCAGGTTGCCGTTGCCGGCGTGGCCGAAGCAGACGATCGGCAGCTCGAACTCGCGCGCCAGCACCTGCACGCCGTCGACCAGCTGCGGGATGCGCGAGACCGGCACCACCACGTCCTCGTTGATCTTGCCCGGCGCGAGGGTGCGCAGCGCCGGCGACAAGGCCTTGCGCGCGGCCCACAAGCGCTCGCGCGCGGCCTCATCGGCGGCGTCGTCGAGCGCGACCAGACCTTCGCCTTCGGCCGCGCGCATCAGCGCTTCGACGTCGTGCGGCAGGGTGTCGGCATCGCCGTCGGTCTCGATCATCAGCAGTGCCCCGGCATCGGCCGGCAGGTCGGCGCCGCCGACGTCACGCGCCAGCCGCACCGCGTGCGCATCCATGAACTCGAGCATCGACGGCGTCACCGGCTGCGCCATCAGCCGCGCCACCGCCTGCGCCGCAGTCGAGACGTCGCGGTAGATCGCGCGCAGCGCGCGGTGGGCCGGCGGCGACGGACTCAGCCGCAGACTCGCCTCGACGATCAGGGCCAACGTGCCCTCGCTGCCGACCAGCAAGCGCTGCAGGTCGTAGCCGGTCGAGCCCTTGGTGGTGGCGGTGCCGCAGACGATCAACTCGCCGGCGCCGGTGACCGCGGTCAGCGCGAGCACGTTGTCGCGGCTGGCGCCGTACTTCACTGCACGCGGACCGCCGGCGTTGCACGCCAGGTTGCCACCGATGGTGCTGAACATCGCGCTGGTCGGGTCCGGCGGCCAGAACAGCCCGTGCGGGTTCAAGGCGGCCTGCAGATCGCCGTTGAGCACGCCTGGTTCGACCACTGCGCAGCGATCGCCCGGCCGCACTTCGAGAATGCGGTTCATGCGCTCGAACGACACCACCACGCCGCCGTCGACCGGCACCGACGCGCCGGTGGTGTTGGTGCCGCGCCCGCGCGCGACCACCGGCACCCGGTGCGCGCGGCAGGCGCGCACCAGCCCGAGGACCTGCTCGCGCGTGGTCGGCAGCGCAACTGCGTCGGGCAGCACCTCGCGCCGCGAGTTGTCGTAGGCATAGGTCAACCGCTCGCTGGCATCGGTCAGCCAGCCGTCGCCGAGCAGCTCGGCAAGTTCGCGATGCAGTGGGGAAGGGAGCGGCATGGTGTCTGGAGGGGCGGAAAAGCTTTGACGCGGATCAGGGCAGAAAAAAGCGGATAAGGATCAACAGAAGAACGCATATTGGCGGCGCCGGCTACCGGGCTGGCAAAACGTTCGACCAGCAGGTTTCCGATCTGAATTATCTGCTCTTATTCCGTGTCGATCCGCGTTGATCCGCGTCAGGGCCTTTCTTCAGCAATCATCCGCGCGAAATGCGTCACGCAGCCAGGTCAGCGTGGGTGCGGCCGGGTCGCCCTGGGCTTCGACCACATCGAAGCGGCATGCGGCGTTGGCGTATTGCCGGTGCGTCAACAGGAACGCCTGCGCGGCGCGGACTAGCTTGCGGCGCTTGCCGGCGTCGATCGATGCGGCGCCGCCGCCAAATGCGGCGCTGCGGCGGTAGCGGACCTCCACGAACACCAGCATCGCGCCCTGTCCGCCGCTGGTCGCCTGCCGGCCGTCATCGAACATCACCAGATCGAGCTCGCCGGCGCGGAACGTCGCATTCGCCGCAACCAGGCGCAGGCCGGCCGCCTGCAGATGCACCCGCGCGGCCGCCTCGACCGCGGCACCGCGGCTGCGCCGGTCGATGACGTCCCTCATCGGGCAGGCGCCCTAGCGCCCCGGGCCGGCCAGCGGAACCACATGGCCGCTGATGAACGTCGACCACGCCGGCGTGCGCCGCACGTGGCCGAAGCCATCCAGCCGCAGCGTGCCGGTGGCCCCCTCGACATGCGCATCCAGGCGGGTCGCCAGATGCTCCAGATAGGCCGTGAGCAGCCAGGCGTCGTAGCCGAAGGCAAACAGTCGTGCGGCCGGGCCCCGGGCCGTCGGCAGCGTCTGTCCGGCGCTGGTGACCGGCGGCAAGCCGCGCACGCCGCGGTTGGTCCAGGCCTCGCTCGGGAATGCAATGCCGTCGAGCACCTGGTCCTGCTCGGCATTGCCGGTGCCCGAGAGCAATTGCGAGGTCGCCACCCGCGGGATGTCGGCCAGGCCGGCGAGCGCCAGCTTCGGGATCAGCTCGCGCGCGGCGCTGCCACGGATCGCAAGCAGCACCGCGTCGACGCCGCCCTCGCGCTGCGCGAACGGCGCGAGATCGGCCGTGGCCGCACCGACTACATCGGTCACCACGCCGCCGCTTTCGGTCAGGCGCTCGCGGAACGCCGCGACCGCACGGCGCTGGCTGTCGTCGCTGCCCTCGACCACCAGTACCCGCCGCGCCCCGCGATCGGTCAGGTAATCGGCCGCGGCCAGACCCTCGTCTTCGGGCGACAGCGAAAATCCGGCGTGGCCGGCTGGTGGGCGCACCACGCCGCGGTTGAGTGCGAGCACCGGCACCGGCAGCGCGGCGCGGTTGAACAAGGCGCCGACCTCCTCGCGACCGAGCGGGCCGAGCACGAAGTCATTGCCCTCCGCGCTGGCCTGGTCGTACGCGGCCACGGCGCCGCCCGGCGTGCCCTGGGTGTCGTAGAAGGTGACCTCGGGGCGGCGGCGTTGCTCACCGTAGTAGCCGGCGAGAAGTCCGTCGCGCACCGGCGCGGCCGCGGCCGACATGTCGCCCGACAGCGGCAGCAATACCCCGAGCATGACCGGCGGCCGGTAGCCATCGGTATCGGCCGGCGGGCGGATGCCTGACCCGAACTGCCACTGCTCCCGATCGAACGCACGCGGCGCCGGCATGCCCCGGCGCAGCAGCGCGCGGCCAGCGTAGTTGTACAACGGATCGCCCGGCGCCAGCGCGGCGGCTTCGCGCGCGAGCGTCTGGTCGTCCAGCTGCGACAGTAATGCGTCGATCCGCTCGTCGTTGGCCTCGCGCGCCGCGCCGCCCAGCGCGTCGCTGCCGCGCGCCAGCTCGGAGGCCTGCGCGGTGACCGGGTGGACGCTGGGCTGCGCGGAAGCGGATGGCCCGACCGCGCGCGTCTGCACCGTGCCGCACGCAGCGAGCACGCCCGCCACCAGCACGCCGGCCAGCAGTGGCCGCAACGGGCCCGACAGCGCGGATGGGAATGACTCGATCTTCGACAGCGCGGCCCGGGACCGCAGGTTCGGAAGGCTCATCGGCGTGCGTGCGCCGCAGGGCGGCGTTCTCAGGGGAATGACCCGATTCTACCCGTCCGGCTGGGCCGGCACGGTCGCCCGCCCGGCCAGCACGTTGCGCAGGGTAGGAAACGAAGCGGTGGGCTGCACGGATGCACTTCCCCGGCGCCCCGTGGCCATGGCGCCCGTGGCCGAGACAGCATCGGCACCGACCACTACCATGCTGCAGGATGCACACCCCCGGCACGCTCCACATCGTCGCGACCCCGATCGGCAATCTCGGCGACCTGTCGCCGCGCGCGCTGGAGATCTTGCGCACGGTCGCGGCGATCTGCGCCGAGGACACCCGCCACACCCGCCAGCTGCTGTCGCACTTCGGCCTGGAACGTCCGCTGCTGGCCCTGCACCAGCACAACGAGGAAGCCCAGGCCGCGCAACTGGTCACACGTCTGCAAGCCGGCGACTCGCTGGCGCTGGTGTCCGATGCCGGCACGCCGCTGGTCAGCGATCCCGGTTTCCGCCTGGTCCGCGCCGCGCGCGCCGCGGGCGTGCGGGTGTCGCCGCTGCCGGGCGCCTGCGCCGCGATCGCCGCGCTGAGCGTGGCCGGCCTGCCGTCGGACCGGTTCGTGTTCGAGGGCTTCCTGCCGGCCCGGGCGAGCGCGCGCCGCGAGCGGCTGGCGCGGTTGGCCGCCGAGCCGCGCACGCTGATCTTCTACGAGTCCGCCCACCGGATCGAGGAGGCGTTGGCCGACATGGCCACGGCGTTCGGCGCTGCCCGCCCGGCGGTGCTCGCGCGTGAACTGACCAAGCTGTTCGAGACCGTGCTCGATGGCGATCTTGCGGAGTTGCGCGAACGTGTTGCGGCCGATCCCAACCAGCGCCGTGGCGAGTTCGTGCTGATCGTCGAGGGCGCCGGCGACGATGCCGACGCCAAGCTGATCGAAGGGCGGCGCCTGTACGCCAAGCTCAGCGAACACCTGCCGCCCTCGACCGCGGCCAAGCTCGCCGCCGAGCTCAGCGGGGCGCCGCGCAAGGGGCTGTACGGCGGGGGCTGATTGCTGGTCAGCAACAGCAACAGCGGAGTGGACGGTTTCTCGGCTTCGGGTGGGCGTCGCCCTGTCCGGGCATTGCTGCCCGGTTCGGGCGGCCATCCATGGCCGCACTCACCGCCGTGCGCCATCCATGGCGCACTCTTCGCAATACCGGGACAGGACGCCGCGCCGGCGTGTGCGGTGCGCAGCGTTGTTGGCTAGGTTGTCGCTTCGCTTCCATCGGATGCGCACGCTTTTTTGTAGGAGCGGCTTTAGCCGCGATCGGAAATCGTTCGCCCGCGCCGATTCCAGATCGCGGCTAAAGCCGCCTCCGACAAGTGCCCCTGCTTCGTTCTGAACCAAGCCTCTTTGATGAGCGTCACAAACCCGTCGGCGATGCTCGCCAACCGGTAGACTGCACGCGGCGGAGTCGGCCAGGCAGTCGCGTCATCCGCATGCACCTCGGTGCGTGAGGGTGCCGAGGAAAGTCCGGGCTCCACAGGGCACGGTGCCAGGTAACGCCTGGGCGGCGCGAGCCGACGGAAAGTGCAACAGAGAGCAGACCGCCGAACGGTCCCCCCGGGGATGCGTGGCAAGGGTGAAACGGTGCGGTAAGAGCGCACCGCGAGTCCGGCAACGGACCGGCACGGCAAACCCCACCGGGAGCAAGACCAAATAGGGAGGCAATGCCGCGGCCCGCGGTGCCTCCGGGTAGGTTGCTCGAGCGTATCGGTGACGATGCGCCTAGAGGAATGACTGTCCACGACAGAACCCGGCTTATCGGCCGGCTCCGCCGCTTTTGCTGTCGCGCTTGCGACAGCAAAAGCTCCAAAATTTTCATGAAGCAAAATTTTGGACCCTGGCCTTCGCCTCCAATTCCCCGCCGCTGTCGCGGCGCCCCCTTTACTAAAGGGGGCTGCTTGCCGTGGTTGATCGTTGGCAGGCAGATTTCTGCAGTCGCATGTCCGGTCGCAGATCGGTCTTCTTTAGGAGCGGCTTCAGCCGCGAACTCTAGGTCACGAGCCGAGCCGCTCACACGTGGGGCCGCAGCCGAACCACTCCCGCCAGCCGCCACTCCGGAACGGCCGTGTTTTTGCTGCGTTGCGACAATCCATGAGTCGGTCTTTTTCTGAACAGACCACAAGCCGCGACGGAAGCCTCAATCTCAAAATACGAGACGAAACAAGGCTTAGTGGATAACTCTTGAATAAAACTCTGAAGTCTGACGCAAGCCATTGATGCACCTGATGAATTTGGCCCACGGAACTTGTTGACAACCCTCTGGGGCGTGCCTAAGGTGGTGATCCGAGGGAAAGCCTGGTTTTTAGCGGTTTTCCGTGGCCGGATCCGCCCCAGTTGGGCGTTTCCATCGACAGGCTGATCCGCCCGCAGAGGCGGGCTTCCACAGGTGCGCAATGTTCCAGGGCGAGACCGCGATCACCATCGACGACAAGGGCCGGCTGGCGGTGCCCACCGCCCACCGGGACGTCGTCGCGCGTGAGTGCGGCAACCGCCTGGTGATCACCTACAGCCCGTTCGAGGCCGGCTGCCTGTATCTCTATCCGATGCCGGTCTGGGAGCGCCTGCGTGACCAGGTCAACAAGCTGCCCAGGACCCGCAGGCACAGCCGCATGATGCAGCTCAAGCTGGTGGGTGCGGCGACCTTCGTCGAGCCCGACGGCAATGGCCGCATCACCGTGCCGGCCAGCCACCGCGCCGCGGTGGGGATCGAGAAGAAAGCCGTGCTGCTGGGCATGGGCGACAAATTCGAGTTGTGGAGCGAGCAGGCGCATCACGCGCAGATCCGTCAGACGATCTCTGATGACGATCTCAGTGACGAGCTGCTCGACCTGCAGCTATGACGGGCGGTGGCATGGAGCGCCCCGATGCGCCCTCCGGCCACCCCCAAGCCTCGCAGACGACGGCCTCGGAGACGCCGGCCCCCCAGCCGCCGTCGCAGCATCTGCCCGTCATGTTCGCGCAGGCCCTGGCGGGGCTGCGGATCAGTGCGCAGGGCACCTATCTGGATGGCACCTTCGGACGCGGCGGCCACGCCCGCGGCGTGCTCGAGCAACTGGGCGCGGGAGGTCGGCTGCTGCTGATGGACAAGGATCCCGACGCGATCGCGGTGGCCGAGCGCGAGTTCGGCGCGGACGAGCGCGTGGCGATCTTCCGCGGCAGCTTTGCCGACCTGCTGCACTGGGATGCGACCGCCGCCGGCCTCGACGGGGTGCTGCTGGACCTCGGCGTGTCCTCGCCGCAGCTCGATGTCGCCGAGCGCGGCTTCAGCTTCGGCAAGGACGGTCCGCTGGACATGCGCATGGATCCCGAGTCCGGCGAGAGCGCTGCGCAGTGGCTGGCCCACGCCGGGGAGCAGGACATCGCCAACGTGCTGTGGACCTACGGCGAGGAGCGCATGAGCCGCAGGATCGCGCGTGCGATCGTCGCGCGCCGCGAGGCGCAGCCGCTGACCCGCACCGCGCAACTGGCCGAGATGATCGCGTCGGTGATGCCGCGCGTGGACAGAAGCAAGCAGCACAAGAGCATCCATCCGGCCACCCGCAGCTTCCAGGCGATCCGCATCCACATCAACCGCGAACTGGCCGACCTCGAGACCGGCCTGGACGCGGCACTGCAGCGGCTCAAGCCGGGCGGACGGCTGGCGGTGATCAGCTTCCACTCGCTGGAGGACCGCATCGTCAAGCAGTTCATCGCACGCCACGCCAAGGCCCCACCGGCCAACCGCCGCCTGCCCGAAGCCCGCGCGTTCGTCCCGGCCCTGCGCATGATCGGCGCCGCGCAGAAGGCGGTCGGCGAGGAGACCGCAAGCAACCCGAGGGCGCGCAGTGCGGTGCTGCGGGTTGCCGAGAAGCTCGGGACCGGGGACCAGGGACCCGGGACCCGGGTCCCGCAAGAGCAGCAGCCGCAGTCGGCACCGGAGTCGCGCAACGACCCCGAATCCAACAGTACCCAGCGTCACAGCCGCGACCGGGGATCCCGCCTCACCCGAGTCCCCGGTCCCGGGTCCCCGGTCCCGGTTCGCGGAGCGAAGCCATGACCCCGCGGCTGCTGCTGACCTTGCTGGTGATCGCCACCGTCGTCTCGGCGCTGGGGGTGGTGCAGGCGCGCCATCAGCATCGGCAGCTGTTCGTGCAGCTGAGCAAACTGCAGAAGGCGCGCGACGAGCTCAACATCGATTTCGGCCGGCTGCAGCTGGAGCAGGCGACCTGGGCTGAAAGCAACCGCATCGACCAGGTCGCGCGCGACCGGCTCGGCATGACGTTTCCCCGAGGCGGCGAAACCGTGGTGGTGCGGCCATGAAACAGCGCAACGCAACGGCCGCCCGCAGCGACAATCCGTGGTGGCGCAAGCTGCCGCTTCTTGGCCAGCGCACCCCCCGTGCACTGCAGCCGCGCGGTGCACGGCCGCGTTACAACCTACGCAACCGAATGATCCTGGTCGGCGGCACGCTCGGGCTGTGCGCGCTGGCGCTGGTCGGGCGCGCGCTCGACCTGCAGGTGATCAACAACGACTTCTACCGCGCGCAGGGCGACCAGCGCATCCTGCGCGAGATCGCCATCCCCACCTCGCGCGGCATGATCACCGACCGCAACGGCGAGCCGCTGGCGGTGTCCACCCCGGTCGAGTCGGTCTGGGGCAACCCGCAGGAGCTGCTCAAGCATCCCGGGCAGATCCCGCTATTGGCCCGTGCGCTGGATGTTCCGGTCGATGAGCTGACCCGCAAGCTGAGCCAGCGCGCCGACAAGGAGTTCGTCTACCTCAAGCGCCGGATCAACCCGCTTCAGGCGCGCGCGATCCTCGCCCACGACATCCCCGGGGTGTTCAGCCAGCGCGAGTACCGCCGCTTCTATCCGCAGGGCGACGCGGTCGCGCACGTGCTGGGCTTCACCAACATCGACGACCGCGGCCAGGAAGGGCTGGAGCTGGCCTTCGACGACTGGCTGCGCGGCACGCCCGGCGCCAAGCGCGTGATCCGCGACAGCCGCGGGCGTTTCGTCGAGAACGTCGAGCTGATCGAGGCGGCCCGGCCCGGCCATGACCTGGTCCTGAGCATCGACCGGCGCATCCAGTACCTGGCGCACCGCGAGCTGCGTAACGCCCTGACGCGCACCGGTGCGAGCGCGGGCTCGGCGGTGGTGCTCGACATCGCCACCGGCGAAGTGCTGGCGATGACCAACCTGCCCAGCTACAACCCCAACGCGATCGGCGTGCGCGACGCCGACGCCTACCGCAACCGCGCGGTGACCGACGTGGTCGAGCCGGGCTCGACGATGAAACCGATCACGGTCGCCGCCGCGCTCAGCGCCGGTGTGGTCACCCCCGGCACGCTGATCGACGTGTCGCCGGGTTACATGTCGCTGGGCCGCTACACGATCAGCGACTTCCGCAACTACGGCGTGCAGACGGTCACCGGGCTGATCACCAAGAGCTCCAACCTCGGCGCTGTCAAACTGTCGGAGCGGCTGCCGGACGAGTACTTCTACGAGTTCATCCGCGGCTTCGGCTACGGTCAGGCGCCGGGCAGTGGCTTCCCCGGCGAGACACCGGGCGTACTGGCCCATCCGGAGGACTGGAGCGGCTCGTCCAAGGCGACCATCTCCTACGGCTATGGCCTGTCGGCGACCCCGCTGCAGATCGCGATGGCCTACGCGGCGCTGGGCAACGGCGGGCGCCTGATCGCGCCGACCTTCGTCAAGGGCCAGCGCAACGAGGCCGAGCAGGTGCTCGATCCGGCGGTCGCCGCGCAGGTCATGCGGATGATGCAGACCGTGACCGAGGACGGTGGCACCGCCACCCAGGCCGCGATCCTGGGCTATCACGTCGCCGGCAAGACCGGCACCGCGCGCAAGTACAACGACACCGGCGGCTATTCGCGCCGCTACGTGTCGTTCTTCGCCGGCGTGGTGCCGGTGGAGAACCCGCGTTTCTCGATGGCGGTGGTGATCGACGATCCCGACCCGTCCACCGGCTACTACGGCGGCATGGTGTCCGGACCGGTGTTCAAGAACGTGATGGAGGGCGCGCTGCGGCTGATGGACGTCGCGCCCGACGACATCGAGACCTGGCTGGCGGTGCAGGCGGCGGAGGACGCAAAGCGCCTGAAAGCCAACAACGGCAAGCCCGGCCACGGGCCGGTGCTGCCCACGCCTATTCCGGTTGCCGCGGGCGCGGGCGCGCTGGTGCCGGCGGTGTCCACCGCGGGCGGTGCGCAATGAGCCGCACCCTGCCGTTGGCCGAGTTGCTGCCGGACGTGGCGGGCATCCCCGCCGACCTCGTCATTGGCGGCCTGGCGCAGGACAGCCGAGAGCTCGACGCCGGCGACGCGTTCATCGCCATCGCGGGGTTCGGAGCGCACGGGCTGCACTTCGTCGACCAGGCGCGCGCGCAGGGAGCCAGCGCAATCCTGTTCGAGCCGCCGCTGCCGGACGGCCTGTCGGCGCCGGCCGATGCCATCGCGGTGCCGGGGCTGCGTGCGCGCCTGGGCGAGCTCGGCCATCGCTTTTATGGCGGCGCCAGCGAGTCGATGCGCGTGGTCGGGGTCACCGGCACCAACGGCAAGACCTCCACCGTGCAGTTGCTCGCCCAGGCCTGGGCGCTGCGCGGCGTGCGCGCCGGGACCATCGGCACGCTCGGCGCGGGCCTGTACGGCCAGGTCCGCGCGACCGGCTTCACCACGCCGCAGGTGCTGCGCCTGCACGCGTTGCTCGCCGATCTGCACCAGGCCGGGGCGCAGGCGCTGGCGATGGAGGTCAGCTCGCATGCCCTCGACCAGGGCCGCGTCGACGGCGTGCGGTTCGAAGTTGCGGTATTCACCAATCTGAGCCGCGACCACCTCGATTACCACGGCGACATGGCCGGCTATGGCGCGGCCAAGGCGCAGCTGTTCGCGTGGCCGGGACTGCAGGCGGCGGTGATCAACCTCGACGACGCATTCGGCCGCCAGCTGCATGCGGCGCTGCCGGACTCCGTGCGCGCGATCGGGCTCAGCTCCCGCGGCAACGAGAGCGCCAGCCTGCGCGCCGAGAACCTGCAGCTGGACGGCGCCGGCATTGGGTTCGAGTTGGTGCTGGACGGGGCACGCCACCCGGTGCGCTCGCCGCTGCTGGGCCGCTTCAACATCGACAACCTGCTTGCGGTCGCCGGCGCGCTGCATGCGCAGGGCGCTGCGCCGGCAGAGATCGCCGGCACCCTGTCGCAGCTGCAGCCGATCCATGGCCGCATGAACCGGCTCGGCGGCGGCATGCCCGCCGGCGGCCGCGCGCAGCCGCTGGTGGTGATCGATTTCGCACACACCCCGGATGCGCTGGAACAGGCGCTGGTGTCGCTGCGCGCCCATGCCACCGCGCGGCTAATCTGCGTGTTCGGCTGCGGCGGCGAGCGCGATCGCGGCAAGCGCCCGCAGATGGCCGCAATCGCCCAGTGCCATGCCGATCTGGTGGTGGTGACCGACGACAACCCGCGCCGCGAGGACGGCGACGCGATCGTGGCCGAGATCATGGCCGGCTTTTCCAGCGGCGGCGACGCGCCTGCGGCGCAGATCCTCGTGCAGCGCGACCGCGGCCGCGCGATCACCGAGGCGATCGGCCAGGCCGGTCCCGACGACATCGTGCTGGTCGCCGGCAAGGGTCATGAGCCCTACCAGGAGATCGACGGCGTGCGGCACCCGTTCGATGACACCGAAGTCGCGCAGCGGGCTCTCGAGGGCAGGGCGCCGCCAATGGATGTGCAGGGCTCGCGAGCGCACGATGCGCAGGAGCGACCATGAAGCCGATCGCACTGTCGGAGATCGCGCGCATGACAGGCGGCCGCCTGGCCGGCGAGGACGTCGTGGTCGAGGCACTGGTGACCGACACCCGGGCGCCGTCGGCAGGCACGGGCCGTCTGTTCGTCGCGCTGAAGGGCGAGCGCTTCGACGGGCACGACCACGTCGCCGCCGCGGCGCGGGCCGGCGTCGCCGCGGCACTGGTGGAGCGCCGCATCCACACCGGTCCCGCCCAGGCCGACATCGCCCAAATCATCGTCGCCGACACCGAGCGCGCGCTGGCCGACTGGGCCGGTGCGGTGCACCGCGCGGCTCATAGCTGCACCCTCGCGATCACCGGCAGCAACGGCAAGACCAGCGTCAAGGCGCTGCTGCTGGCGATCCTGGAGCAGGTCGGGCGCGCGTACGCCAACCCCGGCAACCGCAACAACGAGATCGGCCTGCCGCTGGCGGTGCTGGACGCGCCCGCGGATGCGGAGTTCTCGATCTACGAGATGGGCGCCGGAAAACCGGGCGACATCGGCTATCTCACCGCGATCGCCAGGCCCGATGTGGCGCTGGTCAACAACATCGCGCCGGCGCACCTGGAGCGCATGGGCAGCCTGCTCGGCGTGGCCGACACCAAGGCTGCGATCTACGACGCGCTGGCGGCCGACGGCGTCGCGGTCATCAACGCCGATGACGCGTTTGCGCCCTTCTTTGCCGAGCGCGCGCACGGGCGCCGGATGATCCGTTTCGGCCTGGACAGCAGCGCCGACGTCATTGCGCGCGACATCCGCATCGACGCCGACGCCAGCCGCTTCACCCTGGTCACACCCGAAGGCGAGGCTGCCATCACGCTGGCGCTGCCGGGCCGGCACAACGTGCGCAATGCGCTGGCGGCCGCGGCGCTGGCGTTGGGGGCGGGGGCATCGCTGGACGCGATCGCGGCCGGACTTGCTGCCGCGCAGGCGGTCGCCGGCCGCTTGGTGGCGCGCCCGCTCGGCGGCAACGCGGTGCTGATCGACGACAGCTACAACGCCAATCCCGGCTCGCTGGCCGCGGCCATCGACCTGCTGGCCGAGGCGCCCGGCGATGCATGGCTGGTGCTGGGCGACATGCGCGAGCTCGGCGGCGATGCGCAGGCAATGCATGCCGAAGCCGGGCGCCGCGCCAAGGCTGCCGGAATCCAGCGGTTGTACGCGCTCGGCCTGCTGAGCGCGGCCGCCGCGCAGGCGTTCGGCGCAGGCGGCACCGAGTACGACAGCCACGCCGCGTTGATCGCCGCGCTGCGCGACGACCTGGCCCGTGTAGGAGCGGCTTCAGCCGCGATCCCGCCGGGCGGTTCAATCGGGGCTGAAGCCCCTCCTACAGAAGCGGCAGCCGGCGTGCGCGTGCTGGTCAAGGGCTCGCGCGGCAGCGCGATGGACAAGATCGTCACCGCGCTGCTGTCTGACCGGGAGGACACCACGCATGTTGCTTGAACTGGCGCGCTGGCTGGAACAGCTGGAAAGCATCTTCGGGGTGTTCAACTACCTCACCCTGCGCGGCATCCTCAGTGCATTGACCGCGCTGGGGCTGTCGTTGTGGTGGGGGCCGGTGGTGATCCGCCGCCTTGGCCAGCTCAAGGGCGGCCAGCCGATCCGCCAGGACGGTCCGCAGTCGCACTTCTCCAAGGCCGGCACGCCGACCATGGGCGGCGCGCTGATCCTGATCACCGTGTTCGCCGCGGTGCTGCTGTGGGGCGATCTGCGCAACCGCTACGTGTGGCTGGTGCTGGCGGTGATGGTCGCGTTCGGCGCGATCGGCTGGTACGACGACTGGATCAAGATCGTCAAGCGCGATCCCAACGGCATGAAGTCGCGCTGGAAGTACGCGCTGCAGTCGGTGTTCGGCCTGGCCGCCGGCATCTACCTGTTCATGAGCGCCGACACGCCGACCGCCACCACCTTCTACATCCCGCTGTTCAAGACGATCGCATTGCCGCTGGCCGGGCTCACCTTCATCGCGATCGCCTACTTCTGGATCGTCGGCTTCTCCAACGCGGTCAACCTGACCGACGGCCTGGACGGGCTGGCGATCATGCCGACGGTGCTGGTCGCGTGCGCGCTGGGCGTGTTCGCCTATGCCTCGGGCAACGCGGTGTTCTCCGAATACCTGCAGATCCCGCCGGTGCCGGGCGCGGGCGAGCTGATCATCATCTGCGCCGCGATTGCCGGGGCCGGGCTCGGTTTCCTGTGGTTCAACACCTATCCGGCGATGGTGTTCATGGGCGACATCGGTGCGCTCGCGCTCGGTGCGGTGCTCGGCACCATCGCGGTGATCGTGCGCCAGGAGCTGGTGCTGGTGATCATGGGCGGGATCTTCGTGATCGAGACGCTGTCGGTGATGATCCAGGTCGCGTCGTTCAAGCTGACCGGCAAGCGCGTGTTCCGGATGGCGCCGATCCACCACCACTTCGAGCTCAAGGGCTGGCCGGAGCCGCGCGTGATCGTGCGCTTCTGGATCATCTCCGTGGTGCTGGTGCTGGTCGGCCTGGCGACGTTGAAGGTGCGCTGATGATCGAGCGCCACGCCCATGCCAGTCACAAGCATGCCGGCCACGCCCAAGGCGGCAGCACCCGCCAGGCCACGCGCCTGGATGCGATCAGCGGTCGCTTCGATCCGTGGCTGATCGGAATCGCGTGCGCGCTGGCGTGCCTGGGCGTGGTGATGGTCGGCTCCAGCTCGATCGCGATCGGCGAAGGCCTGGATGTGGGTCCGTTCCATTTCCTGACCCGCCACATCGTGTTCCTGGGGGTTGGCGTCGCCTGCGCGCTGTGGCTCACGCGCACCGAGCTCAAGCTGGTCGAGCACCACAGCCAGACCCTGTTGCTGTTGTGCTTTGCACTGCTGCTGCTGGTGTTCATCCCCGGCATCGGCCACAGCGTCAATGGCGCCCAACGCTGGATCCGGATTCCCGGTGTGTCCAACTTCCAGGTGGTCGAGGCGGTCAAGCTGCTCTACATCGTGTGGCTGGCCAGCTACCTCAAGCGCTACAGCGAGGAGGTCAGCGCCACCTGGCCGGCGATGCTCAAGCCGATCGGGGTGGCGCTGGGGCTAGTGGTGCTGCTCGCATTCCAGCCGGACTTCGGTTCGCTGTCGCTGATCCTGGCGATCACCGGCGGCATGCTGGTGCTGGGCGGGGTCAACATGCCGCGGATGTTCGGCCCGGTGCTGGTCGGCTTGCCGCTGCTGGCGATCGTGGCGATCGCCGAGCCGTACCGGATGCGCCGCCTGACCTCGTTCATGGACCCGTGGGCGGACCCGTTCGACAGCGGCTACCAGCTGACCAATGCGTTGATGGCGGTCGGGCGCGGCGAGTGGTTCGGCGTCGGCCTGGGCGGTTCGATCCAGAAGCTGCAGTACCTGCCCGAGGCGCATACCGACTTCATCCTGGCGGTGACCGCCGAGGAGCTCGGCTTTGTCGGCGTGTGCCTGGTGATCGGCCTGTACGTGGCGCTGGTGGGGCGTGCATTCTGGGTGGGCATGCAGTGCGCGCAGATGCGCCGACATTTCTCCGCCTACTGCGCGTTCGGCATCGCGTTGTGGATCGCGTTGCAGAGCTTCGTCTCGATCGGAGTCAACCTGGGCCTGCTGCCGACCAAGGGGCTGACCCTTCCGTTGATTTCCTACGGCGGCTCCAGCGTGCTGATGAGCTGTGCCGCGCTGGGCCTGCTGATGCGGGTGTCGTTCGAGCTCGACCGTGCCCAGCGCCAGGTCGCGCGCCTGCGCGGCGACGCGGCACGCCCAGCGGCAGAGCCGCCTTCGACGCCCACGGCGGCGGGCAACGAGGCGCGCGCCACCGGCCGCCTGCGCCAGCGGGTCGAGCGGTCGCTGGGGAGGCTCGCATGAGCCGGCCCCAAGAGAATGACGAGGCTCGCATGAGCCGACCCCGAGAGCATGGCGAGGCTCGCATGAGCGGACCCAGTGAACATGACGAGGCTCGCGTGACCGGCACCGGCACCGGCAACCCGCCGCAGCAGCTCCGCCCGGTGATGATTCTCGCCGGCGGCACCGGCGGGCATATCTTCCCCGGCCTCGCAGTGGCCCACGTCCTGCGCGGGCGCGGCGTGCCGGTGGTCTGGCTCGGTGCTCGCGGCGGCATGGAGACGCGCCTGGTCCCGCAGCACGACATCGAGATCGAGACGATCGCGGTGCGCGGCGTGCGCGGCAAGGGGCGGGCGACCCTGCTGGCGGCGCCGTTCAAGCTGCTCGGCGCGATGAGTGCGGCGCGGCGCGTGCTGCGCCTGCGGCAACCCGCGGCGGTGATCAGCTTCGGCGGGTTCGCCGCCGGCCCCGGCGGTCTGGCCGCGCGAATGTCCGGCATCCCACTGATCGTGCACGAGCAGAACCGCGCGCCGGGCATGACCAATCGCGTGCTCGCCCGCCTGGCCGACCGCGTACTGACCAGCTTCCCCGACACCTTCCCGCGCGCGCACGAGCACGTCGTCGGCAACCCGGTGCGCACCGAAATTTCCGCCATCGCGCCGCCGGAGCAACGCTTCGAGGGCCGCGGCGGCGCATTGCGACTGCTCGTGCTCGGTGGCAGCCAGGGGGCACGCGCACTCAATACGCACGTGCCGCAGGCGCTCGCCGCGCTGCGCGGCGTGGTCGCCTGCGAGGTGCGCCACCAGTGCGGCGAGACGCTGCGCGAGGAGGCCGCACGGGCCTACGCCCAGGCCGGCGTCCCCGCCTCGGTGGAGCCGTTCATCAAGGACATGGCCGCGGCCTATGCCTGGGCCGACATCGTGGTCTGCCGCGCCGGCGCACTGACCCTGGCGGAGCTGTGTGCAGTGGGAGTCGGCAGCATCCTGGTGCCGTTTCCGCAGGCGGTCGATGACCACCAGACCCGCAACGCCCAGTACCTGCTGGACCGCGGCGCCGCCCAGCTGCTGCCACAGGGCGAGACGCTCGCCGAGCGCATCGCCGCGACGCTGGAAATCCTCTCCGAACGCGCCGACCTGCTGCCCATGGCGCAGGCCGCGCGCGCGCTGGCGCGGCCGGACGCCGCCGAGCGCGTTGCCGACGCCGTGCTGGAACTAGCCCAATGACCCCGGCCGAAAACCTGAAACCTAAAACCGAAAACAAGACTCGTCTGCTGGCGATCGCCTGCGAAAGCACCGGCGCCCCTGAGGCCCGGGTGCTGCTGTCAGGAGTGCGCGAATGAACGCCACCGTGCGCCGCCGCCTGCAACACACCGGCGACCTCGCCAAGGCGTTTCCGCGGGTGCATTTCGTCGGCATTGGCGGCACCGGCATGAGCGGCATTGCGGAGGTGATGTGCACGCTCGGCTATCAGGTGTCGGGCTCGGACATGGCCGACACGCCGGTGACGCGGCGGCTGGCGAAACTGGGCGTGACCGTGCACCGCGGCCACACCGCGGCGAACGTGCTGGGCACCGACTGCGTGGTGATTTCCAGTGCGATCAGGCCGGACAACCAGGAACTCACCGAGGCGCGTTCGCAGCGCATCCCGGTGGTGCCGCGCGCGGAGATGCTGGCCGAGTTGATGCGCTTCCGCCGCGGCATCGCGGTGGCCGGCACCCACGGCAAGACCACCACCACCTCGCTGATCGCCAGCGTGCTCGGCGAAGGCGGCATCGACCCGACTTTCGTGATCGGCGGGCAACTGCTGGCCGCCGGCGCCAATGCCCGGCTCGGCAGCGGCCAGTGGCTGGTGGCCGAAGCCGACGAGAGCGACGGCAGCTTCCTGAGGCTCAACCCGCAGATCGCGATCGTCACCAACATCGACGCCGACCATCTGGAGAACTACGGCGGCGACTTCGCCCAGGTCCAGGCCGCCTTCGGCGAGTTCATGCACCGGTTGCCGTTCTACGGGCTGGCGGTGCTGTGCATCGACGATCCGGAAGTCGCCGCACTCGCCGCCAATACCCCGCGCCACGTCATGACCTATGGCTTTGCCGGCGAGGCCGACGTGCGCGCCGACGAGGTCAGCCAGCACGGCGCGTGCATGCACTTCATCCTGGCTTTGCCCGACGGCACCCGCACGCCGGTGACGCTGGCGATGCCGGGCCGCCACAACGTGCAGAACGCGCTGGCCGCGGCGACGGTCGGCTGGCAGCTCGGCGTGGAGCCGGCGGCGATCGCGCGTGCACTGCAGGGCTTCGCCGGCATCGGCCGGCGTTTCAACGTACTCGCGCCGGTGCCGGTGCCGCGCGGCGGCACGGTCACCGTGGTCGACGACTACGGCCACCACCCGCGCGAACTCGAGGCGGTGTTCGCCGCCGCGCGCGGCGGCTGGCCCGACAAGCGCCTGGTGGTCGCGTTCCAGCCGCACCGCTACAGCCGCACGCGCGATCTGTTCGACGATTTCGCCGCGGTGCTGTCCAGCGTCGACGTGCTGGTGCTGACCGAGGTCTACCCGGCCGGCGAGGCGCCGATCGCCGGCGCCGATGCGAAAGCGCTGGCACGTGCGATCCGCGCGCGCGGGCGCATCGATCCGGTGGTGGTAGGCAGCGCCGGCGACTTGCCCGGGGTGCTGGGCGACGTGCTTGAGGACGGCGACCTGCTGCTGTTGATGGGCGCCGGCGACATCGGCCAGGCCGCGCAGCAGGTGGCGATGGGCGGATTCGCTGCCAGCGCTGCACCGGGAGACGCCCCATGAACGCTGCATTGCCCGCGCCTCGGGTGAGCGATCCGGCGGTGTTCGGTCGCGTCGCGGTGTTGATGGGCGGCACCAGCGCCGAACGCGAGGTGTCGCTGGATTCGGGCCGCAACGTGCTGGCTGCCTTGCAGGCGCGCGGCGTGGAGTCGTTCGCGGTGGACGGCATCGCCGCGCTGGTGGACGTGATCCGTGCCGGCGCAGGCGGCGCCGGTCGCGTCGACCGGGTGTTCAACATCCTCCACGGCAACAAGGGCGGGGGCGAGGACGGCGTGCTGCAGGGATTGCTAGACGCGCTCGGCGTGCCGTACACCGGCTCCGGCGTGCTCGGTTCGGCCTTGAGCATGGACAAGATCCGGACCAAGCAGGTGTGGCTCAGCCAGGGCCTGCCGACCCCGCGCTATGTGCGCCTGGCCGCAGCCGGCGGGGGCGCGCGCGATGACGTGCACGCCGCCGCGCGCGAACTGGGGCTGCCGGTGATTATCAAGCCTTCCTCGGAGGGATCCAGCGTCGGCATCTCGCGTGTGTACGACGGTGCCGGCCTCGACGAAGCGGTGGCGCTGGCCGGACGTTACCCGGGCGAGCTGCTGATGGAGCAGTTGGTGGTCGGTGACGAGCTGACCGTCGCCATCCTCGGCGTGGCCGATGAAGGCGGCCGGCTCGCGTATCACGCGCTGCCGTCGATCCGCATCGTGCCCAAGGGCGAGTGGTACGACTACAACGCCAAATACGTCGCCGAGGACACCCAGTACCTGTGTCCCGGCCTGGACGGCGCCGACGAGGCCGAGATCCGCCGCATCGCGCTGGAGGCCTTCATCGCCGCCGGCTGCGAGGGCTGGGGGCGGGTCGACGTCATGCGCGACCGCGACAGCGGCGGGCTCCACAACGGCAAGTTCCACCTGCTGGAGGTCAACACCGCCCCGGGAATGACCAGCCATTCGCTGGTGCCCAAGGCCGCGCGCGAGGTCGGCATCGATTTCGAGGAGTTGTGCTGGCGGGTGCTGGAGACGTCGCTATGAGCGTCGCGACTTGGGACTCGGGACTCTGGGCTGGATTCCGCTGTCCTGTAGGAGCGGCTTCAGCCGCGATCGGGCACCACGCCCGCCGACGGTTCCGGTTCGCGGCTGAAGCCGCTCCTACGATGAGCGGATACGCCGCGCGCCACACCATTCCCGCAAGCACCGCAGGAGCGCTGCAATGAGCGCGCTGCTGCGCCTGATCGGCTGGTCGCTCGCGGTCGCGCTGGTGGTGCTGCCGGTGGTGGCCGTGCTCAACGGCTGGGTCGGCAGCGGACATTGGCCGCTGACCAAGCTGCGTGCGACCGGCGCGTTCGAGCGGGTCGACGAGGCGGTGCTGCGCGAGACCCTGCTGCCGTACGCGCAGCCGGGTTTCTTTGCGGTGCGCCTGGACCAGGCGCAGGCCGCGGTAGCGCGCCTGCCGTGGGTCGAGCAGGCCGAGGTGCGCAAGCGCTGGCCGGACGTGCTGGAGGTGCGCGTGACCGAGCACCGGCCGTTCGCGCGCTGGGGCGAGGACCGGCTGCTGTCCTCGCAGGGCCGGCTGTTTCCGGCCGAAGGCATTGAGGTGCCGGCTGGACTGCCGCAGCTGAGCGGACCGGACGCCCGGGTGCCCGACGTGGTGGCGCTCTACAACGAGGCGCGCTCGCTGCTGGGTCCCATCGGCATGGAGGTGCAGGTGGTGGCGCTGGATGCGCGCGGCAGTTGGACGCTGGGGCTGGCCCGTGCAGGTGCTCCCGGTGACCGCGATGAGGGCGTCGCCTCCGACCGCATGCCACCCGACAGCACGACGTTCGACGGCAGGGTCGCCACCGAGGTCGTGGTCGGCCGCAACGAGGCTCGCGCGCGGCTGGAGCGCTTCGCCCGGCTGATGCCGCGCATGCTCACCCAGCAGGCGCAGCGGCTGGTCCGCGCCGACCTGCGCTACACCAACGGGTTCGCGCTGACCTGGGCGCCGCGTGAGGTCGAAGCGCCGGGACCAGGGACCGGGGACCCGGGACCGGCAAGCAGCACGCCCCTCGCCACAGCGCCACCAGCACTCACACCACCCGTTCTCAACCCCCGCTTTTACCGGGTCCCCGACCCCCGGTCCCCGGTCCCGGCTTCCAAGGCATCCACATGAATCGAAAAGGCGACAAGTCGCTCATCGTCGGCCTCGACATCGGCACCTCCAAGGTGGTCGCGCTGGTCGGTGAATACACCACCGACAGCAGCCGCGGCGACAACGGCCGCGACGGCAATCCGATCGAGGTGATCGGGATCGGCTCGCACGAATCGCGCGGCCTGCGCCGCGGCGTGGTGGTGGACATCGAATCGACCGTGCAGTCGATCCAGCGTGCGATCGAGGAGGCCGAGCTGATGGCCGGTTGCGAGATCCGCTCGGTCTACGCCTCCATCTCCGGCAGCCACGTGCAGTGCCGCAACTCGCAGGGCATCGCGCCGATCCGCGATGGCGAGGTCAGCTTCTCTGACCTGGACCGCGTGCTCGACGCGGCCAAGGCCGTCGCGATACCGGCCGACCAGAGGATCCTGCACGCGATCCCGCGCGACTACGTGTTGGACGACTCGCAGGAAGGCATCCGCAACCCGGTCGGCATGAGCGGGGTGCGCCTGGAGGTGCACGCGCACCTGGTGGTGTGCGCGCAGTCGGCCGCGACCAACGTCAGCAAGTGCGTGCAGCGCTGCGGGCTGCAGGTCGACGACCTGGTCCTGGGCGTGCTCGCCTCCAGCCACGCGGTGCTCACCAACGACGAGCGCGAGCTTGGCGTGGTGCTGGTGGACATGGGCGCCGGCACCACCGACATCGCGGTCTTCGTGCACGGCGCGATCGCCCACTCGGCCAGCCTCGGCATTGCCGGTGACAAGGTCACCGAGGACATCGCCCACATGCTGCGCACGCCGACCCCGGAAGCCGAGCAGATCAAGGTCCGCTACGCCTGCGCGCTGGCGCAGATGGCGACCGCGGAGGAGTCGATCCAGGTGCCGAGCGTCGGCGACCGGCCGCCGCGGCGCATGCCGCGCGCCTCGCTGGCCCAGGCGGTGCAGGCGCGCTACGAGGAAATCTTCGAGATGGTCCAGGCCGAACTGCGGCGCAGCGGCTTCGAGCAGCACGTGCGCGCCGGCATGGTGCTGACCGGCGGCGCGGCAAAGATGGAAGGCGTGGTCGAGTTGGCCGAGGAAATGCTGCAGATGCCGGTGCGCGTGGGCATCCCGCAGCACGTGACCGGCCTGGGCGAAGTCGTCGGTAACCCCGTGCACGCCACCGGCGTCGGCCTGCTGCTGATGGGCAGCCAGATCGAAAACCCGCGGCGGCCGGTGATCTCGACCGGGCGGGCGGGCTCGTTCTTCAACAAGTTGAAGAACTGGTATCGGGGCGAGTTTTGAGAGCCGGGACCGGGGACCCGGGACCGGGGACCCGGGACGGCAAAGGCGAAAGACGAGACGGCGAAGCAACAGCAGTGAGTGAAGCGGTCGTAAGAGCAACGGGAAGCAGCTTTCGCGGGTCCCGGGTCCCCGGTCCCCGGCCCGATTCCCCACCAGCACCACATAACTAAAAGCTAAGAGGACACGGACATGGCGCACTTTGAACTGGTAGAAAGCATGGCCCCCAACGCGATCATCAAGGTGATCGGCGTCGGCGGCGGAGGCGGCAACGCAGTCGCCCACATGGTCAGCGGGAATGTCGACGGCGTTGAGTTCATCACCGCCAACACCGACTCGCAGGCGATCAAGAACTGCGGCGCCAAGCTGCAGTTGCAGCTCGGCAGCAACGTCACCAAGGGCCTGGGCGCGGGCGCCAATCCGGAGGTCGGTCGGCAGGCCGCGCTGGAGGACCGCGAGCGCCTGATGGACGCGATGCAGGGCGCCGACATGGTGTTCATCACCGCCGGCATGGGCGGCGGCACCGGCACCGGCGCGGCGCCGGTGGTGGCGCAGCTGGCCAAGGAGATGGGCATCCTCACGGTGGCCGTGGTCACCAAACCGTTCCCGTTCGAGGGTCGGCGTCGCATGCAGGTCGCGCTCAAGGGCATCGAGGAACTCAGCCACCACTGCGACTCGCTGATCACCATCCCCAACGAAAAGCTCATCACCGTGCTGGGCCGCAACGCGACCATGATCCAGGCGTTCCGCGCCGCCAACGACGTGCTGCTCGGCGCGGTGCAGGGCATCGCCGACCTGATCGTGCGCCCGGGCCTGATCAACGTCGACTTTGCCGACGTGCGCACCGTGATGTCGGAGATGGGCCTGGCGATGATGGGCACCGGTACGTCGGGCGGCGATGATCGCGCCCAGGCCGCGGCCGAGGCGGCGATCCAGAACCCGCTGCTCGACGACGTCAACCTGCAGGGCGCCAACGGCATCCTGGTCAACATCACCGCCGGCCCGGACTTCACCATGGCCGAGTTCGACGAGGTCGGCCGCACCATCGAGGCGTTTGCCGCCGAAGATGCCACCGTGGTGATCGGCACCGTGCTCGACCCGGACATGCGCGACACGGTCCGGGTCACCGTGGTCGCCACCGGGCTCAACCGCGTGGCGGTCAGGGGCCGCGAGCGCGATACCCAGCGCTCGCCGGTGCGACTGGTCCGCGACGGCACCACCGGGTTGCCGATCGACAACGGCGAGGGCGACTACACGGCGGCGGCGACACCGGGCTTCGGCGAGCTGCGCAGCAGGTCGCACGGCAGCGCGGAGACCGCCGCGCCGGCGCCGGCGGCGGCCGACTTCGGCGCCAGCGACAGCTACCTGGATATCCCGGCGTTCCTGCGCAGGCAGGCCGACTGATCAGCCGCGACCGCAGCGCCAGCGTCAATCCTCGACTGGTCCCGGGCCTGGCCCGGGGCACTTTTGACCGGTCGGTCACGGCCGACCGGTCAGTTTCCACAGCGTCGATGACATCGACAGGACAGCGCGCCGTTTCCGTTCAGGTTCAGCTACCTGCGTGCTACTCTTTCGCCGCTTCAGCGTCATGAATGTCCCGGTTCCCGAGTCGACGCGTCACCCGGTCTCCGCGCCATGAAGCCATGCCGCCGGCAAGTTTTCGTTCCGCGCCACCACGTACCGCGCAACGCCCCCGCGTCCTGCCGATCGTAGCGCCACAGAAACCCACAACAGACCCGAGCCCATGCTGCGCCAGCGCACCCTCAAGAATGTGATCCGCGCCACCGGCGTCGGGCTGCACAGCGGCGAGAAGGTCTTTCTTACCCTGCGGCCGGCGCCGGTCGATGCCGGCATCGTGTTCCGCCGCGTCGACCTCGACCCGGTGGTGGAACTGCCCGCGCGCGCCGAGCTGGTCACCGAGACCGTGCTGTGCACCGGCCTGAGCTGTGGCGCCGGCAAGGTCCAGACCGTCGAGCACCTGCTCTCGGCCATGGCCGGGCTGGGCATCGACAACGCCTACGTCGAGCTGTCCGCGCCGGAAGTGCCGATCATGGACGGCTCGGCCGGTCCGTTCGTGTTCCTGCTGCAGTCGGCCGGCATCGCCGAGCAGGAGGCACCCAAGCGCTTCATCCGGATCATCCATCCGGTCGAGGTGCGCGACGGCGACAAGGTCGCGCGGTTCGAACCGCACGACGGATTCCGCATCGGCTTCACGGTCGAGTTCGACCACCCCGCGATTCCGTCCTCGCAGTCGCGCGCGGAGGTCGAGTTCTCCACCGCGTCCTACGTCAGGGAAGTCAGCCGCGCCCGCACCTTCGGCTTCATGCGCGACCTGGAATACATGCGCGAGCGTAACCTCGGGCTGGGCGGATCGATGGACAACGCGATCGTGCTCGACGAGTTCCGCGTGCTCAACGACGACGGACTGCGCTACGCCGACGAGTTCGTGCGGCACAAGATCCTCGACGCGGTCGGCGACCTGTACCTGGCCGGCCACCCGATCATCGGTGCCTACGAAGGCTTCAAGTCCGGCCACGCGCTCAACAACGCCCTGGTCCGCGCCCTCCTGGCAGAACGCTCGGCCTGGGAAGAAGTGACCTTCACCGGCAACGAGCCGGTCCCGGTGACCTACGGCGCGCCGCTGACGATCTAGGCAGAAGCAGCGGAGCAAGCTCCGCTCTACAAACCCGCCGCGCATGTGTACGACCGGCCCACGTCGCGCCCGCCACGCCTTTGCAGGAGCGGGCCATGCCCGCGATCGCGGCCACACGCGCAGCAGAGCGATCGCGCCCATGGGGCGCTCCTACGAAAAGCAGGAGCGAGGCAGGAGCCGCCCATGCGAGGCGATCCCGCCTTTGTAGGAGCGGGCCATGCCCGCGATCGCCCGCACACGCGCAGCAGAGCGATCGCGCCCATGGGGCGCTCCTACGAAAAGCGGCAGCGAGGCAGGAACCGCCCATGCGCGGCGATTCCGCCTTTGTAGGAGCGGGCCATGCCCGCGATCGCCCCCACACGTGCAGCAGAGCGATCGCGCCCATGGGGCGCTCCTACGAAAAGCGGCAGCGAGGCAGGAACCGCCCATGCGAGGCGATCCCGCCTTTGTAGGAGCGGGCGATGCCCGCGATCACCCCCACACGCGCAGCAGAGCGATCGCGCCCATGGGGCGCTCCTACGAAAAGCGGCCCGCGTAGGATCGCGCCAGGCCCGCACAGGCAGCAGGGAAAACCAATGGCCGGCCGGCGGGGCCTGTACCGCGGCAAACGCGCGTTGTGTCACATAGAAGGGGGCAAGCCCGCAATATTTAACGGTTTCGTAACGCATTTCCGCCAATCGGCGCGCGTTTGTTAACAAAACCCTGCCCGGGCGCCGTTAGGATGCCCCCACTTGATGGCGCGGCTGCATGGCAAAGCCACGCCACGACGCCCGCAGCCTCAGGTCGAATCATCGGAATCAGCGCTGGACCCGGCGTCATCGGAACCAACGTCGTCATCGAAACCAGCACCACCGGAACGAGCAACATGGGAATCCGACGGACCGGGCTCCTTCAGCGACGCCAGTGCCGCTTGCAGGGCTTGCTGGGTAGTCGCTGACAAGGGAATGACCGGACGCGGTGCCTGCATGGGGTGGGCCACCGGAACAGCCGTCTTGACGACGAGTTCGGCCGCAGCAATCCCGACGGAACGGGCCGCATCGAGCAGCTCCGGGGCCGCGAGCCTCAGCTTGGCCCGCCACACCGGGGCATCGACCACGAACACGAGCCTGCCGTTTTCAAAGTTAGCCAGCCGCGCGTGCGCGGCAAGTGAATACGGCAAGTGGGGGCGTAATCGACGGTCCAGCCCGTCGAGCCAGAGGGCTCGCCGGATCGGGTCGCCCGCCGGCTCCGCCAGCAGCGCGTCAAGCGCAGGCTGGGGGGACGACGGACGCCGCGGCGGGGGCTTGGACCTGTAATCGGACATCGACATGACCTATCAATCCAGAAACCAGGCCATCGTAAACACTCCAGGCGGCGTACTGGGGCAGTTGCTCCAGCATGCCGCTGAGTTCGGCGGCCGCCGTCCCGGCCTGTTCGTCGCGCTGTTGCTGGGTACCGGCCTGGCGACGGGTAGCGGCGCTGGTATCGCCTACAACGCCAGCCTGCGGGCCCAGGTGAATGCCCAGCAGGCGCAGATCGAGGCCACCCGCCGCGACGCGCAGCGCGAGATCAACGCGCTGGCCGCCCGGCTTGGCGAGCTGCAGGCCGAAGCCAACCGGCTGAACGCCCTGGGCGAGCGCCTGACCCGTATCGGCCGGCTGCAGGACGGCGAGTTCGACTTCGAGAAGCCGGTCGCCATCGGCGGCGCCGGCCCGGTCGAGGACATGCCGCGGCAGGAGCTGGATATCGGCCTCGACCAGCTCGACAGCCAGTTCAACGCCTCCGGCGAGCAGCTCGCGGTGCTCGAATCGCTGCTGTTCAACCGCCAGCTCGACATGAACTCGGTGCCGTCGCGTGAACCGGTCGCCGCGGGTTATGTCACCTCCAGCTTCGGCTATCGCGCCGACCCGTTCCGCGGCGGCCGCGCGCTGCACAAGGGCATGGATTTCTCGGCCCGCACCGGCGATGCGGTGCTGTCGGTGGCCGACGGGGTGATCAGCTACGCCGGCCGCCGTGCCGGCTACGGCAACATGGTCGAGGTCGACCACGGCAACGGCTACGTCACTCGCTACGCCCACAACTCGCGCCTGCTGCACAAGGTCGGCACGCTGGTGCGCGCCGGTCAGGAGATCGCCAAGGCCGGCTCGACCGGGCGTTCCACCGGCCCGCACGTGCATTTCGAGGTCTGGCAGAACGGCCGCGCGGTCAACCCCAACAAGCTACTGACAGCGCAGTCGCCGCTGCGCGGCTGAGCCGCACGCACCTTTCTGCAGGAGCGGCGCGCCCGCAACGCGTGCCTTTGTGTAGGAGCGGGCCATGCCCGCGATCGCCCCCACACGCGCGGCAGCGCGATCGCGCCCATGAGGCGCTCCTACAAAACCGTCACGCACCCACCATTTGTAGGAGCGGGCCATGCCCGCGATCGCCCCAACACGCGCGGCAGCGCGATTGCGCCCATGGGGCGCTCCTATCAAACCGTCACGTACCCATCGTTTGTAGGAGCGGGCCATGCCCGCGATCGCCCCAACACGCGCGGCAGAACGATCGCGCCCACGCGGCGCTGCTGCAGCGGCGAATTCGGGCTGCGCATACCGCCACCGGCCCTTGTTAGGCGCCCCGCCGCCCCCACGCTAGAATAGGCTTCGCCACGACAGGGCGCCTCGCGTCCTGTCTTTCTGTGTATTGCTTTTGTCCGGGGGCTACGCATCGCATGCTTGCATGCGCCTGGCCCGCCCACGACCCGCTTCGGACCCGTTCATGCTCAACAACCTGCTTACCCGCGTTTTCGGCAGCCGCAACGAGCGCCTGCTGCGCCAGCTGCAACGCTCCGTCCTCAAGATCAATGCCCTCGAGGCGGAGATGGAGAAGCTCACCGACGCGCAACTGCAGGCCAAGACGCCCGAGTTCCAGCAACGCATCAAGGACGGCGAATCGCTCGACAAGCTGCTGCCCGAAGCGTTCGCGGTGTGCCGCGAAGCCTCCCGGCGCGTGCTCGGCATGCGCCACTACGACGTGCAGCTGATCGGCGGCATGGTCCTGCACCTGGGCAAGATCGCCGAGATGCGGACCGGCGAGGGCAAGACCCTGGTCGGCACGCTGCCGGTCTACCTCAACGCGCTGGAAGGCAAGGGCGTGCACGCGGTCACCGTCAACGACTACCTCGCGCGGCGCGACTCGGCCTGGATGGGCAAGCTGTACAACTGGCTGGGCCTGTCGGTCGGCGTGGTCTACCCGGGCATGAACCCCGGCGACAAGCGCGCCGCGTATGCAAGCGATATCACCTACGGCACCAACAACGAGTTCGGCTTCGACTACCTGCGCGACAACATGGCGCTGTCGAAGGACGACCGCAACCAGCGCGGCCTGAACTACGCGATCGTCGATGAGGTCGACTCGATCCTGATCGACGAGGCGCGCACCCCGCTGATCATCTCCGGCCCAGCCGACGAGTCGCCGGAGCTGTACATCAAGGTCAACCGCATCGTGCCCTCGCTGGTCCGCCAGGCCGCCGAGGACGCCGAAGGCGACTACTTCGTCGACGAGAAGGGCAAGCAGGTGCACCTGTCGGAAACCGGCCAGGAGCGCGCCGAGGACCTGCTGCGCGAGGCCGGCATCCTCAACGCCGAGGACGAGGACGGCCTGTATGGCCCGCAGAACCTCAGCGTCGTGCACCACCTCAACGCCGCACTGCGCGCGCACGCGATCTACCAGCGCGACGTCGACTACATCGTGCGCGACGGCGAGGTCGTGATCGTCGACGAGTTCACCGGCCGCACCCTGGCCGGGCGCCGCTGGTCCGACGGCCTGCACCAGGCGGTCGAGGCCAAGGAGGGCGTGCCGGTGCAGCGCGAGAACCAGACGTTGGCCTCGGTCACCTTCCAGAACCTGTTCCGCATGTACGGCAAGCTGGCCGGCATGACCGGCACCGCCGACACCGAGGCCTTCGAGTTCCAGAGCATCTACGGCCTGGAAGTCATTGTGATCCCGACCAACATGCCGATGGTGCGCCAGGACCACTCCGACCAGGTGTTCCTCAACCGCGCCGGCAAGTTCCGCGCGGTCGCCAACGAGATCAAGGAGGCGCACGCGCGCCAGCAGCCGGTGCTGGTCGGCACCACCTCGATCGAGGTCTCCGAACTGCTGAGCCAGCAGCTTACTGAGGCCGGCATCCACCACGAGGTGCTCAACGCCAAGCAGCACGAGCGCGAGGCGACCATCATCGCCCAGGCCGGCCGCCCTGGCGCGATCACCATCGCCACCAACATGGCCGGCCGCGGCACCGACATCGTGCTCGGCGGCTCGCTGGACGCCGAGCTGGCCGAGCTGGAAAAGGAGACCGGCGCGCCGGTCGACGAGGCCACCGCGACCCGCATGAAGGCCGAGTGGCAGCAGCGCCACGACGCGGTCAAGGCCGCCGGCGGCCTGCACATCGTCGGCACCGAGCGCCACGAGTCGCGTCGCATCGACAACCAGCTGCGCGGCCGCGCCGGGCGCCAGGGCGACCCGGGCTCCTCGCGCTTCTACCTGTCGCTGGAAGACAACCTGATGCGCATCTTCGCCGCCGATTGGGTGCAGAAGGTCATGGCGCGCATGGGCCTGAAGGAAGACGACATCATCGAAAGCGCGCTGGTCAGCAAGCAGATCGCCAACGCGCAGCGCAAGGTCGAGGCGCACAACTTCGACATCCGCAAGAACCTGCTGGACTTCGACGACGTCAACAACGACCAGCGCAAGGTGATCTACGGCCAGCGCGACGAGCTGCTCGAAGCCGAGAGCGTGCAGGACAACATTGTCGGCATCCGCGAGGACGTGGTCGGCGACATGGTCGCGCGCCATGTGCCAATGAACTCGGTCGACGAGCAGTGGGACCTGCCCGGCCTGGAGGCCACTCTGGCCGAGGAGTTCGGCCTGCAGATGGCGCTGGTGCAGATGGCCAAGGACAGCAGCGAGCTCAACGCCGAGGACATCGAGGAGCGCGTGCAGGCCGCCGTCAACAGCCACTTCGAGCAGCGCGAGGCGCAGCTCGGGACGGAGACCTCGCGCATGCTGGAGAAGCACATCATGCTAAACGTGCTCGACCAAAGCTGGAAGGAGCACCTCGCGCGCATGGACTACCTGCGCCAGGGCATCCACCTGCGTGGCTACGCGCAGAAGCAGCCCAAGCAGGAGTACAAGAAGGAGGCGTACCAGCTGTTCTCCGACATGCTGGACAAGGTCAAGCGCGAAGTGGTGACCCTGCTGGCGCGCGTGCGCATCCGCAGCGAGGAGGAGGTCGCCGCGTTGGAGGCACAGGAGCGCGCCCAGGCCGAGGCCAAGGCCCGGCAGATGCAGTTCCAGCACGCCTCCGCCGGCGGCTACAGCGCCGACGAGGAAGCCGAGCAGGCGCAGCAGCGAAAGGGCGGCAACGAGCAGTTCGCCCGGGTCGGCCGCAACGAGCCGTGCCCCTGCGGCAGCGGCAAGAAGTACAAGCACTGCCATGGGCAGCTGGCCTGACACCCACTTGCACCCGCCCCACCTCCTGTAGGAGCGCCCCATGGGCGCGAACGCCTTACTGCGCATCGCCCGGTCGCAGGCATGGCCCGCCTTCACCAGCGTCCGCTGTAGGAGCGCCCCATGGGCGCGAGCGCTTCACTGCGCATCGCCCGGTCGCAGGCATGGCCCGCCTTCACCAGCGTCCCCTGTAGGAGCGCCCCATGGGCGCGAACGCTTCACTGCGCATCGCCCGGTCGCAGGCATGATCCGCTTTTCCCCCGCCAAGCCAGTGCAGGTAACGGGCGCCACCCATGTCTGACCCGCCCCCCATCGACGTCATCGCCGGCGTGATCCGCGACTCCCGCGGCCGCATCCTGCTGGCCCGGCGCACCGAAGGGCGCGACCTGGCCGGCCGCTGGGAGTTCCCCGGCGGCAAGCGCGAGCCCGGCGAGTCCCCCGAAGCGGCTCTGATCCGCGAGCTGCGCGAGGAGCTCGGCATCGAGGTCGAAGTCGGCGCCGCCTTGATCACTGTGCCCCAGGCCTACCCGCAAAAGCGCCTGCGCCTGGACGTGCGCCACGTCAGCGCCTGGCGCGGCACCGCCCGCGGCCTGGAAAGCCAGGCGCTGGCGTGGGTCCCACCGGCCCGGCTGTCGAGCTATCCGATGCCGCCGGCCGACCTGCCGGTGGTGGCCGCCCTGCAGCAGCCCGACACCTGCCTGGTGACGCCGGAACCGGGCGTCGACGACGCCACCTGGTTGCAACAACTCGAGCTCGCGCTGGCCGCCGGCGTGCGCCGCGTCCAGTTGCGCGCGCCGTCACTGCCGTCGGAGCGCTGGCGTCCACTGGCGTCCGCCGCGGCACAGCGCTGCAAGGTGGCCGGCGCCGAAGTGCTGGTCAACGGCGACGCCGCCCTGGCCGCATCGCTCGGAGCCGGCTTGCACCTGCAGGCGGCGCAACTGACCGCCTTGGAGCAACGCCCGGTCGCCAAGGAGGTGACGCTGTCAGCCTCCTGCCACGACCTCGCCGAACTGCGCCGCGCCGAGGCCCTGGGCTGCGATTTCGCCGTGGTCGGCGCAATCAAGCCGACCCCGACCCACCCCGGCGCCGCCGGCATCGGCTGGCAAGGATTCGCCGAGCTGCGCGAGCAGGTATCGCTACCGCTATACGCCATCGGCGGCCTGACCCGCGCCGACCTGCCCGAAGCCCGCCGCCACGGCGCCCAAGGCATCGCCGCCATCCGCGGCCTGTGGCCCCAGGACCAGACCGCACCCCTGTAGGAGCGCCCCATGGGCACGACCGCTCTACTGCGCATGTGGGCCCGATCGCGGGCATGGCCCGCTCCTACCAAAGCGACGCGGATGTCCGTGAGAGCGGGCCATGCCCGCGATCACCACCACACCGTATCGCGCCCACCACGGGATTTTTCCTACCCGTAAGCTCGGCGCCGACCTACAGCCGTCCGACAAGACCGTTGTCAGCATTGCCCCATGGAATCCCTCGCACCCTCACCGCCCGGCCACGCCGCACTGCGGCGCGGCCGCACCTCCCAGCCACACCAGGTCTATCACCTGACCATTACGACGCAGGCACGCGCGCCGGTTTTCGCCGACTACCGCGCCGCCTTTGCCGCATCGCGGTGCTTTCAGAACGCGACCATGCTGGGCGACGCCACGATGCTGGCCAGGGTGCTGATGCCCGATCACGCCCACTGGCTGCTGCAGCTCGGCGAAAACGATCAGCTCGAAGCCGTGGTCAATCGCCTCAAATCGGGCAGCGCACGCGCGACAAACCGGATGCTGGACAGAAAGGGCGTGCTGTGGAGCCGCGCGTACCACGATCACGCGATGCGCAGCGACGAGGACCTGCGTGCAGTCGCGCGTTACATCGTGGCCAACCCACTGCGCGCCGGACTCGTAGATTCGATCGGAAACTACCCGTTCTGGAACGCCGTCTGGCTGTAGCCCCTTTGCACGAGCCCCTTACCCGCGATCCCGCCTGTGTAGGAGCGGGCCTTGCCCGCGATCGTGGCGCTTTTGTAGGAGCGGGCCATGCCCGCGATCGCCCCCACACGCGCAGCAGAACCATCAGGCCCATGCTTCATATCGGCAAGCGCCGCTCTACAGCGCCCCAGCCATTTCCCGGTAGCGCCGATCCAGCGCGGCCACCCGCTCATCGAGCGCATCCAAAGGCCCATCGTTGACGATCACGTCGTCGGCGATTGCCAACCGCTCCGTGCGGCTGGCCTGGGCGGCGATCATGCGCGTGGCGAGCGCGTCATCGATGCCGTCGCGCAGCATCAGGCGCGCGTGCTGCACCTCGACGGGCACGTCGACCACCAGGATGCGGTGCAACCACGGGTATCCCGTGCGGCCGCCGCCTTCGGTCAGCAACGGCACCGCCGCGATCGCATACGGACCGGTGGCCTCACTGCATTGCACCTGCAGCCGCTCGCGCACGCGCGGGTGGATGATCGACTCCAGCAGCTTCCGCGCCCCGGGCTGCTCGAACACCCGCGCCCGCATGGTCGCGCGGTCGAGTGCGCCTTCGGCATCCAGCACGTCCTGCCCGAATGCGGCAACCACCTCGGCCAAGCCCAGCGAGCCGACCGCCACCGCGGCGCGTGCGGCGACATCGGCGTCGGCCACCGCCACGCCCAAGGCGCCGAAGCGGCGGGTGACCTCGCTCTTGCCGGACGCGACCCCGCCGGTGATGGCGACGATGTAGTTACTCATGCGTGTGGACTGCTCTTGTCCGACAAGGATGCTTCACGGCGTGGGAGCGGCCCACGCCCGCGATCCCGCCTTTGTAGGAGCGGGCCATGCCCGCGACCGCCCCCACACGCGCAGCAGAGCGATCGCGCCCATGGGGCGCTCCTACGAAAAGCAGCAGCGCAGGCAGGAGCCGGGCCATGCCCGCGACCCTGCCTTTGTAGGAGCGGGCCATTCCCGCGATCGCCCCCACACGCGCAGCAGAGCGATCGCGCCCATGGGGCGCTCCTACGAAAAGCAGCAGCGCAGGCAGGAGCCGGGCTATGCCCGCGACCCTGCCTTTGTAGGAGCGGGCCATGCCCGCGATCGCCCCCACATGCGCAGTAGAGCGATCGCGCCCATGGGGCGCTCCTACGAAAAGCACCAGCGCAGGCAGGAGCCGGGCCATGCCCGCGACCCCGCCTTTGTAGGAGCGGGCCATGCCCTCGATCGCCCCCACACGCGCAGCAGAGCGATCGCGCCCATGGGGCGCTCCTACGAAAAGCGGCAGCGCGAGGTAGGAGCGGGCGATTGCCCGCGATCCCTCCTGTGTAGGAGCGGGCCATGCCCGCGATAGCCCGCACACGCGTAGGAACGCGATCGCGCCCATGCTCCATAGCGGCATGGGCGCTCCTACGCCAACCCCGACAAACGCAAATACCCGTCGACCAACTGATCGCCCCAGAAAAACACGACCCAGCCCGCCACCGCGAGGTAGGGGCCGAACGGGATCGGGGTGGCCTTGTCGCGGCCCTTGGCCGCCAGCCAGATCGAGCCGATGATCGCCCCGACCAGCGACGACAGCAGCACCGTCGGCAGGATGCCGTTGAGCCCGACCCACGCGCCGATCGCGGCCAGCAGCTTGAAGTCGCCAAAGCCCATGCCTTCCTTGCCGGTGATCTGCTTGAACAGCCACCACACCGACCACAGGCTCAGGTAGCCCGCCACCGCGCCCAGCAGCGCCGGCTTGGTGTCCATGTACAGGCTGTCGGCCGCCGCGATAAGCCCCAGCCACATCAGCGGCAGGGTCAGCTGGTCGGGCAGCAGCTGGGTGCGCAGGTCGATGCCCGACAGCGTGATCAGGAAGCCGGTGAACACCACCGCGCCGAACCCCTGCCAGCCAAAGCCGAAGCGCCACACGCAGGCGATGAACAACACCATCGTCAGCAGCTCGACCAGCGGGTACTGCGCCGAGATCCGGGTGCCGCAACCGCGGCAGCGGCCGCGCAGCGCCAGCCAGCTGAGCACCGGGATGTTCTCGTACCAGGACAGCTGGTGCTTGCACTGCGGACAATGCGAGCGCTCCACCACGATCCCGGGTGGCGGCGGATCGTAGGCCTCCGGCTCGCCGAGCACCTCGCGACTGTCCTGCTGCCACTGCCATTCCAGCCGCCGCGGCAGCCGCAGGATCACCACGTTGAGGAAGCTGCCGACCAGCAGCCCGAGGCCGGCCACCAGCGGAAAGCCGATGGCCGGGTTTTCGTCGAGGAATGCCATGCCTTGCCGGGCTTCCGGTCAGATGGTCGCGGCGAGCTTGAAGATCGGCAGGTACATGCCGACCACCATGCCGCCGACGATCACGCCCAGGATGATCATGATCAGCGGCTCCAGCAGGCTCGACAGCGCATCCACCGCGTTGTTGACCTCCTGCTCGTAGAACTCCGCGACCTTGTACAGCATCGCATCCAGCGCGCCGGCCTCCTCGCCGATCGCCACCATCTGCACCACCATGTGCGGGAACACGTTGACCTGCTTCATCGCCAGGTTGACCTGGTAACCCACCGAGACGTCGTCGCGGATGCGGTTGACGGCCTGCTCGTAGACCACGTTGCCCGTTGCGCCGGCCACGGTGTCCAGCGCCTCCACCAGCGGCACGCCGGCCTGGAAGGTCACCGCCAGGGTGCGGGCAAACCGCGCGATCGCGGAGTTATGCAGGATCTGCCCGACCACCGGCAGCTTCAGCATCATCCGGTCGAGGAAATGTGCGAACCGCGGCGAGCGGTTCTTGGCCATGACGAACAACACGCCGGCACCGACCGTGACCAGCAGCACCAGCCACCAGTAGGCGATCATGAAATCACTGGCGGCCAGGATCATCAGGGTGAACGCCGGCAGGTCCGCGCCGAAGCTGGCGAAGGTCTTCTCGAACTGCGGCACCACGAACACCAGCAGGATCGCGCTGACCAGGATCGCCACGGCGACCACGGTGGCCGGATAGAACAGCGCCTTCTTGATCTTGCCCTTCAGGCTCTCGATGTTTTCCTTGTAGGTGGCGACCGTATCGAGCACGGTCTCCAGCACGCCGGCCGATTCACCTGCCTTGACCAGGTTGCGGAACAACTCGTCGAACTGGACCGGGTGCTTGGTCAGCGCCTCGTGCACCGAGGAGCCGCTTTCCAGGTCCGCGCGCAGCGAGTTGACCATCGCCTTCATCTTGGGGTTCTTGTGGCCGCTGGCGATGATCTCCATGGAGGTCACGATCGGCACGCCCGACTTCATCATCGTCGCCAGCTGGCGGCTGAACACGGCGATGTCGCCCGGGGTGATGCGCTTGCCCGAGCTGCCGAACAGCGGCTTGGGCTTGACCTTCACCACCTTGGGCATGATCCCCTGGCGACGCAGCTCGGCGCGCACCATGTTGGCGTTCTTGGCCGGCTGCTCGCCCTTCATGGTGACGCCGCGCTTGTCGGTGCCTTCCCAGACGAACAGAGGCTGTGCATCGGCACGGCGGACGGGGAGCTTCGGCTTGATGGCAGTACGGGTCGCGGACATTGGCGTGGTCCCCTCGGAGGGTCAGTCAGAACGCAGGAAGCAACCTGCTTTCGTTGTTGCGGTATGGAGTGAAGCGTCGCGCATGGGCTCTTGCCCGTCATTCCCGCGAATGCGGGACGCGTGCAGCTTTTGTTCGTCATTCCCGCGAACGCGGGAACCTAGTGACTTCGCTCCCGAAATCCCGGTAACAGCAAAGGCACTGGCTTCCCGCATGCGCGGGAATGACGAGCGGGGTGCTTTCGTAAAGCTCCCGCGGACGCAGGACGTGCGCGGCAATGACGATTGGGCCGGATGCATCATCATCAGTCCTTGGTCACCCGGTTGATCTCGGCCAGGCTGGTGACGCCGTTCTTGACCTTGAGCAGGGCCGACTGGCGCAGGTCGCGCACGCCGGAGCGCTGCGCGGCGTCGGCAATCTGCATGGCATTGCCGCCCTGCAGCACGATCGCCTGGATCTCATCGCTCATCGGCATGACCTGGTAGATGCCGGTGCGGCCCTTGTAGCCCTCGGTGCAGTCCGGGCAGCCGACCGCTTCGAAGATCTTCAGGCCAGCGTCCAACTCGTCCTGGGTGAAGCCCTCGGCCAGCAGCGCGTGGTCGGGCAGGTGCACCTCGCGCTTGCAGTCGTGCAGGCGCCGGGCCAGGCGCTGGGCGATCACCACGGTTACGCTCGAGGTGATGTTGAACGGCGCCACGCCCATGTTCATTAGCCGCGCGATGGTCTGCGGCGCGTCATTCGTATGCAGGGTGGACAGCACCATATGGCCGGTCTGCGCGGCCTTGATGCCGATCTCGGCGGTCTCCAGATCGCGGATCTCGCCGACCATGATCACGTCCGGGTCCTGCCGCAGGAAGCTGCGCAGCGCGGCGGCAAACGTCATGCCGCGCTTGACGTTCATCTGCACCTGGTTGATGCCCGGCACCCGGATCTCGACCGGGTCCTCGACCGTGGAGATGTTACGGCTGTCGTCGTTGAGGATGTTCAGCGCGGTGTACAGCGACACCGTCTTGCCCGAGCCGGTCGGGCCGGTCACCAGCACCATGCCGTAGGGCTTCTTGACCGCGTTGACGAAGATCTCCCGCTGGTCCGGCTCGTAGCCCAGCTTCTCGATGCCCAGCCGGGCCGCGCTGCCGTCCAGGATGCGCAGCACCACCTTTTCGCCGAACAGCGTCGGCAGGGTGCTCATGCGGAAGTCGATCTGGCGGGTCTTGGACAGGTTGAGCTTGATCCGGCCGTCCTGCGGCACGCGCTTCTCGGCGATGTCCAGCTGCGCCATCACCTTGAGCCGCGCGGCGATGCGCGCCTGCAGCTTCACCGGCACCTTGGCGACCTGCTTGAGCAACCCGTCGATGCGCAGGCGCACGCGGTAGTCGGTCTCGTAGGGCTCGAAATGGATGTCGGAGGCGCCGCGGCGGATCGCGTCGACCAGGATCTTGTTGATGAACTTGACCACCGGGGTATCGTCGCCCTTGGCGTCGATACCGGTGTCGGGGCCGGCGGCCAGCTCATCGTCGCTGCCGACCTCCAGGTTCTCCATTCCCTCCTCGTCCTCGCCGTGGCTCAGCGAGTCGCTGCTTTCCAGCCAGCGGTCCAGGCTGCGGCGGATGCTGTCCTCATCGACCAGGATCGCCTCGATCGTGAGGTTGGTCTGGAATTTGATCTCGTCCAGCGCGCGCGTGTTGGTCGGGTCGGCCAGCCCGACGAACAGGCGGTTGCCGCGCTTGAACATCGGCAGCACGCAGTGCTTGCGCAGCAGCTCCTCGCTGACCAGGTTGATGGCCGACTGCGCCGGGTCGATCGCGGAGGCGTCCATCAACGGCACGCCAAACTCGATCGAGTTGGCCGCGGCCATCGCCGATGGCGCGACCAGCCGCTTCTCGGCCAGGAACGTGGCGATAGGTTTACGCTCGGCCGTGGCCCCGGCCAGCGCCTCGCGCGCGGACGACTCGTCCATGGCGCCGTCCATGACCAGGCGCCGGGCAATACCGGTGATGCCGACCAGGTTGGCGGTGGTGACGGCGTTCATGCAGGCCCCGAAAAGTGTTCCCCCTGCGGACTTTAGCGCAATCCAGCGTGCGCGAGCGGACACAGCGCACCTTTCCGCAGCCCCCGCCAGCGCGTTAAGCCAATACCCCTCTCCCGCCCGCGGAACTACCCTTCTCCCGCGTGCACTGCACCCCCCCCTCTCCCGCTTGCGGGAGAGGGGGGGGGAGGGAGGGCACTCGACCCCCACCTGCGACAAACCTCCCCTCCAACCCCGCCCTTCCGACCACCACCCCCGCCAGCCCACCCCGTTTCACGCTACCCTCACCCCCAAAGAGGGCCCCATGCGCATCACCGTAATCCTCCCCGCCAAAAACGAGGCCGAAGGCCTGCAGCGCACCCTCCCCGGGCTGCGCGCGCTGCTGCCCGAGGCCGAGGTCATCGTCGTCGATGACGGCTCCACCGACAGCACCGCCAAAGTCGCCGCCACCCACGGCGCACGCGTACTGTCCTCGCCCTATTCGATGGGCAACGGCGCGGCGATCAAGCGCGGCGCCCGCGCCGCGACCGGCGAGATCCTGGTGTTCATGGACGCCGACGGCCAGCACGACCCGGCCGACATCCCGCGCCTGCTGGTCCAGCTGGAGGCCGGCTACGACATGGCAGTCGGTGCCCGCAACAGCGGCGGTCAGGCCAACGCCGGCCGCGGCGCCGCCAACGCGTTCTACAACCGCCTGGCCAGCTGGATGACCAACCACAAGGTGCTCGACCTGACCTCCGGCTTCCGCGCCGTGCGTGCCGAGCGCTTCTGCGAGTTCCTGCACCTGTTGCCAAACGGCTTCAGCTATCCCACTACCAGCACCATGGCGTTCTTCCGCAGCGCCTACCCGGTGACCTACGTGCCGATCGAGTGCGCGCGCCGTGTCGGCACCGCCAGCCATATCCGTCCGATCCGCGATGGCGTGCGGTTCTTGCTGATCATCTTCAAGATCGCCACGTTGTATTCGCCGCTGAAGCTGTTTGCACCTACCGGGGTGGCGTTCGGATTGCTGGGCCTTGGGTACTACGGGTGGACGTTCGCGACGGAGCACCGGTTTACCAATATGAGTGCTCTCTTGCTCAGTGCGGCGGTCATAGTATTTTTGATCGGCCTGATATCGGAACAGATAACCTCGCTTACCTACGTGCGTGATCGTGACTGACGTGCAATGGGATGGTGGCTGGACCGATAGCGGCCCGAGGTTTGCAGGCAAGCCTGAGAAGTTCAGCCAGATCAGTCGCCCGTTGCTCGCAAGAGTTCTTTTTGGATCAGAGCGCTAGTTGTTGCCGCGGGTCGGCGGAAAACAAGAATCTCTGGCTACGGCAGGCACATGCGCGCGTTGGATAAAAGTTGCTGTAAGTCCCAGCTTCGGCCCACGTCCGGCCTAGAGCGCTTGGCAGCGTCGTATCTCACCCTTGCACGCACCGCGCGATCGGTCCCTTGGCGCCGAATGGCGCACACGTTCCGCCTATGAAAGATGCCTTGCGGCCCCGCGCGATCTTGCTATTGAAGGCGGTCTACGTCGCTGCGGTGATCGGGGGGCTCGGCTGGGCGGTGCATGACGTGTCCGACTTGAAGCGAGGCACCATCTCGCTGATACAGGCTCCCGAAGCATGCCTGTTCGTGCTGGCATGGTTGGTCATGGCGTGCTTGCTCGGGCGGCTCTGGGTTCTGTGGTTGCAGTGGCGGTTCGACGTGGAACTGTCCGCAAGGGAGTGGTTGCCATTACAAGCTCTTGCATGGGCAGGCCGCTACTTGCCCGGCAAGGTCGGGCTGCTCGCAGGCAAGCTGAGTCTGGCGCAGGATCCGCGTCTGGGCTGGAAAGCTGTCAGTCAGTCGGTTTTGGTTGAGCAGCTTGCTTTCGTCTTCGCTGGTGCCGCGCTAGGCGCAGTGTTGTTGGCAACATCGGCGCTGCACGCGCTGCTCTGGCTTCCATCGTGGATCGTGGTCCACTGGGAGTGGCTGCGCTTGGCGACCGGGGCGGGACTTGGGTTGGGTTTCGTGCTGGCAGTCGCACTGATCGAGCGAGTATCCGCAAGCGCTATGCCTAACCGACCTGCCGAATATCTGCGCGTGGCAGCGTTGCTGATGCTCTATACCTTGCCGCACGTGCTGATCGGCGCAGCGTTCTTCCAGCTTCTCCCGGCATTCTCCGGCGCCGCCGCTTCCATTGGCCTGCTGCATGCAATAGCAGTGCTGGCGCTGGCACATGTTGCTGGTGCGTTGGCTATTTTTGCGCCCGCTGGCCTAGGGGTGCGGGAATTGGTGCTCGCGACGGGTTTGGTCTCCGCCACAGTGCCTGTTGACCAGTCGCTACTGATTGCAGCGGTGCTGCGGCTGCTGACGTTGATTGCCGATGGTGCGCTGCTGGCCGGGCTTGCCTCGCATTGGCTTTGGCGCCGGTGCGCGCGGGCGGGGTGAATGGCGTCGGTAGATTAATGGGAGCGGCGCCGCGCGATCTCGCTGCGCAGGTGGACAAGGGTGGCTTGAGCACTGCGTTCGTAGGGGGCGACCTGCTGCGCCACCTGGTCAACCACGCGTTCGGCGGCTTCCAGATCGCCTTTGACCAGATATATCCGCGCCAGCAACGCGCCGACCGCAGGGTCGCCGCCGGCCTCCCATGCCAGTTCGGCCTGGTACAACGCCGCCGGCCAACGCTCCGCGGAAATCAGAAGCTCGGCCGCCACCACGCGCAGCAACCACTTGGGTTTGGCACGCTCGGGCTGCTCGGCGGCCGCATCCAGTGTCATCAGCACGGCATCGGCCACTGTCGATGCGTCGATTGCATCGCCGCAGGGCTGCTGTGCACCTGGCCCCGGGTCTTTCGCGAGCACTTTCGATATCCGCCGGTAGCCCTCGAGTTCGCCAATGGTGATCTTGCGCGGCGCCTCCGTGACTGCGGCCGTCAAATGGGCAGGGTCGGCGGGTGTGCCGCGCAGGCAATCCACCGTGATAAGACTTAGATGTCCCATCACGCGCTGCCGGCGGTCATCGCTGTCCACGAGCCGCTGCAACGCGGTAATCGCGGCGTCATAGCGCCTCGCCCTGATCGCCTGGCCAGCGTACTCCTCGATTGCGCGCATTGAGCCGGGGCGATGGGCCAAAGTCTGCTCAACCAGCGTGTCCATGCTGCGCCATGCGCGTGTCTGGCTCATGGTCACCGCGGCAAAGCTCGCCGCAATCAGCGCCAGTACCGCCACGGCGGCCTTGGTGCTACGCGACGTGCCGACGGGCCGCCTGCTGAGCACCAGCGCGCAGAGCCCGCCGGCGGCGAGCAGCAATCCGATGCCGGGGAGATAGTTGCGGTGCTCGAAATACAGCTCCAGCGGAAACACCGTGGATTCGATCCCATGCGCGACCAGGAAGAAGAACCACCCGGCAAAGACGCTGGGCGCGCGCTTGCGTGCGACCACGGCAAACACGCTGACCGCCGCCAGCACTATCAACGACAGCAGGGTGGCTGGCGGCGACAGTAGGCCGGTGGAAATCTGGAAATCATCGAACAGCACGCCCATCTGCGACCCGCGTGGTACCAGCAGCAGCCCGATGTACTCGACCAGCGCGCGCGACTGCGACAGCAGCCGCTCCCACATGGTGAAATCGCGCGTGGCATACAGCCCGAACAGCTTGCCGGGTGCGACCAGAAGCAAAGCTATTCCGGCGAGTGCCGGCGCCAGCAGGAACACGCCGTAGAAAGTCTTGAGCATGCCCGTCCCGCGCTGCCAGCCGCGGAAATAGGCAAGTTCCAGCACCAGGCACAAGGCCGGCGCCACTGCGGCGTTCTCTTTACTGAACAGGCCGGCTGCAAACAGCAGCGGGAACAGCGCGAACAGCTTGATTCGCGCCGCGCGGTATTGCCCCTGCTCCAGTTGCTGCCGTGCACGCACGTAGGTCCAGAGCGAGGCCAGCACTAACAGCGCGCTCAACTGCGCCATGCGCTGTACCGGGTACAGGACCGTGCTGACGTTGATCGGATGCAGCAGCCAAAGCCCCGCGAGCACACCGGCGACGATGCCGGCATTACGGGCAAGCACCGGGTCGCGGGCGAGCAGCCGTGCCAGCAGCTTCCATGCTACGAGCCCGCAGACAATATGGATTATTAGGTTGCCGAGCTTGAAGTGATAGGGGCTGAAGCCGCCGATCGCTGCGGTGACCAGGAAGCTGAGCATCGCCACCGGCCGCCCGAGAATGCCGGCGTCGTTGCCCAGCATCACTTCCAACCAGGAGGCCTGCCCCTGCAGCCATGTTTCGACGGGCGCGAGATTGTAGGCGTCGTCGAGGATGAACGGGCCGGCCAAGCCTAGCGAGTAGATCAGCAGAGTTGCGGCGACGGCGACATAGATAGGTAGTCGGTTCTCAATCACTTTAAGCCTGATCCCGCCAATGGTATTCAAGACGACCTGACGTGCTCTCCGCAGGATTGTGCCCCGTGCATCATGCGTATCTAAAGCACACAAAAGAAACCCCGGTTGCCCGGGGTTTCTGTCCAGCAATCACGGATGTTGCTAGTAAGTCAGTTACGGGCGGCACTCGCTCGGGAGCTGCGCAGCCGGTACAGCTGCAACGGTATTTGCGCAGGTCCAGTCGATGCGACCAGCTTCCGTGTCGGGGGTAAGTGTGAAGATCGCCATGGCGTCACCGCCGGTATTGATGGTCGTGGCGGTAATCACGCCACCAGTGCCGATCGCCACGTCTGCACAATAGTCGGAGGCAGTGTCGAAGTCATAGCCCGCGATAGCGTCAGTCATGCCGGTCAGTGTGACACCGCTGCTCCAGGTCTCGGCCACAGCCAGCTTGGCCGCCGCGGCGACGCTCAGGCACTCGGAGTTCTTGGTGCGGATCGAGTAGTCCTGGTACGCCGGCAGTGCGATGGCGATCAGGATGCCGAGGATCGCGATGACGATCATCAGCTCGATCAGGGTGAAGCCCTTCTGGGCGGCGCGTTTCATGTTGTTCATGGTGTATCCCCTAGGAGTGGTTTGCTTTCACGTGCCGGCAGGCCGGCCCATCCGGTCCGTCGGTTGCCGTGCGAGCTGCACGTGCGTTGAAACAGTACGCACAACGCATGCCAACCCGGCCAGTGCCACAGGGGTCCCGTGGTAAGTGTGATTGGCGTCACATTGCGGGCGCGTGGTGGCGGGTTGAGTGACCGGGGGCGTCAGTTTTGGTTTGTGGGTGACGTGGTGCGGCAGGGTTGTCGAGTGAGGTGGTGGGGCGGGATGAGGCGTTGTAGGGGGGGGCGCGCGGGTGGTGAGCGGGTTTGTGGTGGTGGGGTTGGTGGTGGGCGGCGGTGGGGGGGAGGGCAGCGGAGCAAGCTCCGCTCTACGTTTTTGTGGGGGCGGCCATGCCCGCGATTCCGTTTTTGTAGGAGCGGGCCATGCCCGCGATGGGGGGATTCGTAGTAGAGCGATCGCGCCCATGGGGCGCTCCTACGAGAAGCGGGGGCGTGAGGTGGGACCGGCCACGCCGGCGATCCGCCTTTGTAGGAGCGGGCCATGCCCGCGATGGGGGGATTCGTAGTAGAGCGATCGCGCCCCTGCTTCATAGCGGCATGGGGCGCTCCTACGGGTGCCGCGCGGCTCAGTCGATGCCGAGCTTCTTCAGCTTGTAGCGCAGGGCGCGGAAGGTGATGCCCAGGGCGGCGGCGGTGCGGGTCTTGTTGTAGCGGTTTTCCTGCAGGGCGTGCTGGATGGCGGCGCGCTCGATTTCCTCGATGTAGGAGGGCAGGGCGCTGGTGGAGGTGTCGCGTGGGTCGAGGGTGCGCGGGTCGCCGCCGGCGGGCGGCGATGCGGCCGCGGGGGGCGGTAGGCGCGGCAGTTGCAGGTCGGCGGCGTCGAGGGTGTCGCCTTCGGCCATGGCCAGTGCGCGCTCCAGGATGTTCTCCAGTTCGCGCACGTTGCCGGGGAAGGGGTAGTCCTGCAGCGCGGCCAAGGCGTCCTCGCCCAGGTGCGGCACGGTGCGGCCCTGGTCGCCGGCGAGGCGTTCCAGGATCATGCGCGACAGGCCGGGCAGGTCCTCGCGGCGCTCGCGCAGCGGCGGCACGCGCAGCTCGATGACGTTGATGCGGTAGTAGAGGTCCTGGCGGAAGCGGCCTTCGGCGACCAGCGCGCCCAGGTCCTTGTGGGTGGCCGAGAGGATGCGCACGTCGACGATGGCCTCGGCGTTGGCGCCGACCGCGCGGATCGATTTTTCCTGGATCGCGCGCAGCAGCTTGACCTGCATTGCCAGCGGCAGCTCGGCGACCTCGTCCAGAAACAAGGTGCCGCCGTCGGCCGCCTGGAACAGGCCAGGCTTGTCGGCGTGGGCGCCGGTGAAGCTGCCCTTCTTGTGGCCGAAGAACTCGCTCTCCATCAGCTCGGTCGGGATGGCGCCGCAGTTGACCGGGATGAACGGCCCGGCAGCGCGGCCGCCTTCGGCGTGGATGGTGCGCGCGGTCAGCTCCTTGCCGACGCCGGACTCGCCGGCGATGTAGACCGGCGCCTGGCTGCGCGCGACCTTGGCGATGGTCTGGCGCAGGGACGCCATGGCCGGGGACTGGCCGTGCAGTCGCGAGGCGACCACATCGGGGCTGCCGCGGCGGCTGTGGTCGATCTCCAGCGCGTGGCGGACCAGGTCGCGCAGCACGGCAAGGTCCACCGGCTTGGCGACGAAGTCGAACGCGCCGGCCTTGAGCGCTTCCACCGCGGCCTCGACGTTGCCGAATGCGGTGATCATCGCCACCGGGGTTTCGGGATGCTTCTGGCTGATCTCGGCGATGAGGTCGATGCCCGAGCCGTCCGGCAGGCGCATGTCGGTCAGGCACAGGTCGTAGCGGTTGCGCTGCAACTGGTTGCGCGCGTCGGCCAGGCTGGACGCGGTATCGCAACGCAGGCCCATCCGGCCCAACGTCATGACGAGCAGCTCGCGGATATCGCGCTCGTCGTCGACCACCAGTGCACTACGTGATTCGGCCATCGAGTCCTCCCGGCGTCACGATAGCTTAAGCGATCAACGCGGGCTAACGCGGGCGGGGTGTGCAGCAACCGCAAGATCAAACCCATCCCCATCCCGGCCTTCACTTGAAGGGGGAAGGAGGCAAGCAGATCCGTGGGCTGGGCGAGCCCTGAAGCCCTCCCCTTCAAGGGTAGGGAGGGGATGGGGTCGGCACGCCCCGTGTGGAACTCAGCTCTTCCGGGTCATCGTCCCGGTCAGGCGGATGCGGAAGCAGGCGCCGCCGCCAGGCATCGGCACATAGTCGAGCGAGGCCTGGTTGGCGCGGCACAGCTCGCGCGCGATGTACAGGCCCAGTCCGGTGCCGTGGCCGGAGGTGGTGAAGAACGGGCGGAACAACTGCTCCACGATGCGCTCGGGGATGCCGGTGCCGCGGTCGAGCACGTCGATCTGCGGGGCGCCGGTGGGGTCCCCGGGCGGGTCGGTGTGCACGTGCACGGTGACGCGGGCCGGCTCGCCGGGTATCCGGCCGTAGAGCAGCGCGTTGTGCACCAGCACGGTCAGCACCTGGTGCAGCTGGCGCGGGTCTACCATCGCGGCGATGCGCGGGTGGGTGCCGGTGGCGCGCAGGCTGTCGTGCTCGAGCGGGTGGCCGCTGCTGTAGTCCTCGACGAACTGCCGGGTCAGGGCGACCAGCTCGACGTGCTCGGGCATGGCCGGCTCGCGCCGGGCCAGGCTCAGCACGTTCTCGACGATGCCGTTCATGCGCGCGCCCTGCTGCCGCACGATTTCCAGCAGGCGGCGGTCGGCAATGTGGATGTCCTCGGACTCCTCCAGCAGCTGCACGGCGTAGTTGATCGCCGCCAGCGGGTTGCGGATCTCGTGGGCCAGGCTGGCCGAGAAGCGGCCCAGCGTGGCCAGGGTCAGCGACTCGGCGCGGCGCGAGACCAGCGAGGTGTCGTCGAGGAACACCAGCGTCTGGTCGCTGCCGGCCAGCAGGCGGGCGAAGCGCGGCACAATCTCGGGCTGGTCGGGCGATACCTGCATCGGGCTCTCGTCGCTGCGGTGGTCGGCGCGCCAGGTGGCCAGCCGCCGGCACAGCTCGGGCACCGCTGCATCCAGCGGGCGGCGGCCGTCGCCGGCCTCGCCCAGCAGCAGCATCGCGGCCTCGTTGGCCAGCCGTACCCGGTTCTGGCTGTCGACCAGCAGCACGCCGGTGCGCAGGCGGCGGATGATCAGCTCGTTGACCTCGACCAGGTGCGCGGTCTCCCTGCCGCGGCGCGCGGCCAGGTTGTAGCTCTCGCGCATCTGCCGGCCCAGCACGCTGGTCAGCGTCGCGATGGCCAGGTAGCCGATCGCGAACATCACCGGCTCGGCGAACGAGCGGCCTGCGGCCTCGTCGGTCAACCCGCTCCAGAAGTACTCCACGATCAGTCCGGCAACCGCGACCAGCGCCGCGCCGAGCCCGTAGCGGGTACGCAGCAGCAGGGCCGCGGCGCCGACGTTGAACATCAGCATCAGCGCGATGCCGGTGCCCGCCGCGGGGATCGTGTGGATCGCCAGCATGCCGAAGGTCAGGTCGGCACTGATCCCCGCCAGCGCCTGGCCGCGCAACTCGCCGCGGCGGCCCGATACGAACAGCAGCAGCGCGATGAACAGATAGGCCAGCGCGCCCGAGCGCGCCACCAGGTCGTGGCGCGGTGGCGCGATGAGGTCGGGGATCGGCCCGAACAGCACGAACACCAGCATCGCCGCTTCGAGCAGCCGGTACAGCGTGAAGAAATACAGCTCGCGACGCAGCGCGCTGTTGGCATCGGCGACGTCAGCCACTCCGGTCACGAGGGGTATCGGCGGCAAGCGGGCGTCCACTACGGCGGTGACGGCCGAGTATAGGCGTCAAAGCTGATGGTGTTCAGGGGGGCGGGGCGGGGTGGGTCCGGGAATGGGGAATGGCAGGGCAAGAGCAAATCCTCCCCGGCCCTCCTTTTCCAAAGGAGGGAGAAAAGCTAAGGAGGGAGCAGCGCTGCCAAGAGGGAGCATCGAAGGAAGTTCCCCCCTTTGGAAAAGGGGGGGGCAGGGGGGCAGGGGGGCAGGGGGGGATTTGCTCTTGCCCCCCAGCACATCGCCACAAACCAGTTTTGCTCGCCCTGCCGCGATCGGCGACAATACCGGCCCCCTCGCGCACGGTCCCGGTTCGGCGGCGCAACGCCAGTCGCACCGGCCTTCAGACGCGCAGGACTCTTTTCACTCCCCCTCGGTGACGCATGAATTTTCACGAATACCAGGCAAAGCAGCTGTTTGCCGACTACGGCATTGCGGTGCCGGCCGGGCGCGTTGCGCGCACTCCGGAAGAGGCCGTCGCGGCGGCCAAGGACATCCCCGGCGACCTGTGGGTGGTCAAGGCGCAGATCCACGCCGGCGGCCGCGGCAAGGCCGGCGGCGTCAAGCTGGCGAAGAACTTCGATGAGGTGAAGCAGTACGCCGCGGCGATGCTCGGCACCAAGATGGAGACCTACCAGTCGGCCGGCATCGCACTGCCGATCGATACGGTGCTGATCTCCGAGGGCACCGACATCGCCAAGGAGCTGTACCTGTCGGTGCTGGTGGACCGCAGCACACAGGCGATCACCTATATCGCATCGAGCGAGGGCGGCGTGGACATCGAGACGGTCGCCGCGGAGAACCCCGACGCGATCAAGACCCTGCACGTGAACTACGTGCAGGGCCTGCAGCCGTACCAGTGCCGTGACATGGGCTTCGCGCTGGGCCTCAACGCGCGCCAGGTCGGCCAGCTGAGCAGGATCATGCTGGGCCTGTACAAGCTGTTCAACGAGAAGGACCTGGCGCTGGTTGAGCTCAACCCGCTGGCGATCCTGACCAACGGCGATCTGGCCGTGCTCGATGGCAAGGTCAACTCCGACGACAACGCGACCTTCCGCCACAAGGACCTGGCCGGCATGCGCGACATCCGCCAGGAGGACGAGACCGAGGTGCAGGCCAGCCAGCACGACCTCAACTACGTCACGATGGACGGCAACATCGGCTGCATGGTCAACGGCGCCGGCCTGGCCATGGCGACGATGGACGTGATCTCGCTGGAGGGCGGCTCGCCGGCCAACTTCCTGGACGTCGGCGGCGGCGCCACCAAGGAGCGCGTGACCGAGGCGTTCAAGCTGATCCTGTCCAGCGACAAGGTGAAGGCGATCTTCGTCAACATCTTCGGCGGCATCGTGCGCTGCGACATGATCGCCGAGGGCATCATCGCCGCGGTCAAGGAAGTCGACGTCAAGGTGCCGGTGATCGTGCGCCTGGAAGGCACCAACGTGGAAGCCGGCAAGGAGTTGCTGAAGAACTCCGGCCTGGCGATCACGCCTGCCGATGACATCAACGATGGCGCGAAGAAGGCCGTTGCGGCCGTCGCCAACGCCGCCTGACGCATGACCTCCCTTCTCCCGCTTGCGGGAGAAGGTGCCCAAAGGGCGGATGAGGGCACGCGACATGCCGCCTGCGACGCAAGCGCGTTTCGCATGCCCTCACCCCAACCCGCTGCTAGGCTCGACTCCGTCTCGCCAAGCAGCCCCCGGCCCTCGCTCCGCTCAGGCGCCGACCAGCTCGCGAACCTTCGGTTCGCAAACGAGCTGATCGGCCCCGCAAGCGGGAGAGGGGGCCAAATCAAATACCAGGATTGAACCAATGAGCGTTTTGATCAACAAGAACACGAAGGTCATCGTGCAGGGCTTCACCGGCACGCAGGGCACCTTCCATGCCGAGCAGATGCTCGACTACGGCACCAAGGTCGTCGGCGGCGTGACCCCCGGCAAGGGCGGCAGTGAGCACCTCGGCCTGCCGGTCTTCAACACCGTCGCCGACGCGGTCGATGAGACCGGCGCCGACGCCTCGGTCATCTACGTGCCACCGCCGTTCGCGGCCGATGCGATCCTGGAAGCGGCCGACGCCGGCATCCGGGTGATCGTGTGCATCACCGAGGGCATACCGGTGCTGGACATGCTGCGCGTCAAGAACACCCTCAAGGGCTATGAGGACGTGGTGCTGGTCGGGCCAAACTGCCCCGGCGTGATCACCCCGGGGCAGTGCAAGATCGGCATCATGCCGGGCCACATCCACATGGTGGGCAAGGTCGGTATCGTCTCGCGTTCGGGCACGCTGACCTATGAAGCGGTCAAGCAGACCACCGATGCCGGCCTGGGCCAGTCGACCGTCATCGGTATCGGCGGTGACCCGATCAACGGGCTGAACTTCATCGACTGCCTGAAGCTGTTCCAGGACGACGCGCAGACCGAAGGCATCATCATGGTCGGCGAGATCGGCGGCAGCGCCGAGGAAGAAGCGGCCGAGTTCATCGCCGAGTACGTGACCAAGCCGGTGGTCGGCTTCATCGCCGGCGCCTCGGCCCCCAAGGGCAAGCGCATGGGCCACGCCGGCGCGATCGCCTCGGGCGGCTCGGGCACCGCCGAAGGCAAGTTCGAGGCGATGGAAAAGGCCGGGGTGACCACGGTGAAGTCGCCGGGCGACCTGGGCGCGGCGATTGCGAAGCGGTTGGCGAAGTAAGGCTGCCGTGTAGCGGTAGGGAAGAGGCCACCTTCGGGTGGCCTTTTTCGTGTTTGGTCCCCTCGCCCGCTCGCGGCTTGGCCCCCTCTCCCGCTCGCGGGAGAGGGCTGGGGTGAGGGCCGGCGAAACACGCTTGCGTCGCACGCCCATCTCGCGCGCCCTCATCCGCCCTTCGGGCACCTTCTCCCGCGTGCGGGAGAGGGTTGGGGTGAGGGCACGCAAAACACGCTTGCGTCGACCACCACTACTTGCGACGCTCTGCCCCATCAAAGACAGGAGCGCATGGATGCGCCAGGGCCACAAACGCGACTTCGCCCGCGGCTTGCGCCGCGACATGACCGATGCCGAGCGCAGGCTCTGGTACCACCTGCGCAATCGCGGTCTGCTCGGCTACAAGTTCCGTCGCCAGTTCCCGGTCGGCCGTTAAATCGTGGACTTCGTCTGTCTGGAGGCGCGGCTGGTGGTCGAAGTGGATGGCGGCCAGCACGCCGATTCGTCCCATGACGTGCTGCGCGACCATTGCCTTCACGAGCGCGGCTTTATCGTGCTGCGCTTCTGGAACAATGATGTCCTGGCCGATACCGATGCCGTGCTGTCGCATGTTGTTCGTGTATTGACAAAGTAAATACCGAAGCGCAGCCTGCAAGGCGACATGGACGTCCACTTCGAACTCGATGGCAACGCCTTTGTATGGAACCGCCTGAAGGCGCGCGAGAACCTGCGCAAGCACGGTGTCCGCTTCGAGGAGGCGGCCGCGGTGTTCTTCGATCCGCTGTATGTGCTGGTGGATGCGTCGCGGATGGACGAGGCGCGCGATGCCGCAATCGGCTTCGCCCGGTCTGGCCGACTGCTTTACGTAGTGCATCTGGAAATCGAGGATGAGCGTGTGCGTCTTGTCTCCGCGCGTCGCGCCTCTCCCGCCGAGGAATCAACCTATGCTCACCGATAGATTCAAGCGCCGCCTCACCAAGGATCGCCCGATGACATCGATCACCCTGCGGATCCCGCAGGACGTGGTGGAGTCGCTCAAGGCCATCGCGCCACTCAAGGGTATGGGCGGCTACCAGACCCTGCTCAAGTCGTACATCAGCGAGGGGCTGCGTCGTGACGAGGCCGAGTTTCTTTCGGGCACCGAGCAACGCCTTGCCGAGGCGCTGAAGGCGCGAGGTGTCGATCCGAGCATCGTCGAAGCCGCCGTGCGCGACATCCACGCCGCCTGACCGCCGAGGCCCCCATGACCCTACGCATCGCCCTCGCCCAGTTCGACTTCCCGGTCGGCGCCGTGCACCAGAACGCCGAGCGCATCGCGGCGATGATCGCGACCGCGCGCGACCAGCACGGGGCCGACCTGGTGCTGTTTCCGGAGCTGGCGCTCAGCGGCTATCCGCCCGAGGACCTGTTGATGCGGCCGGGTTTCCTGGCCGACTGCGAGGCGGCGCTGCAGCAGGTGGCCGCCTGCACGGAGGGCATCGTGGCCGTGCTCGGCTGGCCGCAGGCGGCCGGCAGCATCGTCTACAACGCCGCCAGCGTGCTGCGCGACGGCCGCGTCGCGGGGACCTATCGCAAGCAGCAACTGCCGAACTACGCGGTGTTCGACGAGCGCCGCTATTTCGATGTCGACCCCACCGCCGAGGCCTGCGTGTTCGAGGTCGAGGGCAGCCTGCCCGGTGAACGCGTGCCGGTCGGCGTGGTGATCTGCGAGGACCTGTGGTTCGCCGAGCCGCTGGCGCAGGCCGGCGCGGCCGGGGCCGAGCTGGTGCTGGTGCCCAACGCCTCGCCGTTCGAGCACGACAAGCACGTCCAGCGCGACAGGCTGCTGGCGATGCGGGCCGCGGAGACGCTGGTCCACGGCCGCGGCATCGCGCTGGCCTACCTCAACGTGGTCGGCGGGCAGGACGCGGTGGTGTTCGACGGCGCCTCGGTGCTGGTCGATGGCGACGGCCGCGTGCATCCGCAGGCGGAGGCCTTCCAGGAGCACTGGCTGGTGGCCGATTACGACGCCGCGTCGCGCAGCTTCACCCAGGTCAACTGGCCGTGCGAGGGCGACGAGGACCAAGACTCGCTGTCGTGGCGCGCGATCGTGCTGGGCACCCGCGACTACTGCCGCAAGAACGGGTTCCAGAAGATGTGGCTCGGGCTGTCGGGCGGCATCGACTCGGCGATGGTGCTGGCGGTGGCGGTCGATGCGATCGGCGCCGAGAACGTCACCGCGGTGCGGATGCCGTCGCGCTATACCGCCGACCTCAGCAACGACCTGGCCGCCGAGCAGTGCGATGCGCTCGGCGTGCGGCTGCTGACGCTGCCGATCGAGAAGCCGTTCGAGGGCTATCTGGCGGCATTGTCGGAGCTGTTTGCAGACCAGCCGGCCGACACCACCGAGGAGAACCTGCAGGCGCGTACCCGCGGGGCCCTGCTGATGGCGCTGACCAACAAGTTCCACGGCCTGCTGCTGACCACCGGCAACAAGAGCGAATACGCGGTGGGTTACGCGACCATCTACGGCGACATGTGCGGCGGTTTCGCGCCGATCAAGGACCTCTACAAGACCGAGGTGTTCGCCCTGGCGCGCTGGCGCAATGCGCAGTCCCAGGCACCGGTGATCCCGCCGGCGGTGATCGACCGCCCGCCCTCGGCCGAGCTGCGCGAGAACCAGAAGGACCAGGACTCGCTGCCGCCGTACGAGGAGCTGGACAGCATCCTGAAGCGCTACATCGACAGGCAGCACTCGCGCGAGGAGATCGTCGACGCCGGATTCGATCCGGGCACCGTGGACAAGATCCTGCGGCTGGTGCGGATCAGCGAGTGGAAGCGGCAGCAATCCGCGCCCGGCCCCAAGGTCTCGCACCTCGCCTTCGGCCGCGAGCGGCGTTACCCGATCAGTAATGGGTACCGCGGCTGATCCAGCGGTGCCGACGCACGGCTTTCGTAGGAGCGCCCCATGGGCGAGCGGAAACCGCAAACGCACCGCATGCCAGGACAGCATCGTGCCCAGGGGAGGGTGCGCAGCTCTGGTAGAGCCGAGCTTGCTCGGCTGCGCGTCCCCGCACTAAAGGTGTGGCTGGCCCCGTGGAGATGCAGCGGAGCAAGCTCCGCTCTACGCGCACGGTCTTTGCGCGCACGCTTTTCGTAGGAGCGCCCCATGGGCGCGATTGGAACCGCACAACGTATCCCTGCCCGGACAGCATCGCGCCCATGGGGCGCTCCTACAGGCGACTCACTCGTTATCCAGCGCCGACTTCTCGCCCGCGAACGGGTTCAGCTTGCGCCAGTCGCTCGGGTAGTCGGGCCAGTCGTCGCTGAGGTACGGGTGGTCCGGCTCGTTCTGCTGCAGTACGCGCTCGGCATCGTTGGCCAGGGTCTCGTTGCCCAGGCCGGTGTAGGCGGCGGCGAGGGTGGCGACGGCGTCGTTCTGGTAGATGCTCTGCGGATAGGTTTCCAGCAGATGGGTAGCGCGGCTGGCGGCGGCGACGTAGGCGGTGCGGCGCAGGTAGTACAGCGCGGTGTCGAGCTCGTGGCGGGCGAACATGTTGCGCAACTCGGCCATGCGCTGGCGCGCGTCCTCGGCGTAGCGGCTGTTGGGGTAGCGCTCGGCGACGATGGCGAAGTCTTCGTAGGCCTGCAGCGGCGTGGCCAGGTCGCGCCGGCTCGCATCCAGCCGCCACACGCGCTGCAGGAAGATCGCATCACGGGTGGAGTTGGACAGGCCGCGCAGGTAGTACATGTACGAGACGTTGCGGTGGGTCGGGTAGGTGCGGATGAAGCGGTCGATGCTGCTGATCGCCTCCTCGTGCTTGCCGGCCTTGTACTGCGCGTAGGCGGTCTCGATCAGCGCCTGCTCGGTGTAGGGACCGTACGGGTACTGCGCCACCAGCCGCCGGAAACCGGACTCGGCGCCGGACCAGTTGCCGTTGATCATCGATCGGTGGGCGCGCTCGTAGATCTCCTCGGCCGGCTGGTTTTCGATTGCATCGTCGTCACTGAACCAGCCGCCGATGGTGGTGCAGCCGGTGGTGGCGGCCAGGAACAGCAGCAGGGTCAGCAGGCGGAGCGGGGCGGAGCGAAAGGTCATGGCAGGAGTCAGGGAGCGCCGGGGGCACGAAGCGTCGATAATAGCAGCCCGGCGCCGCGCCTCCTTAATCCAGCCCCTCCGATGACCGACTCCGCCAAGCCGCCGATTGCCCCCTCCACAGCGGACACGCCGCAATCCCGGCTGCTGCAGGCGACGGTGCCCGACGCCGCCGCGGGCCGCCGCTTCGACGCGGTGCTTGCAGAACTGTTCCCCGACTACTCGCGCTCGCGCCTGTCGGCCTGGATCAAGTCCGGTGACGCGCGCCTGGACGGCCGCGAGGTCCGCCCGCGCGACCCGGTGCGTGGCGGCGAGATGGTGGCGCTGACGGTGGTGCTGGACGTGCAGACCCGTTCGGAGGCCGAGGACATCGCGCTGGACGTGCTGTACGAGGACGAGCACGTGATCGTGCTCGACAAGCCGGCCGGGCTGGTGGTGCACCCCGGCGCCGGCAATCCGACCGGCACCCTGGTCAACGCATTGCTGCATCGGGACCCGTCGCTGAATGCGCTGCCGCGCGCTGGCATCGTGCACCGGCTCGACAAGGACACCTCCGGGGTCATGGTGGTCGCGCGCACGCTGCCGGCGCACACCGCGCTGGTGGCGCAACTGTCCTCGCGCGAGGTGCACCGGCAGTACCTCGCGGTGGTGGTCGGGGCGCTGGTGTCGGGCGGCACCGCCAAGGCCGCGATCGACCGCCACCCGCGCGACCGCATCCGCATGGCGGTGCGCGATGACGGCCGCGATGCGGTGACCCACTACCGCCTGCGCGAGCGCTTCCGCGCGCACACGCTGCTCGAATGCCGGCTCGAGACCGGACGCACGCACCAGATCCGCGTGCACATGGCGCATCTCAAGCACCCGATCATCGGCGACCCGCTGTACGGCGGGCCGCTGAAGCTGCCCAAGGGCGCCAGCGAGGAGCTGATCGCGGCCCTGCGCGGCTTCAGGCGCCAGGCGCTGCATGCCGAGACGCTGGAGTTCGCCCATCCGCTCAGCGGCGAGCCGGTGCGCTGCAGCGCGCCGGTACCGGCCGACATGCAGGCGCTGGTCGGGGCGTTGCAGGACGACAGCCGCGCCGCGGCCGACGCGGCGCGCTGAGCGGATGCCGGTCGTGCCGATGTCGGACGCGCTGCTGCCCGCCGACTGGCCCGCGCCCAGCGCCATCCGCGCCTTCACCACGATGCGCTACGGCGCGGGCGTATCGGCGGCGCCGTTCGACCGGTTCAACCTGGGCGCGCGTTGTGGTGATGCGCCCGATGCGGTGGCGCGTAATCGGGCCGAGCTAATCGAGCTGGCGGGGCTGCCGTCGGCGCCGTATTGGTTGCGGCAGGTGCATGGGGCGCGGGTGCTGAGTCTTGACGTAGCGCCCCCTCTCCCGCTTGCGGGAGAGGGGTTGGAACCCGAGGCTGATGCGGCCGTGACTGACGAACGTCACACCGTGCTCGCGATCCTCACCGCCGACTGCCTGCCGGTGCTGTTCAGCGCCGCCGACGGCGGCGAAGTCGGCGCCGCGCATGCCGGGTGGCGCGGGCTCGCCGCGGGCGTGCTGGAGGCCACCGTCGCGGCGATGCGCACGGCGCCGGACCGGCTGCTTGCCTGGCTCGGCCCGGCGGCCGGTCCGCAGCACTATGAGGTCGGGGCCGAGGTGCGCGATGCCTTTGTGTCGCATGACCCGGCGGCCGGCGCAGCGTTCGTGTCCACACGGCCGCAGCACTGGCGGGTCGATCTGTACGCGCTCGCGCGTCAGCGGCTGATTGCGGCGGGATTGCCAGCGGAGCAGATCCACGGCGGCGGGCTGTGCACGATCGGCGATGCGCAGCGGTTCTACTCGCACCGCCGTGACCAGCGCACGGGCCGCATGGCGACGCTGATCTGGTTCGAGTAGCCACCGTGTGGATCGTAGGGCGGGTTTTTTATCTACCGTCTCGAACGAACCGTGGTGGCACCGCATCGAAACTCTTCGGCCGCGGACGCGCCGGTCGAGATGGATGGCGGTCGCGCCCATGGGGCGCTCCTACAAGGGGCACGTGCGGGTGGTGCAGGAGCCGCGGTTTTGTAGGAGCGCCCCATGGGCGCGATCCCCGCCGCGACGCAGTTCCGGCGCCGATCGCGGGCATGGCCCGCTCCTACATCCCGTCGCCCGCAAGCAAACGTAGAGCGGAGCTTGCTCCGCTGCGTTGGGTGCATGCAGGATCACCGGTGGGGCAATCGGCCGCGTCACTCTCGATCGCGGGCATGGCCCGCTCCTACAAAAGCGGGTGGTCAGCCTTCGCGCAATGCTTTGAGGTAGTCGCGCCGCCAGGCGGTGATGTCGTACTTCTGCAGCCGCGTCATCATCGTCTGCCAGCGCTCGCGCCGCTCGCCCAGGGACATGTCGACCGCGCTGGCGATGGTGTCGGCCACGCCGTCCAGGTCATAGGGATTCACCAGCAGCGCGCTGTCCATCTCGCGCGCGGCGCCGGCAAAGGTCGACAGGATCAGCACGCCGGGGTCTTCAGGGTCCTGCGCGGCGACGAACTCCTTGGCGACCAGGTTCATGCCGTCGCGCAGCGGCGTCACCAGTCCGACCCGCGCCAGTCGGTAGTAGCCGGTCAGCGAGGCGTGCGGGTAGTTGCGGTTGACGTAGCGCATCGGCGTCCAGTCGGGGTCGGCATGCGCGCCGTTGATGTGGCCGGCCAGGCGCTCCAGCTCGATGCGCAGGGTGCGGTATTCCTCGACGTCGCCGCGCGACACCGGCGCGATCTGCAGGAACGTCAGCTCGCCCAGCTGGCTGGGGTGGCGCTCCAGGTAACGCTCGAACGCGCGGAAGCGCTCGGGCAGGCCCTTTGAATAATCGAGCCGGTCCACGCCGATCGCCAGCTGCCGGTGCGACAAACTGGCCGCGAGCCGTTTGACGCTGGCCTTGCCGACCGAGCGTTCGGCCTGGTCGGCGATGCCCGCGGTGTCGATGCTGATCGGGAACGCGCCCGCGCGCAGCCGCCGTCCGCGGGCGGTTTCGATGACGCCGCTCTCGACCACGTGGCCGCGCCCGAACAGGCGCACGTAATCCTGGAACCGCTCCAGGTCGCGATCGGTCTGGAAGCCGATCAGGTCGTAGGACGAGAGGCCATCGAACAGGCGGCCGTGGTCGGGCAGCGCCGCCAGCAGGTCCGAGGAGGGCATCGGCACGTGCAGGAAGAACCCCAGCCGGCAGCGCACACCGCGCTCGCGCAGCAGCTTGGCCAGTGGGATCAGGTGGTAGTCGTGCACCCAGACGGTGTCGTCCTCTTGCAGCAGCGGGGCGAGCTTGTCGGCGAACAGCGCGTTGACGCGGCCGTAGGCGGCGTAGGTCTCGCGGCTGTAGTCGACCAGATCGACGCGGAAGTGCAGCAGCGGCCACAGGGTACGGTTGGCGAAACCGTTGTAGTAGTCGGCGTGGTCCTGCTCGGACAGGTCGACGGTGACGTAGCGGATGTGCCCGTTTTCCTGTTCGTGCACCTGGCCGGACTGCTCCGGGTCGATCCTGCCGCTCCAGCCGAACCACAGGCCGCCGGTTTCCTCCAACGCGGCCTGAAGCGCCACGGCCAGGCCGCCGGCGCGCGATTCGTCGGGCGTGGCGACGCGGTTGGAGACGACGACCAGTCGACTCATGGGGGCGCTCCTTGCGATCCGGTGCAAGCGCCGGGGGTGATCCGTGCCGTGCGGCGCCGGTTGGTTCCGTTTTTCGCTGTTGCCCTCGCCCTCGCCCTCGCCCTCGCCCTCGCCCTCGCTCTTGCCCTTGCCCTTGCCCTTGCCCTTGACGTTGCAGCGCCGATTAATCCACCTCGTCTCTGCACAGACCCCGAAGGGGCGGCGCACATGGATGTGCGCCGTTTTCCGACCGAGCCATGGATGGCGAGTCGGAAAATCCCGATGCCTGCTGCAGGCCAAGTGTCTGACTTGTCGGGGAGGGGCCTTTCTTTGGTTACTTTCTTTGGCCATTCAAAGAAAGTCACTCGCCGAAGGCGAAAGCGTTTGATCTTCGCCTGTCTACCGTTTGCGGATGCTGCCGCGTTCGCGACGCGCTCAAGATCAACATCGAGATCAAGATCAACGTGAAAATCAAGATCAACGTCAAGAGCTTCCGCCTGAAGGCGGGTCACTTTCTTTGCTAAGCCCAAAGAAAGTAACCAAAGAAAGGGCTCTCCTCGACACACCTCCCGTGCGGGCGTGGAGTATCGCGGGGATTTTTCGACTCGCCATCCATGGCTCGGTCGAAAAACGGCGGCCATCCATGGCCGCCGCCCATCCGGGTCTGTGGAGATGCGACGTGGATTGATTGGAGTTGCAACGTCGAGGTCAACATCAAGGTCGAGGACAAGGGCAGAAGCAATCGCAAATGCAGGATCAAAAGCGTGGTCGGACCGCTCGAGATCACCAGCCGGGGCGGCGACGCTCACGTTGCCTCCTGCCACGGTCGGCTCAGGCGCATGGCCGCGTTGATCAGGCCGACATGCGAGTAGGTCTGCGGGAAGTTGCCCCAGTGCTCGCCGTCCTCAAAGGCCAGGTCCTCCGACAGCAATCCCAGCGGGTTGCGGCGTCCCAGGATGCGCTCGAACATCTCGCGCGCCTCGTCGCACCGGCCGATCGCGGCCAGCGCGTCGATGTACCAGAAGGTGCAGATCGTGAAGCTGGTCTCCGGAGTGCCGAAGTCGTCGGGGGCGACGTAGCGGAACAGCGCGTCGCCCAGCTTGAGCTCGCGGCCGATCGCCTCGACCGTGCCGATGAAGCGCGGGTCCTCGGCTTTGATGAAGCCCAGGTCGGCCAGCAGCAGCAACGAAGCGTCCAGGCGGTTTCCGTCCAGCGATTCGACGAAGTGACCGAGCTCGGCGTCATAGGCGTGGTCGCAGATGTGCGTGTGCATGCGGTCGGCGCGCTGGCGCCAGTGCTTGGCGCGGTCGTCCAGGCCCAATTGCGCGGCGATCTTGGCCAGCCGGTCGCAGGCCGCCCAGCACATCACGCTGGAATAGGTGTGCACCTCGGCGCGGCCGCGGAACTCCCACAGCCCGGCGTCGGGCTGGTCGTAGGCCGCGGCCGCCTGCTCGCCCAGCGTCTCCAGCCGCTCGAACATCGCCACGTCGCCCCGGTGAACCAGGCGCTGGTCGAAGAACAATTGGGTGGATGCCAGCACCACGCTGCCGTAGACGTCATGCTGCTTCTGCACCCAGGCCAGGTTGCCGCGCCGCACCGGGCCCATGCCGCGGTAGCCGGCCAGGGAGGCCACCTCCTCCTCACTGAGCTGGGTCTCGAAGCCGATGCCGTACAGCGGCTGCAGCAGGCCGTCGCTGCTGGCCAGGTTGAACACGTAGCGCAGGTAGTCCTCCATCGTGCGGGTCGCGCCCAGGCGGTTGAGCGCGCGCACCACGAAGGTGGAGTCACGCAGCCAGCAGTAGCGGTAGTCCCAGTTGCGCACCGTGTAGGCGGCTTCGGGAATCGAGGTGGTCATCGCCGCCACGATCGCGCCGGTCTCCTCGTACTGGCACAGCTTCAGCGTGATCGCGCTGCGGATCACTGCGTCCTGCCAGTCCAGCGGGATCGACAGATAACGCACCCATTCGCGCCAGTAGGCGATGGTGCGCTCCTCGGCATGGCGCACGAACGTCGCCACCGGCTGGGTCAGCGTCTCGTCGGGGCCGAGCACCAGGTGCAGGTCGCGATCGAGCACGAACGGCAACTGGTCGCGCACCAGCCGCACCGGTACGTCGCTGGTCAGGCGCAGGGTGAAGCCGGGCACCAGGTAGCGGATGTGGTTGCTGCCCCAGGTGGTCTCGGGAACGGCCGCACCGTAGTCCGCCAGCGGCCGCAGCCGGATGCGGATGCGCGGACTGCCGCTGAGCGGGCACAGCCGGCGCAGCAGCATGACCGGGCGATAGAAGCGCTCGTGCCAGTGCCAGCGCGGGGCGAAGTCGGTGATCTCCACCGCGCCGCCGTGGCGGTCGCGCAACACCGTGCGCAGCACCGCGGTGTTGGGCAGGTAGTGCTGCTCGGCCGATTCGAAGTCGTCGAGCTCGATCGCGTAGTCGCCGCCCTCGTGTTCGTTGGGCGACAACAGCGCGCAGAAGGTCGGGTCGCCATCGAAGGCGGGCACGCAACCCCATACCACCCGCGCGCGTGCATCGATCAGCGCCGCGACGCTGCCGTTGCCGACCATGCCCAGGTCGAGCGAGGGCTGCAGCGGCGAATCGGCTGGCGCGGGCGGCCGGGCTTGCGCGGCGGGTTGGCCTTGCGGCGCCTCGGTCATGGCGTGGTCACTCGGGCAGCGGCGCTCAGCCAGGCGCCGACGGCGGCGGGATCGGCCAAAGAATGGCCGGCGGCGGTGGGGCGGCGGTCGCCGACGATCACCGCAAGCCCGCCCAGCTCGAGCACGACCGCGAAGCCGTCCTCGTCGGTATGGTCGTCGCCGACGAACACCGGCTTGCGCCCCCGGAACGGGGCCGCGCCAAGCATCCGCGTGATCGCGGCGCCCTTGTCCGCGCCTGCGGGGCGCACCTCGACCACGTGATCGCCGGGCTGCACGCGGTAGCCCGGCAGCCAGGCCAGCGCCGCATCGGCAAGCGCCCGCAGCCGCGGCTCCGCGTGCCGGTTGCCGCGCCAGTGCAGCGCCATGGTCGCGCCCTTGTCCTCGACCACCGCGCCGGGAAATCGCGCGATGACGCTCTCGGCCTCGCGGCGCAGGGTTTTGAGTGGCGCCGGAATCGGCGTCGGCCGGGTGCTATCGCGGCGCTCCAGCCCATGCAGGCCGGTCGCGGGCAGGTGCAAGGGTGCGAACAGCGCATCGAGTTGTGCCAGCGAGCGGCCGCTGACCAGCGCCAGCGCACCGTCCAGGCGCTCATGCAGCGCACCGATCGAATCGAGCAGGTCCGGTGAGACCCGCACCTCGTCGGGCTTCTGCGCGAACTCCAGCAGGGTCCCGTCGACATCGAGGAACAAGGCCCAATCCAGCGCGGGCGGCGGCGGCGGCGGTAGCGGCGGGGTGGGTGCGGACATGCAAGCGATTGTGAACACGGGGATGTAAGCGTGGGGTGGACGGGCGGTGTTCAGGGTTCGGTTTTGGCGGGAGAGCTGGTCTGGACTCGGGTTCCGGGGTCCCGCTCGCCGACCCTCGCTCCCAGATCACCCGCTCCTTGATTCGCGCCCGTTACAACCGCATCTCCCACCCATCGCACCATCCAGAGAATTCCCGATGCGAATGGACAAACTCACCTCGCGCTTCCAGCAGGCGCTCGCCGACGCGCAGTCGCTCGCGGTGGGACGCGATCACAGTGTCATCGAGCCGGCACACCTGCTGGCCGCGCTGATCGACCAGTCCGGCGGCAGCACACGGCCATTGCTCTCCCAGGCCGGCGTCAACCTGCCGCTGCTGCGCGAGCGCCTCGGCGAGGCGCTGGAAAAGATGCCCAAGGTGACCGGCCAGGCCGGCAACGTCTCGATCGGCAACGACCTGGCCCGCCTGCTCAACGTCACCGACAAGCTTGCGCAGCAGCGCAGCGATGCATTCATCGCCAGCGAGCTGTTCGTGCTGGCCGCGCTGCAGGACGGCGGCGAGGCCGGCCGCGCGCTCAAGGCCGCCGGCGCCGACCCGGCCCGCATCGAGGCGGCGATCGAGAAGGTCCGCGGCGGCGAAAGCGTGCAGTCCGAGAATGCCGAGGAGCAGCGCCAGGCGCTGGAGAAATACACCATCGATCTCACCGCGCGCGCCGAGTCGGGCAAGCTCGACCCGGTGATCGGCCGTGACGAGGAGATCCGCCGCACGATCCAGGTATTGCAGCGGCGCACCAAGAACAACCCGGTGCTGATCGGCGAGCCGGGCGTGGGCAAGACCGCGATCGTGGAGGGCCTGGCCCAGCGCATCATCAACAACGAGGTGCCGGAGGGGTTGCGCGGGCGCCGGGTGCTGTCGCTCGACATGGGCACGCTGATCGCCGGGGCGAAGTTCCGCGGCGAATTCGAGGAGCGCCTGAAGGCCGTGCTCAGCGACCTGTCCAAGCAGGAAGGCAACGTGATCCTGTTCATCGACGAGTTGCACACGATGGTCGGCGCAGGAAAAGCGGAAGGCGCGATGGACGCCGGCAACATGCTCAAGCCGGCGCTCGCCCGCGGCGAGCTGCACTGCATCGGCGCGACCACGCTGGATGAATACCGCAAATACGTCGAGAAGGACGCCGCGCTGGAGCGCCGCTTCCAGAAGGTGCTGGTCGGCGAGCCGACGGTCGAGGACACCATCGCGATCCTGCGCGGCCTGAAGGAGCGCTACGCGGTGCACCACGGCGTGGAGATCACCGACCCGGCGATCGTCGCCGCGGCCACGTTGTCCAACCGCTACATCGCCGACCGGCAACTGCCCGACAAGGCGATCGACCTGATGGACGAGGCCGCCTCGCGCATCCGCATGGAGATCGATTCCAAACCCGAGGAGCTGGACCGCAAGGAGCGACGGCTGATCCAGCTCAAGATCCAGCGCGAGGCGCTCAGGAAGGAAAAGGACGCCGAGAGCCGGCAGCGCCTGGCCGACCTGGAAGCCGAGATCGCCGTGCTGGCGCGCGACTTCAACGACCTGGAGGAAGTGTGGAAGGCCGAGAAGGCGACCCTGCAGGGTGCGACCCGGATCAAGGAGCGGATCGAACAGGCCCGGCTCGAGCTGGAAGCGGCGCAGCGCAACCAGGATTACGCGCGCATGAGCGAGCTGCAGTACGGCGCCCTGCCGGAGCTGGACAAGCAGTTGAAGGCCGCGCAGGAAGTGGAGACGCAGGGCTTCACGCTGTTGCAGGACAAGGTCACCGCCGAGGAGATCGCGCAGGTGGTGTCGCGCTGGACTGGAATCCCTGTCAACAAGATGCTCGAGGGCGAGCGCGACAAGCTGCTGCAGATGGAGTTGCACCTGCATCAGCGCGTGGTCGGCCAGGAGGAGGCGATCAAGGTGGTGGCCGATGCGGTGCGGCGCACCCGCGCGGGGCTGTCCGACCCCAACCGGCCGAGCGGCTCGTTCCTGTTCCTGGGCCCGACCGGCGTGGGCAAGACCGAGCTGTGCAAGGCGTTGGCCGAGTTCCTGTTCGACAGCACCGATGCGATGGTGCGCATCGACATGAGCGAGTTCATGGAGAAGCACGCGGTCAGCCGCCTGGTCGGCGCGCCGCCGGGCTATGTCGGCTACGAGGAAGGCGGCTACCTGACCGAGGCGGTGCGGCGGCGGCCCTACAGCGTGATCCTGCTCGACGAGGTCGAGAAGGCGCACCCGGATGTGTTCAACATCCTGCTGCAGGTGCTCGACGACGGCCGCCTGACCGACGGCCAGGGCCGCACCGTCGATTTCCGCAATGCGGTGATCGTGATGACCTCCAACCTCGGTTCGCAGATGATCCAGGACATGTTCGATGAGACCAGCGGGGACGGCGATTCGCCGGAAGCCTACGTGCAGATGAAGGCCTCGGTGATGGGCGCGGTGCAGTCGCACTTCCGTCCCGAGTTCATCAACCGGCTCGACGACATCGTGGTGTTCCATCCGCTGGACAAGGCCCAGATCCGCGAGATCGCGAAGATCCAGCTGCACGGGCTGGAGAAGCGCCTGGCCGAGCGCGGCCTGAAGCTGGCGCTGTCGGCCGACGCGCTGACGCTGCTGGGCAACGTCGGCTTCGACCCGGTCTACGGCGCCCGCCCGCTCAAACGCGCGATCCAGCAGCAACTGGAGAACCCGCTGGCCTCGAGGATCCTGTCGGGCGAGTTCGGCAGCGGCGACACGGTGCAGGTCGAGGCCGAGGGCGGCAAGCTGGCGTTTCGCAAGACGCCCGCGGCGGAAGCGTCCGCGGGGTAAAAGGCCTGTAGGAGCGGCTTCAGCCGCGATCCGGAACAGGCGCAAGCGCGCGGGCACCCCGATCGCGGCTGAAGCCGCTCCTACACCAGCCAAAGCAACCCGCGCAGATCGCTGTAGGAGCTACAAGAACGCAGCGCGGGGTGCGGCTAACCGATCGTCGACGGCAAATGGCGCGCACCGCGGTAGGTCGGCGTGGCCATCACCATCTCGGCCAGGCTGTGGGCGAGCTCGCGCTCGGCCATGACCGCGGCGTCGGCGCCGTGCTGGAGCAGGTGCTTGACCTCGGCGTCGGAATGCGCGCGTGCCACGATCGTCAGTCCGGGGTTGATCTCGCGCAGCCGGGCGATGATCTCGCCAGCCTCCAGTACGTTGGGGATCGCCAGCAGCACGGTATTGGCGCGCTCGGGCTGGGCTTCGCGCAGCACCCGTTCGTTGACCGCGTTGCCCAGGATCGACGGCAGGCCCGCGGCGCGCGCGTGCTCGACCAGGTGATCCTCGCCGTCGATCACCACCACCGGCACCTTGCGCTCGGTCAACAGGCGCCCCAGCTCGCTGCCGACACGGCCGTGGCCGATCAGGATCACGTGGTTGGCGATGTCGGCGGGAATCGGCGGACTCATTACCTGCACCGCTTCGGGCATGGCCTCGGCGGCTTCACGCGCCAGGCGGCGGTCGAGCAAGGCGAACAGCAGCGGGTTGACCACGATCGACAGCAGCGCGCCGGCCAGGATCAGGTCCTGCCCGTCCTGCGGCAGGATGCCGAGCTGCAGGCCGAGCCCGGCGAGGATGAAGGAGAACTCGCCGATCTGCGCCAGGCTGGCGGAGATCACCAGCGCGGTCGAGCTGGGTTTGCCGAACCCGCGCACGATCGCCCAGGCAGCCAGCGACTTGCCGACCACGATGATCAGGAAGGTCATCAGCACCTCCAGCGGGTGCTCGACCAGGATCATCGGGTCAAACAGCATGCCGACCGACACGAAGAACAGCACCGCGAACGCATCGCGCAGCGGCAGGGTCTCGGTGGCGGCCTTGGCGCTGAACTCGGACTCGTTGAGCAGCATGCCGGCGAAGAACGCACCCAGCGCGAACGACACCCCGAACATCTCCGCCGAGCCGAACGCCACGCCCATCGCGATCGCCAGCACGCACAGCGTGAACAACTCGCGCGAACCGGTGCCGGCGACGCGTTCGAGTACCCACGGGATCACCCGGCGGCCGATGATCAGCATGAAGGCGACGAAACCGCCGACCTTCAGGAACGTGCCCAGCAGCGCGCCGCCGACGTCCGACATCCCGCCACCCTCGCCGCGCAGCACTTCGGCCAGCGCCGGCAGCAGTACCAGCGCGAGCACCATCGCCAGGTCCTCCACGATCAGCCAGCCGACCGCGATCCGGCCGCGGTAGGTCTCGACCAGGCGCCGCTCCTCCAGCGCGCGCAGCAGCACCACGGTGCTGGCCACCGACAGCGCCAGGCCGAACACGATCCCGGCGCCATGCGACCAGCCGAGCAACTGCGACAGACCCCAGCCCAGTGCGGTGGCGACCGCGATCTGCACGATCGCCCCGGGCAGCGCGATCGCCTTGACCTCCAGCAGGTCGCGCATCGAAAAATGCAGGCCGACGCCGAACATCAGCAGGATCACGCCGATCTCGGCGATCTGCGGCGCCAGCGTCTGGTCGCCGACGAAGCCCGGGGTGAACGGCCCGGCGACGATGCCGGCGACCAGGTAGCCGACCAGCGGCGACAGCCGGCATTTCTGCGCCAGCGCGCCGAAGATGAATGCGAGCACGAAGCCGACCACCAGGATTGCGATTAGCGGGGTGTGATGCGGCATCGATCGCTCCTTTTCGAACTGATCAGGATCGGGTGCGTACCCCGCTGTTGCAAGCACGGATATCGGCCCCGGCAGCCTGCCACCGTACAATGGCGGCATGATTTCATTTCGTGATTTCGCCTTGCGTCGCGGCGAACGCCTGCTGCTGTCCAAGGTAGACCTGACCCTGCAGGCGGGCTGGCGGGTCGGCGTGATCGGCCGCAACGGCACCGGTAAGTCCTCGTTGTTCGCTGCGGTGCAGGGCGAGCTGGAGTCCGACGTCGGCAACCTCGACATGCCCAGCCGCGTGCGCATGGCCAGCGTCGCCCAGGAGACCCCGGCGCTGGACGATGCGGCGCTGGATTTCGTGCTGTCGGGCGATGCCCAGGTGCACGGCGTGCTGATGGCCGAGCGCGCCGCCGCCGAGCGCGAGGACTGGGAGGCGGTCGCCGAGGCGCATCACCGGCTGGAGGAGATCAGCGGTTACGACGCCACCGCCCGCGCCGGCAAGTTGCTGCACGGGCTGGGCTTCTCGCCCGACACGCACGAGCGGGCGGTCAAGGAGTTCTCCGGCGGCTGGCGGGTGCGGCTGAACCTGGCGCGGGCGCTGATGACGCCGAGCGATTTGCTGCTGCTGGACGAACCGACCAACCACCTCGACCTCGACGCGGTGCTGTGGCTGGAGCAATGGCTGCTCAAGTACCCGGGCACCCTGATGCTGATCTCGCACGACCGCGAGTTCCTCGACGAGGTCACCACTCACACGCTGCACCTGCACGACGGCAAGGCCAAGCTCTACGCCGGCAATTTCACCGCGTTCGAGCGGCAGCGCGCCGAGCACCTGCGTCTGCAGCAGATCACCCACGAGAAGGCCCAGGCCGAGCGCGCCCACCTGCAGAGCTTCATCGACCGCTTCGGCGCCAGCGCCACCAAGGCCAAGCAGGCGCAGTCGCGGGTCAAGCGCCTGGCCAAGATGGCCGGTACCGAGGCGGTCCGCGCCGAACGTGCGCTGCGCCTGGAGTTCCCGTCCTCCGACAAGATCCCGCACGCACTGTTGCGGCTGATGCACGCCGATTGCGGCTACGGCGAGCACACCGTGTTGCACGACGTGGGCTTCATCCTGGAAGCCGGCGACCGCGTGGCCCTGCTCGGCCCCAACGGCGCCGGCAAGTCGACCCTGGTGAAGTCGCTGGTCGGCGAGATCGACCCGCTCAGCGGCGAGCGCGGCGGCCATCCGGACCTGCGCATCGGCTACTTCGCCCAACACACCGTCGAATCGCTGCGCGAAGGCACCACCGCGATCGACCACCTCGCCGACCTCGCCCCCGGCGTGGCCACGCAGCAACTGCGCGACTTCCTGGGCAAGTGGAACTTCCCCGGCGACCGCGCGTTCGAGACGGTCGACGTGTTCTCCGGTGGCGAACGCGCGCGCCTGGCGCTGGCGATGATCGCCTGGCGCAAACCCAACGTGCTGCTGCTCGACGAGCCGACCAACCATCTCGACCTGGACATGCGCGAGGCCTTGGCCGAGGCGCTGGCCGAGTTCGAGGGCGCGATCGTGCTGGTCAGCCATGATCGCCACCTGATCGGCCTTGTCTGCGACACGTTCTGGCGCGTGGCCGACGGCAGCGCCCAGCCGTTCGAGGGCGACCTCGATGCCTACGCCGTCTGGCTGCGCACCCGCGACAACTCCAACGACGGCAAGGGCGCGGCCAAGGCTGCCGCGCCCGTGGCAGCGCCGGTGCCCGCGGCCAAGTCGCGCAAGGCCAACCCGGTCAAGTTGGAACAGGCCGAGAAACGCGTCGCCGAACTCGAGTCGAAACTGCACACCCTCGACATGGACCTGGCCGACCCCGACCGCTACGCCGGCGGCCGCGACAACGCCAGTGAACTGGCCAGCCAGCGCGAGGCGACCGCTGCGCAACTGTCGAAAGCCGAGAGCGAATTGTTAGCGCTGTACGAGGAGGCTTGAACACTCGCGTGCTGGGCCGTGCCATGGGTGCGATGTCGGGCGGCGACGCACCCCGGTTTCGGATCGCGGCTGAAGCCGCTCCTACAGTCCCGGCTTATCGGCGCCATAAGCATCCTGTAGGAGCGCCCCATGGGCGCGAGCTCTTCGGGCAGGCGATGCAGGCAATCAGGCAACCGGTCGCGCCCATGCGCCTATAGGCATGGGGCGCTCCTGCAAGGGAAAGACCTTACCGGCATGCGGTTTGACCCGCGCCCGCAGGCTGTGTTTCGGTAAACAGCGTTTCTGCATCGGATGGGGCGATCGCAGTGCTGCACACGCTCGACTATGTGGTCCTGGGGCTGTACCTGCTGATCGTGACGGTGATCTGCGTGCGGGTGACGCGACGCAGCCCGGAGTCCGACGAGCTGTTCCTGGCCGGGCGGACGCTCGGCGCCGGCGTGGTCGGCCTGTCGTTGTTCGCCTCCAACATCTCCTCGACCACCCTGATCGGCCTGCCCGGCGCGGCGTGGTCGTCGGGCATCGCGGTGGCCAACTACGAATGGATGGCCGCGCTGGTGCTGCTGTTCTCGGCGCTGTACGTGGTGCCGGTGCTGCTGGGCAACCGCCTGACCACGGTGCCGGAACTGCTGGAACGCCGCTTCGATGCGCGCCTGCGCAAGTACCTGTCCGGGGTCAGTGTGTTCCTGTCGATCGTGCTCGATACCGCCGGCAGCCTGTTCGCCGGTGCGCTGGTGCTGCAGGTGTTCTTCCCGCAGTTGCCGCTGGTCGGCACCATCGTGGCGATCGCGTTGTTCACCGGCCTCTATACCGCCGCGGGCGGCCTGCGCGCGGTGGCCTACACCGATGCGCTGCAGTCGGTGGTGTTGCTGGTGGGCGCGGCGATGCTGGCGTGGCTGGTGTTCGCCGAGTTCGACCACTCCTGGGCGAATGTGGTCGCGGCGATGCCGGCCGATCACCTGTCATTGGTCCGGCCGCTGGACGACCCGCATCTGCCATGGCTGGGCACGCTGATCGGCCTGCCGATCCTGGGTTTTTACTACTGGACGATGAACCAGTACGTCAGCCAGCGCCTGCTCGGCGCGCGTAGCGTCGAGGCCGCCGGGCGCGGCGCCATGCTCGCCGCCGGGCTGAAGTTGTTGCCACTGTTCCTGATGGTGCTGCCCGGCGCGATGGCGATCGCGTTGCTGCCGGACCTGCAACGCGCCGACGAGGTCTATCCGCGCCTGCTGATGGAGTACGCGCCGGTCGGGCTGACCGGGCTGATCCTGGCCGGGCTGCTGGCGGCGATCATGTCGAGCATCGACTCGGCGTTGAACTCGGCCTCGACCCTGATCACCCACGATTTCATCCAGCCGCGGCGGCCGCACCTGGACGCGCGCGCGCTGGCGAAGCTCGGCCGCGGCATCACCCTGGTGCTGATGGCGCTGGCGGCGATGTGGGCGCCGATGATCGACCACTTCCCCGGGCTGTTCGCCTACCTGCAGCAGACCTTTGCCTACGTCACCCCGCCGCTGGTGGCGGTGTTTCTGCTCGGCCTGTGGTGGCGCGGGCTCGGCGCCAGCGCGGCGTGGCGCGCGCTGCTGACCGGGCACGCGATCAGCGTGGCGTGGTTCGTCGCTAGCCAATTGGGCTGGCTCGATCTGCACTTCACCATCGTCGCCGGGGTGTTGCTGGCGCTGACCGCGGTGGCGGCATGGCTGTGGCAGGCGGGCGCGCAGGCACCGGATGCGGCGCAGTTGGACGCGGTCGATCGGAGCCGTGCGCCGGCGGTGTCGGCGGCGGTGCGCTGGGGGTCGGCCACGCTGGTGGCGGTGACCGCGGCGCTGGTAATCGCGTTCTGGTGACTGCCTGTGCTCCCTCCTTTGGAAAAGGAGGGTTGGGGAGGATTTGCTCCAACCGGGGGCCGGATGCGCAGCGAATGAGCTGGCGTGGTCGCGACTCACCTCGCTCCTACCGGTGACGCATGGGATCGTCATGCCGACGCCAACACCGGCTTGTGATCGCGGCTGAAGCCGCTCCTACAAGTGAAGGGCCGGACGCGAGACGGCGACGGAGTCCAACCGAAAACCGCTTCTATTCGTTGCTCGGCATTGCGTAGCGATGATGGCTGGCGCCGCTGCCGGCGGTCTCGACCGCGTCGAGGAAGTCGTGGCCCCAGCGCTCCACGTCGTAGCGGCTGACGATGTCGAACAACTGCCGCTGGCGGCCTTCGGCTTCGTCATCGGGCATCGCCAGTGCCTGCGCCAGGCCGGCGACGAGATCGTTCTGGTCGTGCGGGTTGGTCAGCACCGCGCCCTTGAGCTCGGCCGCCGCGCCGGCGAATTCCGACAGCACCAGCACGCCGCTGGTGTCCTGGATGCCGTGCACGGCGATGAACTCCTTGGCCACCAGGTTCAGGCCATCGCGCAGCGGCGTGATCCACATGACGTCGGTCGCGGCGTAGTGCGCGAGCACCTGCTCGAACGGCAGCGCGCGGGCGAAGAACCGCACCGGCGACCAATCCAGGTCGGCGTAGCGGCCGTTGATGCGGCCGACCGCCTGCTCGATCTGGGTCTGCAACTGCCGGTAGATCGTCATCTCCTTGGCCGCCGGCACGCACACCATCAGCAGCGTGACGCCGCCCTGCATCCGCGGCTGCTGCTCCAGCAGGCGCTCGAAGGCGAGCAGCTTTTCCAGCGTGCCCTTGGTGTAATCCAGGCGCTCAATGGACAGCACCAGCTTGCGGCCCTTGAATTCCTGGCGGATCTCGGCGGCGCGCTCGCGGACCTCCGGTTGCGACAACGCCTCGCGGATGCGCGCCAGGTCGGTGCCGACCGGATGCGCGCCCAGGCCGATCTCGCGGTCGCCCACGCGCAGGCAGGTGGTCATGGTGTCCAGCCCGACCGCGCAGCCGTAGGTCAAAAAGCGCGGCGCGCAGCTTTCGCGGTGCAGCGTCTCGGCCGGCATCGCCCCGCGCACCACGTCGACGAAGTTCTCGACCTGGCGCGGGATGTGGAAGCCGATGTAATCGCACTGCAGCAGGCTGCCGAGGATCTCGCGCCGCCACGGAACCACGTTGAACACGTCGGCCGAGGGAAAATAGGTGTGGTGGAAGAACGCGATCTTCAGGTCCGGGCGCAGCTCGCGCAGCGTGGCCGGCACCATCCACAGGTTGTAGTCGTGCAGCCACACGGTGGCGCCGTGAGCGGCCTCCGCGGCGGTGGCTTCGGCGAACTTGCGGTTGACCTTCAGGTAGATCTTCCAGTCGTCCTCGCGGAAGCGCGCGCGCTCCCAGAAGGTGTGCAGCATCGGCCAGAACGCTTCCTTGGAGAATCGCTTGTAGAACGCGTCGACCTCGGACTTGGTCAGCCTGACCCGGGCCACGGTGAGGTCGGGATAGCGCGCCTCATCGACCGGGGTGTGGCTCTCGAACGCGCCCAGCTTGGGATCGTCCACGCTCCAGGCGACCCACGAGCCCTTGCGGCCGCTTCCGAAGAAGCCCAGCAGGCTGGGGATGATGCCGTTGGGCGAGGTCGGCCGGCGGCGCTTGCGTACTCCGTCCTCGACGTATTCCTCGTAGGGCAGCCGGTGGTAGACCATCACCAGCTCGGATTTGCCCATCGCCTGCGGCTTGGGCGTGCGCCGGTGTGGGTCGTCGGCCTCGAGCAGGTTGAAATGCTCGATCGCCTCCAGGATGCCGCCGCAGCCGGGTGCCTCGGCGTGCAGCACGTTGGCCAGCTGCTGGGTGGCCGAGACCAGCGCCGGTTCGGAATCGCCGACGCATACGCCCTGGAACCCGGCGACGAACATCGACAGGTCGTTGAGGGTGTCGCCGGCGACCAGCACGCGCTCGTGCGGCAGCTCGAGAGAGTCGGCGAGCGCCGCCAGCGTGCGGCCCTTGTCGGTGTCCGGCGGCAGGATGTCGAGGTAGCGATCGGCCGAGTACAGCACCGAGCAGCCCAGCGACTGCGCCGCGGCCTCGATCTCGTGGCGGATGCCGGTCAAGGTTTCGGGCGCGCAGAAGTACGAACAGCGGCGCTCCTGCGGCACGTCCTGCCGCACCAGGCCGTCGAAGCGGTCGATCGCATCGGCCACCGCGTGCTCGCCCGGCCAGCGCGCGTCTATCCCGGCCTGCAGCGGCTGCACCGGCTGCAGGGTCAGGCCGTCGACCACGGTCGCGCCGACGTCGCAGATGACGTAGTCGGGCCGCGGCAGGGTCGGGTCCGACAGCAGCGGCATCACATGCTCCAGGCCGCGGCCGGTGACGAAAGTCAGGCTGATCCCCGGGTGGCGGTCGACCAGCCGGTAGAGCTTCTGGCGGTGTGCCGAGGAGCCGGCGAGGAAGGTGCCGTCCAGGTCGGTCGCCAGCATCAACGACGGCGCGAAATCGTCGCTTTCACCGGTGGACGGCGAAGCGGCCGGGGTCGGGCGTGCCGAGGTCGCGCCGGCGGCTTTCGAAGCGGAAGACTTCGAAGCGCTGGAGCGGCCCTGGGATGGCGTTGAGCGGTTCACTGGCTTTCCTCTCGGGGGCGATCAGATGGGCGCGCGGGGGATGGCACCTCAGTGGCAGAAGCGGCGGGCGGCGCATCGGGCGCGTCCGTCTCGGGCAGCAGTTCCAGCGCCGACGGGGTGGTGCGCAGCATCGGGTGGAAGTGCGCCGGGTGCTCACGTTCGCGACGGTACGACAGGCGCCGCCCGCCGGTAACGAGCGCCAGCAACGCCAGGGTGATGGCGAAGAATGCCGGCAGTGCCTGCGGGCCGGCCTGGGTCATCAAAGCGCCGGCCAGCGCCGGACCCAGTGCGGAGCCAATGCCATTGAGCAGCAGCAGGCTGCTGCAGCCCGACAGCATGTCCTCGGCGGCGAGGTGGTCGAGCAGGTGGGCCACGCACACCGGGTAGATCGCGAACGACAGCCCGCCGAACGCGAAGAACAGCGCATACAGCAACGTCCTGTCGCTGCCGCCGGTCAGCGCCAGCGCCACCGAGACCACCGTCGCCAACGTGCAGACCAGCGCCAGGGTGGTGCGGCGGTCGCCGCGGTCCGACAGCCGGCCGATCGGCCACTGCAAGGCCGCGCCGCCCAGGATGGTCAGGCTCATCAGTGTGGCGATGCCGGTCACGTCCATGCCCAGCCGGCTCGCGTAGACCGCGCCCAGCCCCCAGAAGCCGCCCAGGGCCAGCCCGCCCAGCAGCGCGCCGCTGGCCGCCGCGGGGGCCGCCCGGTACAGCGCCACCAGGGCCAGCCGCGGGGTTGCGGGCAGTTCGGGCTGGAGCATGCGGCTGGCGGTGACCGGCAGCGCGGCGACGCAGATCAAAATCGCGACCAGGCTGAAGGGCACGAACAGCAGCGGCGAGTACAGGCCGATCAGCCACTGGCCCGCAGCCAGTGCCAGCAGGTTCACCGCCATGTACACCGCGAATACCTGGCTGCGCTGCGCCGCCGGCGCCTGCGCGTTGAGCCAGCTCTCGATCACCGTGTACAGGCCCACCAGGGCAATGCCGGTCAGCACGCGTAGGCCGCCCCAGATCCACGGATCCACCAGCATTGGATGCAGCAGCACGGTTACGGCGCACAGCGCGGCGTAGAACGCGAACGCGCGGATATGGCCGATCCGCTGGATCAGGTTGGGCGCGGCGTAGGTGCCCAGGAAGAAGCCGACGAAATAGCCCGACATGATCAGGCCCAGGGTCTGGTCGTTGAAGCCTTCCGCGCGCCCGCGGACCGCCAGCAGGGTGCCCAGCAGGCCGCTGCCGGCCAGCAGCAGCGCCACGCCCGCCAACAAGGCGGTCATCGATCGAACGACTGGAATCATTACCCCGACAGCAAGTGCCTGCGTACGCAGATAGCCACGCACCGTAACATGCTGATCTGGTTGAAAAAATACCGCCAGATTTCACGTTGCCTGCACATCGCGTCGGGCAGGGGCCGCGGCCTGGACTTGATTCGCCGCCGGCTGGCCCCACAATCCGCGCACCGTTCCGCCGAGTTGCCTCCCGCCATGCCGATCTACGCTTTCGAGTGCGCCGCCTGCGGCCACAGCTTCGACCGCCTGCAGAAGCTGTCCGACACCGATCCACGCGATTGCCCGGCGTGCGGCCAGGCCGAGCTAAAGCGCCAGCTCACCGCGCCGCAGTTCCGCCTGGCCGGCGGTGGCTGGTACGAGACCGATTTCAAGAAGGACGGCGACCGCAAGCGCAATCTGGCTGGCGATGCTGGCTCGGGCGAGGGCCGGGCCGGCGACGGCAAGGTCGCTGAAGGCAAACTCGGTGAAGGCAACTCCGGTGAAGGCAAGTCCGGCGAGGGCAAGTCGGGCGAAGGCAAGTCGGGCGACGGCAAGCCCGCCGAGAAGAAAGCCGAGCCGGTCAAGGCCGTGGCCAAGCCGGCCGCGAAGCCGGCCAGCCCGGCGGTCTGAGCGACGCCGCGCGGCGACCGACGGCAGTCGGCGTAGGGTGGGCACAGAAAACGTGCCCACCCTACGAATGCAGCGCTGTCGTCCGCCGAAAAGCTGGGCTTGCCAGCCCAGCCTACCGAAGCGCCTGAGCGCTCAGCTTGCGCTTTGCCGCACCGCGGCGACTTCCGTGGGGATCTTCACGAACACTGCGCTGCAACCGCGATCGACCCAGACCGCGCCGGCGCGCCAGCCCCAGTTGCCGCCTTCCACGCAGATCACCTCGGACAGCTCGTGCGAGAGTTTCACCGCTCCGCGGAACGGCGTGCGGCACTCGCGGTAGCCCAGGTCGCTGCTCTCGCAGCGCACTTCGGCATCGAGCCCTGCAAACCCCTCTTCGTCCGCGGCCGGTTCGTCCGCCGGCGCCACGATGGTCAAACCGACCCGCATCTGCCCGCGTGAGGTGCCCGCCAGCATTGGCCCGGCCTGCCGCAGCAATCCGCTGGCCGCGGTCGCCGGTGGCGCCGAGAGCAACGTGGCCGACAGCAGCGGGGCCGCGGCATGCTCGATGCGGGCGCCGGCCGTGCTCGAGAACAGCGACAACGACAGCAGCAGCATCCACAGCCGGAGCTTGCACGCTGTCATCATGGTCTCTCCCCCTTCTCGTCGAACGCAGCCGTGGTCGGTGCTGGTGCTGGACCGGAACTTGCCGCTCATCAGCTGTCAGCGGCCCGCGCGGGGATAACTTGAGCCTATTGGGGCAAGCATCGCCGAAAACGCAACCGGCGTCTCAAACTGCGTGCGACTGCCGTTGGCCGTGCGTAAAACGGGACGATGGCAGCTGATCGCGCGTGACCGACGGCACGTCCGCAGCGCAGCCGCTAAAATGCCGGCCTTATCGATCTGCCCCGGCCTCGGCCGGACCAGCCGCATTCCGGAGCCCCCATGCGTACCCATTTCTGTGGCCTCGTCGACGAGCGCCTCATCGGCCAGACCGTCACCCTTTGCGGCTGGGCCGACGTCGCCCGCAACCTCGGCGGGCTGTGCTTCATCGACCTGCGCGACCACGAGGGCATCGTCCAGGTGCTGGTCGAGCCCGACAGTCCGGAGGCGTTCGCGGTGGCCGAACAGGTGGGCTACGAGGACTGCCTGCGCGTGACCGGCGTGGTGCGCGCGCGCCACGCGGTCAACGACAAAATCAGGACCGGCCAGGTCGAGGTGGTCGCCAGCCGCATCGAGGTGCTCAACAAGGCCGAGCCGCTGCCGTTCCACGCCCATGAAAACGCCGGCGAGGACATCCGCCTGAAGTATCGCTACCTCGACCTGCGCACCGCGGACATGCAGCGCAAGCTGCGCATCCGCACCCGGCTGGTGCAGGCGCTGCGGCACTGGCTGGACGCACGCGAGTTCCAGGACATCGAGACGCCGATCCTGACCAAGGCCACGCCGGAGGGCGCGCGCGATTTCCTGGTGCCGGCCCGGATGCACCCGGGCGAGTACTACGCGCTGCCGCAGTCGCCGCAGCTGTTCAAGCAGATCCTGATGGTGGCCGGCTTCGACCGCTACTACCAGATCGCGCGCTGCTTCCGCGACGAAGCCCTGCGCGCCGACCGCCAACTGGAATTCACCCAGCTCGACATCGAGTTTGCCTGGGTCACCGAGCGCGACGTACAGGACGCAACCGAGGACATGATCCGCACCGTGTTCGGCGAGGTCATGGACGTGGAACTCGGCGAATTCCCGCGCATGACCTACGCCGAGACGATGCGTCGCTTCGGCTCGGACAAGCCCGACCTGCGCATTGCAATGGAACTGGTCGACATCGCGGAAATCGTCAAGTCGTGCGAGTTCAAGGTGTTCACCGACTGGGCTAACCTCGAGGACGGCCGCGTGGTCGCGCTTCGCGCACCGGGCGCGGCGAGCCTGTCGCGCAAGCAGATCGACGACTACGCCGCGCACGCCGCCAAGTACGGCGCCAAGGGCCTGGCCTGGATGAAGGTCGAGGACGCCGGCAAAGGTCGCGATGGCGTCAACTCGCCGATCGCCAAGTTCCTCGACGACGCCACGCTGGCGGCGATCCTGGCCGCGACCGGCGCGCAGAGCGGCGACCTGCTGTTCTTCGGCGCGGCCACCTACACCGTCGCCAGCGATTTCATGGGCGCGCTGCGCCTGAAGCTCGGCCGCGACCTGAAGCTGGTCGATGAGGGCTGGGCGCCGCTGTGGGTCACCGATTTTCCGATGTTCGAGTGGGACGAGGAAGCCGGCCGCTTTGTGGCCTTGCATCACCCGTTCACCGCGCCGGCGGTCGACGACGAGGCCGAGCTGCGCGCCAACGCGAAGACCGCGGTTTCGCGCGGCTACGACATGGTGCTCAACGGCAACGAAATCGGCGGCGGCTCGATCCGTATCCATCGCTCCTCGATGCAGTCGGCGGTGTTCGAGCTGCTTGGCATTGGCGCGGACGAGGCGCAGGCCAAGTTCGGCTTCCTGCTGGACGCACTGAAGTACGGCGCGCCACCGCACGGCGGCATCGCGTTCGGCATCGACCGCATCGCCGCCTTGATGGCCGGTACCGACTCGATCCGCGACGTGATCGCATTCCCCAAGACCACCACCGCGCAATGCCTGATGACCGGCGCGCCCTCGGAGGTGCCGGATGCGCAGCTGGCCGAGGTGCATGTCTCGATCCGGCCCAAAGCCGCCAAGGCCTGACGTGTCGCTGGCGATCCGCCGCGCGGGGCCGGCCGATGCCGAGACGGTGTCGCAACTGGCTTCGCGCTCGTTCGTGGAGACCTTCGGCCACCTGTATCCCGACGAGGACCTGCAGGCCTTCCTGCAGGACAGTTATGCAGTCGGGAAGCAGTCGGTGATCCTGGCCCACCCGGCCTATGCGATCTGGCTGCTGGAACGCGACGGTGAGCCGGTCGGCCATGCCGCGGCGGGACCCTGCGGGCTGCCGCATCCGGAGGTCGCCGCCGGCGATGGCGAGCTCAAGCGTCTGTACGTGCTGAAGGACCACCAGAACGCCGGCTGGGGCGGGCGCCTGTTCCAGACCGCGCTGGACTGGCTGCAGCGCGACGGCCCGTGCACGCTGTGGATCGGGGTGTGGTCGGAGAACCTCGGCGCCCAGCGCTTCTATGCGCGGCACGGCTTCGAGCACGTCGGCGATTACGAGTTCCCGGTCGGCCGGGTGCGCGATCATGAATTCATCCTGCGCCGCCGTCCCGATTGTTCCTCCGGTTGAGCCCGCCACTAAACCGCTTCGAACCTGCCGTTCCCACCTTTGAAAAAGGGGGGCAGGGGGGATTTGCTCTTGCCCTAGCGACAAGCCCAGACAAATCCTTCCAAGCCCTTCCTGTCCCGGCCAGGGCGCCTGCGTGACCCGCCGCGTCCTCCTGCTGCACGGCTTGTGGATGCCCCGCGCATCGATGCACTGGCTTGCCAGGCGGCTGGCGGCGGCCGGGTTTGCGCCGGAACCGTTCGGCTATTCCACCGTCGCCGGTGGGCCCGATAGGGCCGTGCCGGAACTCATCGAGCGCCTGCGACGCGGCGACGCCGATGTGGTCGCGCACAGCCTCGGCGGCCTGATCACCCTGACCGCATTGCGGCGCGACGCGGACCTGCCGGTACGCCGCGTGGTCTGCCTCGGCTCGCCACTGTGCGGCAGCGCGGCCGCCGAGGGCCTTTCGCGGCGGCGCTGGAGCGCGCGCACGCTGGGCCGCAGCGCCGAGTTGCTACGGCGCGGCTGCGTGCCCTGGCAGGGCCGGGCCGAGGTCGGGGTGATCGCCGGCCGGGTGCCTTTCGGGCTCGGCCAGTTCTTCGGCGGTATCCGCGGCGACAGCGACGGCACCGTCGCGGTGGCCGAGACCCGCCTGCCCGGCCTGGCCGACCACGCCGTGGTGGCGGCCAGCCACAGCGGACTGCTGTTCTCGCGCGATGCCGCGGCGCAGGCTGCCCAATTCCTGCGTGAAGGACGGTTCGCGCCGGGGGCGCTGCCGGGGCCGGCGGGAAATTCCCGGCCCGGCGGCAATGAGCGCCTATAATCCGCGGCTTGTTTCTCCAGCACCACCAAAATCGTATGGCCGGTCATTCCAAGTGGGCCAACATCCAGCACCGCAAGGGCGCCCAGGATGCCAAGCGCGGCAAGATGTTCACCAAGCTCCTGCGCGAGGTCGGCGTGGCCGCGCGCACCGGCGGCGGCGATGCCGCGAGCAACTCCCGGCTGCGCACCGCGATCGACAAGGCCTTCGCGGCCAACATGACCCGCGACGTGATCGAGCGCGCGGTCAAGAAGGCCACCGGCGAGCTCGAAGGCATCAGCTACGAGGAGATGCGCTACGAAGGCTACGCGCCCGGCGGCGTCGCGGTGATCGTCGACTGCCTGACCGACAACAAGGTACGCACCGTGGCCGATGTGCGCCACGCGTTCGGCAAGTTCGGCGGAAACCTTGGCACCGACGGCTCGGTCGCCTTCATGTTCCGCAAGCTCGGCGTGCTGAGCTTCGCGCCCGGTGCAGATGAGGATGCCATTACCGAAGCCGCGATCGAGGCCGGCGCCGATGACGTGGTGGTGTATCCACAGGACGGCTCGATCGACGTGCTGACCGCGCCGGATGCTTTCGAGCCGGTCAAGGCCGCAATGGCGGCGGCGGGCCTGGACCCGGACGATAGCGAGGTGACCTTCCGCGCCGACAACGATGTCGCGGTCGAGGGCGAGACCGCGCAGCAGGTGGTCAAGCTGCTCGACTGGCTGGAGGACCTGGACGACGTGCAGAACGTGTATTCCAACGCCGAACTGGGCGAGGGCGCGTATGCATAAGACCGGGACCGGAGACCGGGGACCGGGGACCGGTAAGGGCAGCGCCGGCTGGACCATCGGGCGACTGGACCGGGGTCGATGCGCGTAACGCCCGAAAAGACGGCAGCGCCCGCGGGTCCCCGGTCCCCGGTCCCCGATCCCGGCACCGCCACCCGCATCCTCGGCATCGATCCCGGCTCGCAGTGCACCGGAGTCGGCGTGATCGACGTCGCCGCCGACGGGCGCTGCAGCTTCGTGCATTGCGAGGCGCTGAAGCTGCTCGGTGCGGATGATTTCCCTTCGCGCCTGGGGCTGTTGTGCGAGGGCCTGGAGCGGGTGATGGACAGCTGGCGGCCGCAGCAGGTGGCGATCGAGACGGTGTTCATGGACAAGTCGGCGACCTCGGCGCTGAAGCTCGGTCATGCACGCGGCGCCGCCTTGGCAACGGTGGTGCGCCGGCAGTTGAAGGTCAGCGAATACGCACCACGTGTGATCAAGCAGTCACTGGTCGGTCGCGGCGCGGCCGACAAGCTGCAGGTGCAGCACATGGTGCGGCTGCTGCTGAACCTGCCGGAGATGAAATTGCAGGCCGATGCCGCCGACGCGCTCGCCGTTGCGCTGACCCACGCGCACATGAGCGCGACCCAGATGCGCACCGGCGTGGCCATCAACCAACTCAGAAGGCGCGGCGCATGATCGGCCGATTGAAAGGCATCGTGATCCACAAGCAACCGCCGTGGCTGGTGGTGGATGTCAATGGCGTTGGCTACGAGCTGGAGGCGCCGATGAGCACGTTCTACGACCTGCCCGAACTCGGCCGCGAGGTGTCGTTGTTCACTCACTACGCACAGAAGGAGGACAGCGTCTCGCTGTACGGCTTCCTGCGCGAGAGCGAGCGGCGCCTGTTCCGCGACGTGCAGAAGGTCAGCGGGATCGGCGCGAAGATCGCGCTGGCGGTGCTGTCGGGCGTGCCGGTCGACGAATTCGCGCGACTGGTGCAGGCCGGCGACATCACTGCGCTCACTCGCATCCCCGGCATCGGCAAGAAGACCGCCGAGCGCATGGTGGTGGAGCTGCGCGACCGCGCCGCCGACCTGATGGGCGGTGGCGTCGCCCTGGGCGGCAGCGGCGCCCCGGCCGATCCGCAGAGCGAGGCGGTGATCGCGCTGCAGCAACTGGGTTACAAGCCGGCCGACGCCGCGCGCATGGCGCGCGAGGCCACCGAGAGCGGCGACGACGCCGCGACCATCATCCGCAAGGCTCTCAAGTCCGCGCTGCGTTGAGCGCCTGAGCACACCCTGGAAAACCATGAGCACTGCGCAGAAAAATCTTCCCCGCCACGCCGCCAAGGACGGGCACGGCAACATCGGGCTGGCGGGACTGATCGTCGGCGCGGTGGGCGTGGTGTTCGGCGATATCGGCACCAGCCCGCTGTACACCATCCGCGAGGCGTTCTCACCGCACTACGGGCTGATCGCCAACCACGACACCGTGCTTGGCGTGCTGTCGATGATCTTCTGGTCGCTGATGCTGGTGGTAACGCTGAAGTACGTGACCATCATCATGCGCGCCGACAACGAGGGCGAGGGCGGCATCATGGCGCTGATGGCGCTGGCCCAGCGCAGCCTGCCCAAGGGCTCCAAGTCGACGTATCTGGTCGGCATCCTCGGCATCCTTGGCGCCTCGCTGTTCTTCGGCGACGGCGTGATCACCCCGGCGATCTCGGTACTGTCTGCGGTCGAGGGCCTGGAGGTGGTCGCACCGCAGCTGAGCAACTGGATCGTGCCGATCTCCGTGGTGGTGCTGGCGGCATTGTTCACGACCCAGCGCTACGGCACCGCCAAGGTCGGACGGATCTTCGGGCCGGTCACGGTGCTGTGGTTCATCGTGCTGGCGGTGCTCGGCGTGGTCAACATCCTGCATGAACCCGAGGTGCTCAAGGCGATCAACCCCTGGTGGGCGATGCGCTTTTTCTATGAGCACAGCTGGGGTGGCATCTTCATCCTCGGCGCGGTGGTGCTGGCGGTGACCGGCGGCGAGGCGATCTATACCGACATGGGCCATTTCGGTGCCAAGCCCATCCGCTATGGCTGGTATTTCTTCGTGTTGCCGGCGCTGATGCTCAACTACCTCGGTCAGGGCGCGCTGGTGCTGGAGGATCCGACCGCGATCCGCAACCCGTTCTACATCGGGGTGCCCGAGTGGGGCCGCATCCCGATGATCGTGCTGGCCACGATGGCCACCGTGATCGCCTCGCAGGCGGTGATCACCGGCGGCTTCTCGGTCGCGCGCCAGGCGATGCAGCTGGGCTACATCCCGCGCATGAGCATCAAGCACACCTCCCGCGAGACCATCGGCCAGATCTACATCCCGGCGATCAACTGGGCGATGATGGCAATCGTCCTCGTGCTGGTGCTGACGTTCCGCTCGTCCTCGGCGCTGGCCACCGCCTACGGCGTCTCGGTGTCGGCGACGATGCTGATCGACACGCTGCTGCTGGCGATCGTGGCGCGCGCATTGTGGCCGCGCTGGCGCCTCTGGGTGCTGCCGCTGTGCGTGCCCTTCTTCCTGATCGACCTGGCGTTCCTGACCGCCAATGGCGCCAAGGTGCTGCAGGGCGGCTGGTTCCCGGTGGTGCTGGGCATCGTGCTGTTCACCCTGCTGCGAACCTGGCGCCGCGGCCGCACGCTGCTGCGCGAGGAGATCCAGAAGGAGGGCATCCAGCTCGGCAGCTTCCTGCCCGGACTGATGCTGGCGCCGCCGGTGCGGGTGCCGGGCACGGCGGTGTTCCTGACCGCCGACAAGGGCGTGGTGCCGCACGCGCTGATGCACAACCTCAAGCACAACAAGGTGCTGCACGAGCGCAACGTGTTCCTGACCGTCGAGACGCTGACGGTGCCGTACTCACCCAAGGACAACCGGCTCCGGATCGAGGCGATCGGCGATGACTTCTATCGCGTGCGGCTGCGCTTCGGGTTCATGGAGACCCCCGACGTGCCGCTGGCGCTGATGCGCAGCTGCGACCAGGGCGGCATCCACTTCGATCCGATGGACACGACCTACTTCGCCAGCCGCGAGACCGTCGTGGCGATCGCACACCGCGGCATGCCGGTCTGGCGCGACCGCCTGTTCGCACTGATGCACCGCAACGCGGCGCCGGCGACCGGCTTCTTCCGGATCCCGGGCAATCGCCTGGTGGAGCTGGGCGCGCAGGTGGAGATCTGAAAGCCGGGACCGGGGCCCCGGGACCGGGGACCCGGAAAGCACTTACAGGCAGCCGTACAATCGTGGGCATGAGCAGTCTCTGCAGTCCGGACCCCCGCCACCACAGGCAGCCCGCCGGCGCTGTCGATCGTGTTCTTGACGTTGACGTTCCCGGGTCCCGGGTCCCGGGTCCCCGGTCCCGGCCATGAACGAAGAGCGCATCATCGCCGCCGGCGCGACCCGCGAGGACGACGCCGTCGAGGTCTCGATCCGGCCCAAGCGGCTCGACGAGTACCTCGGACAGCAGCCGGTCCGCGAGCAGATGAAGATCTACATCGAGGCCGCCAAGGGACGCGGCGAGGCGATGGACCACGTGTTGATCTTCGGTCCGCCCGGCCTGGGCAAGACCACGCTGAGCCACGTCATCGCCAACGAGCTGGGCGTCAACCTGCGCCAGACCTCCGGCCCGGTGATCGAGAAGGCCGGCGACCTGGCCGCGCTGCTGACCAACCTGCAGCCGTTCGACGTGCTGTTCATCGACGAGATACACCGCCTCTCGCCGGTGGTCGAGGAGATCCTTTATCCGGCGATGGAGGACTACCAGATCGACATCATGATCGGCGAGGGGCCGGCCGCGCGTTCGATCAAGCTCGACCTGCCGCCGTTCACCCTGATCGGCGCGACCACCCGCGCCGGGTTGCTGACTGCGCCGCTGCGCGACCGCTTCGGCATCGTCCAGCGGCTGGAGTTCTACAGCGCCGAGGAGCTGACCCGGATCGTGCGGCGCTCCGCGCAGATCCTCGACATCCGCTGCGACGCCGGCGGTGCCGCCGAGATCGCCCGGCGCGCGCGCGGCACCCCGCGCATCGCCAACCGCCTGCTGCGTCGCGTGCGCGACTACGCCCAGGTGCGGGCCGACGGCACCATCAGCCGCGACACCGCCGATGCCGCGATGTCGATGCTGAAGGTCGACCCGGAGGGCTTCGACGAGCTCGACCGGCGCCTGCTGCTGACCATCATCGAATCCTTCGACGGTGGCCCGGTCGGGGTGGAGTCACTGGCCGCGGCGCTCAGCGAGGAGCGCGGCACGCTGGAGGACGTGATCGAGCCGTACCTGATCCAGCAGGGTTACCTGCAACGCAGCGCGCGCGGGCGCATCGCCACGCCGAAGGCCTACCGGCATATCGGGCTGGAGCCGGGGAGCCGGGACTCGGGACTCGGGACCCGGGACTTGGGAGGGCTGCTTTGAAGCGCTGCCGCGCGCCACTGTCGTCCCGTCCCCCACAACAACCCTCATCCGTGTCATGCGAGCGCAGCGAGGGCTCTGCTGTTTTCGCACCGCTCAGGCAAAAGCAGATCTTCGCTGCACTCGGGATGACAGCCGCTTAAGCTTTTCCCGAGTCCCGAGTCCCGAGTCCCGAGTCCCGAGTCCCGAGTCCCGAGTCCCGAGTCCCGAGTCCCGAGTCCCGAGTCCCGAGTCCCGTAACACCGAAAACCGCCAACGGAAAATCGCTTCAATCGAATGTTCAGCCTGCCGATAAGAATCTACTGGGAAGATACCGACGCGGGTGGGGTGGTCTACCACGCGCAGTACCTGGCATTTCTCGAACGCGCGCGCAGCGAGTGGATGCGCGAGCATGGCTACGGCCAGGAACTTCTGCGGCTCCAGCACGATCTGGTGTTCGCGGTGCGGGCGATGACGCTGGACTTCCTCAAACCCGCGCGGCTCGACGACGCGCTCGAGGTGACGGCCGAGTTGCGCCAGTGCCGGCGCGCCAGCGCGGTGTTCGCCCAGGCGGTCCGCCGCGGCGACGAGCTGCTGCTGACCGCGCAGGTGCGGGTCGCGGCGCTCGATGCCCGGGGCTTCCGCCCGCGCGCGATTCCGCCACCGCTGCATGACCAGTTGAAAGCGCTAGAACACCCCGCCGCCTGAGCGGATCCATTCGGAAACAAGCCCACCACGGGCACGGAGAACACGCATGACCCCATTGTTGAGCACGTTGCAGGCCGCCACGGTCGAGCCCCTGCCCGGTGCGGCGACCGACGCGGCGACCCGGGCCGCACTGCCGGCCACGCTCGACAACAACTTCGACATGCTGCAGTTGATCCTGCACGCGTCGATCCCGGTGCAACTGGTGATGGTGCTGCTGCTGTTCGCGTCGATCGCCTCTTGGGTGATCATCTTCCGCAAGAAGAAGATGCTCGACCGCGCCGAGCGCGAGGCCGAACAGTTCGAGGAGCGCTTCTGGTCGGGCGCGGAGTTGTCCAAGCTGTACGCCAACACCACCGAGCGCAACCGCGAGATCGGTGGCCTGGAGGCGATCTTCGAATCGGGCTTCCGCGAATACGGCCGCCAGCGCCAGCGTCGCGGCGTCGACAGCCGGACCCAGCTCGAAGGCGCCCAGCGCGGCATGCGCGTGTCCTCGGCGCGCGAACTCGACGGGCTCGAGCACAACCTGGAGTTCCTCGCCAACGTCGGCTCGATCGCGCCCTACGTCGGCCTGTTCGGCACCGTCTGGGGGATCATGATCTCGTTCCAGGGGCTGGCCAACATGAAGGAGGCCACGATCGCCACGGTCGCCCCGGGCATCTCCGAGGCGCTGATCGCCACCGCGATGGGCCTGTTCGCCGCGATCCCCGCGGTCTGGGCCTACAACCGCTACGCGACCAAGGTCGAACGCATCGCCGGGCGCTACGACGCATTCGCCGAGGAGTTCTCCTCGATCCTCGAACGGCAGACGCATCATGACGAGTAGAGCCGGGACCCGGGACCGGGGACAGGGGACCGGGAAAGAGCAAGAGCCGAGAGTGTTTATTTCTTCCGGGACCCGGGGAGCGCAAGAGCAAGACCCGGGGACGAGGACTTCTTCCGGGTCCCGGCCGTCTGGAGGCACCGCACCATGACCACCGGCATCCGTCGCCATCGCAAAAAGCGCAAGCTCACCGCCGAGATCAACGTCGTCCCCTACATCGACGTGATGCTGGTGCTGCTGATCATCTTCATGGTCACCGCGCCGCTGCTGAACCTGGGCGTGGACATCGAACTGCCGCAGTCGGATGCCAAGTCGATGCAGGAGAAGAAGGACCCGGTGGTGGTCAGCGTCGACCCGGCCGGCAACTATTTCCTGACCGTGGAGGCCGGCAGCAACGAGGCGCTCGGCATGGAGGCGCTGGAGGCGCGGATCCGCGCGATCGTCAACCAGAACCCGCAGGTGCCGGTGTTCGTCGCCGGTGACGGCACGGTCGACTACCAGCGGGTGATGGACGCGATGGTGCTGTTGCAGCGCGCCGGGGTCGAGCGCGTTGGGCTCATGAGCCAACCGACGCAGGCCGCTGACTGATGCGGGAAACGCGCGCCGACAATGCGCAGGCCCTGGTGCTCGCGCTGGGGCTGCACGCGGTGCTGTTCCTGGTGATGTTCGTCGGGTTCTGGTGGAGCAGCAGCAATCCGCCGGCTTCGGCCGCGGGTTCGCCGATCTCGGCCGAGCTGATCGACGCCAACGCGCTCTCGGTGGCGATGCGCCACACCCTGGAGGACCTGCCCGAGCCCATCGACCAGCCGTTGCCCGCGCCCGTGCCGCAGCCCGAGCCGCAGCCCGATGAGGCCGCGCCACTGCCGCAACCGCTGCCCGAGCCGGTACCGCAGGACGCGCCGACCCCGCCGCAGACCCGGGCGCAGGATTTCATCCCGATTCCCGATACCGAGGACCGGGACGCGGTCACCGACCAGCCGACCCCGACGCCGGCGGAGATCGAACGCGAACGCCAGGAGGAGCGCCGCCGCCAGGAGCAGGTCGACCTGACCGAGCGCCGCCGTCAGGAAGAGGCCGAGCGGCAGCGCCGGCTGTCGCAGATGGAGGCGGAGCGGCAGAAGCAACTGGCCGACATCCGCCGCCGCCGCGAGGCCGCCGCGCGCGAGGCCGAGCAGGCCGAGCAGCAGCTCCAGCGGGTCGCCGAGGCCCGTCGCCGCGCCGCCGCCGAGGAGGCGCCCCGTCCCGCGCCTGCCGCCAGCGCACCGCCGGGCAATGACGGGATCGATGCGTCATTGCTGGCGCGCTATCAGGCCGCGATCCAGCAGGCGGTGCTGTCCAAGTGGACCCGCCCCGAAACCGTGCCGCTGGGCGCGCGCTGCCGACTCATCATTCGCCAGTTGCCCGGCGGCGAGGTGATGAGCGCAGAGGTCTCCTCGCCCTGCGACTACGACGAGCAGGGCCGGCGCTCGATCGAGGCCGCCGTGCTGAAGGCGCAGCCGCTGCCGCACGCGGGCTTCGAGTCGGTGTTCAACCGCACGCTGATCTTCACCTTCACCGCGCAGGACCGCTGAGGACGCGGGTGGTTTCGGGGGCGATCCCCAGCCAGTGCCGGGCTTCGATTCAGCTTTGAGCCAGCGTTCACGTTCAGGCTGTTAACAATTGTGCACTGTGATCACTCGTTGTTGACCCGGAACTGCCGATGAACCGACCCCTGCGCTGGCTGGCCGCGCTGCTCGCCCTCCTGTTGCCCCTGACCGCCGCTGCCCAGCAACAGGGCCTCGAGATCGACATCGTCGGCGGCAGTGCCGCGGCCCTGCCGATCGCGGTGGTGCCGATGCCGTACCAGGGCAGCGGCACCGCCCCGGAAACCGATGTCGCCGCGGTCATCGCCGCCGACCTCAACCGCTCCGGGCAGTTTCGCAGCCTGCCGGCAGGGGATCTGATCGAGCGCCCCACCCGCGGCAGCGAGGTCAAGTATCCGACCTGGCGCGCACTGAATCAGGATTACCTGGTCGTCGGCCGGGTGGTGGATGCCGGCGCCGGCAGTTACCGGGTCGAATACGAGTTGTTCGACGTCGCCACCCAGGAGCGTCTGCTCGGCTTCGCCCTGACCGCGCGCAGCAATGCGATGCGCGATGTCGCCCATCAGATCGCCGACGCGGTCTACGAAGAGGTGCTCGGCGTACGCGGCGCGTTCTTCACCCGCATCGCCTACGTCACCGCCACCGGCACCGGGCGCGACACGCGTTACGCGCTGATGGTCGCCGATTCCGACGGTTACAACCCGCAGACGGTGGTGCGTTCGTCCGAGCCGCTGCTGTCGCCGTCGTGGAGCCCCGACGGCAGCCGGCTGGCCTACGTCAGCTTCGAAGGCGGCAGCTCCTCGATTTACATCCAGAACATCGGCTCGGGCAGCCGCGAGCTGGTCGCCCGGTTCCGCGGCATCAACGGCGCGCCGGCGTTCTCGCCCGACGGGCAGCGCCTGGCGCTGACGCTGTCGCGCAGCGGCAATCCGGAGATCTACGTGATGGACCTGGGCAGCCGTGCGCTGACCCAGCTGACCAGCCACTTCGGCATCGACACCGAGCCGACCTGGAGCGCGGACGGCAACACGATCTACTTCACCTCCGACCGCGGCGGCCGGCCGCAGATCTACCAGGTGTCGGCGTCCGGTGGCAGCGCCACGCGCGTGACGTTCGAAGGCACCTACAACGCCAGCGCCGACGTATCGGCCGACGGCCAGAAGATCGCCACCGCGCAGGGCGCCGGCAACACCTACCGTATTGCGCTGAGGGACAGCACGCTGGGTTCGCCGCGCTGGAGCATGCTGTCGCCCGGCTCACTGGACGAGTCGCCGAGCTTCGCACCCAACGGTTCGATGATCATCTATGCTGCGCGCGAGGGAAGCAGGGGCGTGCTCTATGCGGTGTCGGCCGATGGCCGGGTGCGACAGCGCCTGGTGCTCGCCGACGGCGACGTGCGCGAGCCTGCATGGGGGCCGTACCGGCTTGCGCGATGACGTCCATGGCTGCACCGGTTCGCTATCGCGAGCTGCCGATCGCTCTGTCCTGATATCGAGTTCGACTTTGCCGCACCACCTGTTTTGACATAGCTGCTCTGACCACCTGACTGATCCGCCCTGTTCCATGCCATTGACGAGGAAGTTGATATGAACAAGACCGCCCGCATCATCCTCGCCGCCGTGCTCTGCACCGCGGCTGTCGCCTGCTCCAAGCAGGTCCGTGAAGAAGCCCCGGTCGATCCGGTCCCCAGCGCCCCGCCGGTCACCGAGCCGGTGCCGGCCGGTCCCACCGCGTTTGGTCCCGAGGACCTCGACTCCGACGCCTGCCTGCGTCAGCGCGTGGTGTACTTCGATCTCGACCAGGACACCCTGCGTCCCGAGTTCCAGTCGATCGTCGGCTGCCACGCCAAGTACCTGGGTGACCGCCCGTCCTCGCGCATGACCCTGGAAGGCCACGCCGACGAGCGCGGCAGCCGTGAGTACAACATCGGTCTGGGCGAGCGCCGCGGCAACTCGGTGTCCTCGGCGATCCAGGCCAACGGCGGCTCGGGCAACCAGACGACCGTCACCAGCTACGGCGAAGAGCGCCCGACCTGCACCGCGTCCAACGAAGAGTGCTGGGCGAAGAACCGCCGGGTCGAGATCATCTACACCGCACGTTGAAGCCGGGCCCGTTGATGCCCAGCTTGTCAAAGCCGCGCATAGGAGCCGTTCCCGTGGAAAAAACAATCCCGTCGACAGGTCATCCGATGCGTAGTTTTGCAGTCAGTCTCGCGGTTGCGGCGGCCCTCGTGGCCGCCGCACCCGCTTCCGCCCAGCGCATGAGCCTGGCTGACCGGGTCGCGTTGCTCGAGCAGCGCGCCGGCGACAACCAGGCCAACATCGACCTGCTGCGGCAGGTCAACCTGCTCAAGGACGAGGTGCAGGCCCTGCGCGCACAGGTGGAGGAACTCACCCACCAGCAGGAGCAGCTCAGGCAGACCGCGCGCGCCCAGTACCTGGATCTCGACGGCCGTCTGAACCGGATCGAAAGCGGCGCGGCCGCGCCGATGAACCCGGATCTGCCGATTGCCCCTCCGGCTGGAGCGGCGCCGATCGAAGGCGGCCAAGCAGTGGACGCACGGACCGACCAGGCCGCGGACGCCAAGACCGTCCCGACGCCGGATCCGGCGCCGTCGGTCTACGGCGATGCCGGCACACTGGCGCAGGGCGCCGGCGAGCGCGAAGCGTACGACGCCGCGTTTGACGCGCTCAAGGCTGGCGAGTACGCCGAATCGGCGAACCTGTTCCAGTCGTTCCTCGACCAGTATCCGAGCGGCAGCTACGCACCCAACGCGCTGTACTGGCTCGGCGAGAGCTACTACGTCACCCAGAATTACCAGGCCGCCCAGCAGCAGTTCCAGACGCTGCTGGAGCGCTATCCGACCCACGACAAGGCTGCCGGCGCGATGCTCAAGGTCGGCCTGTCGCAATACGGGCTGCAGCAGCTCGACGCCGCCGAGCGCACCTTGTCGGAAGTCAGCCGGCGGTATCCCGGCAGCGACGCCGCCCGCACCGCCGAGGACCGGCTGGGCGCGATCCAGCTCAACCGCCTGCGCTGATTCGAAGGGGCGGCCCCATGCCTGTAGAGGCATGGGCGCGGCCGGTATCACCCGCGGGTCGGGCCGGAAAGCATCGCGGCCATGGGCCGCTCCTACAGGGCCGTGGCGCCGCTGCGGGATCCGGTCGCGCATACCTCGGGCGCTCGGCTAAAATTGCGCCATGAACGCTGTCGCGCCCGACGCGGTCCCCGCGTCGACGGACCGCCTCAAACTCACCGAGATCTTCCTGTCGCTGCAGGGCGAGTCGCGCAGCATCGGCTGGCCGACCGTGTTCGTGCGCCTGACCGGCTGCCCGCTGCGTTGCCAGTACTGCGACACCGCGTATGCCTTCCATGGCGGCGACTGGTGGGGAATCGACGCGATTCTCGCCGAAGTCGCGGGTTTTGGCGCACGCCACGTCTGCGTCACCGGCGGCGAGCCGCTCGCGCAGAAGCGTTGCATCGGATTGCTGCGACAACTGTGCGACGCGGGCCACGAGGTGTCGCTGGAGACCTCCGGCGCGATCGACATTGCCGAGGTCGATCCGCGCGTCTCGCGCGTGCTCGACATCAAGACGCCCGGTTCCCTGGAGGCGCACCGCAACCTGTGGAGCAACCTTGCGCTGCTGACCGCGCACGACCAGGTCAAGTTTGTGATCTGCAGCCGCGAGGACTACGACTGGGCCAAGGCGATCGTCGCCGAGCACGGATTGGGGGAAGTCTGCGACGTGCTGTTCTCGCCGAGCTTCGGCCAGATCGCACCGCGCGAGCTGGCCGACTGGATCGTCGCCGACCGGCTGCCAGTGCGCTTTCAGCTGCAGCTGCACAAGCTCCTGTGGGATGACGCGCCGGGGCGCTAGCTCCCGTATCCCTGTAGGAGCGGCTTCAGCCGCGATCGTGGAACCGGTCGACCGATTTGGTATTCGATCGCGGCTAAAGCCGCTCCTACACAGAAAAGGAAATGATGTCGCGCACCATGAATGATTCGCCCATGAAGCCTGCCGTTGTCCTCCTCTCCGGAGGCATGGACTCCGCCGTCGTCATCGCGCTCGCGCGCGAACAGGGCTTCGCGGTGCACGCGCTGAGCGTGCGCTACGGCCAGCGCCACACCTCCGAGCTGGATGCCGCCGACCGCGTCGCCCGCGCTCTGGGTGCAGTCGCGCACAAGACCGTCAACGTCGACCTGCGCAGCATCGGCGGCTCGGCGCTGACCGACGACGGTATCTGCGTGCCACTGGACAACGACGGCCATCCGGTCGGCGAGGCGGCCGGCAAGGACACCATCCCGGTGACCTACGTGCCGGCGCGCAACACGATCATGCTGTCGGTGGCGCTCGGCTGGGCCGAGGTGCTGGGCGCGGCGGACATCTTCTGCGGCGTCAACGCGGTCGACTACTCCGGCTATCCCGATTGCCGCCCCGAGTTCATCGATGCCTTCGAGCGACTCGCCAACCTCGCCACCAGGGCCGGCGTCGAGGGCGCGGGGCTTCGCGTGCGCGCTCCGCTGCAACACATGAGCAAGGCCGAAATCGTGCGCCAGGGCGTGCGCCTGGACGTCGACTTCGCCCAGACCGTCTCGTGCTACCAGGCCGATGCCGAAGGCCGCGCCTGCCGCCACTGCGACGCCTGCCGCCTGCGCGCCGAAGGCTTCGCCGCCGCCGGCGTCGCCGACCCGACCCGCTACGCCTGAAGCCCGCGGGCGACATGTCTTCTACCGCACTGCGCCGCGGCACCGGTGCAGGAAAGCGGGTCACGCACGCCGCGCAACACCGACAACGGTTACGCTAGAATGCACGCCCCCGGCGCAACGCCGGGCGCTGTGGGTCGTTAGCTCAGTTGGTAGAGCATCGGACTTTTAATCCGCTGGTCGATGGTTCGAATCCATCACGACCCACCATCTTTCTCGGGCCCGGCCTGCTCTTTGGCCGCCATGGCGCCAACCGCGACGCTCGGCTCCTGCAAGTGTGCCGCGTTGGCGCAGGGCTGGCGCGAGTCGGCGTGCTCGCCCTTATGCTGCACCACCCATGACGCGAGACGGCCGATGCCGCTGTTGCTGATTCCACTGTTGATGGCCGGCGTGCTGGCGTTGTGGGCCTTGCTGTTGCCGCTGGCGCTCATCCAGCGCTACCGGAGGGGCAAGCTGCGGCGGCGCGCGCGGGGTTGGGCGTCGGCGATCAACAGCGCGCTGCTGCTGGTATCGGTGCTGATACTGCTGGTCAGCGCATGGGTGCTGGACCATTGGATTGCGCTGGCGTTGACGTACGCAGCGGTCGGACTCGCGCTTGGGGTGGTGGTCGGGATCGTGGGGCTATGGCTGACGCACTTTGAGGTCACCCCGGCCGGGCTGTTTTACACGCCGAACCGCTGGCTGGTGCTGGCGGTGACCCTGATCGTCGCGCTGCGGATCGCGTACGGGCTGGTGCGCGCGTGGCAGTGGTGGCAACTCGATGGCGGCGCGGCGCACTGGCTGGTTGCGCAGGGCAGCCTGCTTGCGGTCGGCGGGCTGCTGATCGGCTACTACCTTGCGTATACCTTCGGGCTGTGGCGGCGGTCGCGTGCGCTGGGTGCCCGGGCATGACCGCGGACGCCCACTCCACGCGTGCGGTCATTGCCATGCTCGTCGCGGTCGCGGCGTTCTCGCTGATGGATGCGGGACTGAAAACGCTTGCGGGGCAGTACCCGCCGTTCCAGGTGGCGGCGCTGCGCGGCGCGGCGTCGTTGCCGCTGGTGCTGGCCTGGGCCTTGGCGACGGTCGGCGCGCGTTCGCTGCTGCGCGTGCGCTGGTCGTTGCACCTGCTGCGCGGGGTGCTCGGGGTGGCGATGATGGCGTCGTTCGTCTACGCGCTGCGCACCTTGCCGCTGTCCACCGCCTATTCGATCTTCTTCATCGCACCGCTGCTGATCACTGCCTTGTCGGTGCCGTTGCTGCGCGAGCGGGTCGGGCCGCGCCGCTGGACCGCGATCGGCATCGGTCTTGCCGGCGTGCTGGTGGTGCTGCGTCCGACCGGGCAGGGCGTGCTGACCCTGGCCGGCCTGGCGGTGCTGCTGGCTGCGCTGGCCTATGCGGTCAGCGCGATTACGGTGCGCCTGCTGGCGCGCACCGACAGCACCGAGTCGATGATGGTCTGGGCGATGACCATGATTGCGCTCGGCGCGGGCGCGCTGGCGCTGCCGGACTGGGTGCCGATCCGCGCGGCGGACGGCTGGATCATCCTCTCAATTGGCGTGGCCGGCGCACTCGGCCAGTACGCCATCACCGAAGCGTTCCGGGTCGGACAGGCGTCGCTGATCGCGCCTATCGAATACACCGCCCTGCTGTGGGGGGTGATCCTGGACGCGACCTTGTGGGGGGTCTTGCCCGATTCGGTGACCTGGCTCGGTGCCGGCATCATCGTCGCCAGCGGCCTGTATCTGCTACGGCGCGAACGCATCCATGCCGAGGCGGAGCATCCTTGAGTCTGGCGAGGCGGTTAAGAGCGGTTGACGCGGATCAGAGCGAAAAAGGCGGATCAGAGCAAGGCCACTATCAGGAAAATAGGCGCTGATGCTGGCTACGCCAAGGGCTCGGGGTACGTCAGCGCGTGGGTGTTCGCTCAGCGTGCGAGGCTGGCCGACAGTGCCGCGGCGATCGCGGCATCGCCGTTGACCAGGTCCTGCCAACGCAGGGCGACTCCCTTGCGATGGCCTTTCTCGACCAGCTTCAAGCCGGCCGCATCGAGCGTCAGCGTGTACAGCCGCTCGTCGATCTCGATCTCGCGACGCAGCGGCTTGTCGAGTCGGGTGGTCATGTTCGGCTCTCCGCGCGGATCAGCGTTCGACGCTAGCCGGGGGAGGGGCTAGAGGTCGTGAACGACGCGGCGATGGCCGGGTCCGGCGAGTCGCGCAGCGGCGCGGTCCCGATCGCTTCCGCCGGTCCGTGACGAACGTCATGCCACCGACCGGCAGGGGCATTGCATCCCCCGATCCGGCACGATGCAAATGCCTAGTACCCCATGCCTAACGCCCCACGCCTCATGCCCTGAACGTCAATGGAGACCGCAATGCGCCGTTTGTTCGCCATCATCGTCCTGCCGCTGGTCTGCGGTGTCGCCGCGGCCGCGGAAATCGAATGTTCGATCGAGAGCGATTACGAGCTCGCCCTCAACGAACGCAGCGTGATCCTGACCCGCGACAGCGGCACGCCGCAGGCGATCGTGATGCGTGGCGGCCGGCTGTTCGTCGACGACCGCTGGGTCGAACTGAGTGCCGCCGACAGCCGGCGCATCGCCGAGTTCGAGCGCGGTGCGCGTGCGGCAATGCCGGAGGCCGCGGCGATCGGCTGGGAAGCGGCGGAAATTGCCTTCATCGCGTTGGGCGAGGTCGCGGCCGGCTTCAGCGATGATCCCGCCGTGGTCCGCAGCAAACTGGCCAAGGCGCGTGCCCAGTTGGACGCGCGGCTGGCGCGTTCGGCCACCGCGACCCGCTTCGACAGCCGTGACATCGGCGAGGGCGTAGCGGAAGCGGTGCGCGAGGTCGTTCCGACCCTGGTCGGCGACATCGTCGGCGGCGCTCTCAGCGCTGCGTTCAGCGGCGATGCCAGCCGACTGGAACGGATGGAAGGCCTGGATGCCCGCATCGAGGCCCAGGTCGAGTCGCGCGCGCAGGAGCTCGGCGAGCGCGGCGAGCGCTTGTGCAGCCAGTTGGCGGCGCTTGACGCGATCGACGAGGCGCTGGAAGTGCGCGTCGATGGCCAACCATTGAATATGCTGGAGGCCGAGGTCGGCCCCGGCCACGCGACGGCATCGACACGCGCCGCCGCCGATTGACTTGACCCGGTCATCAAGACCCTGAAGGGCCGATCGCGGATGGCGCGGTCCGCCGACAGCGGCCACAATACGGGTTTCGCGCAATGGCGGAGCCGAGCATGGCTGAGTTGAAGGAAGCACGCGTCCCCGATATCGGTGATTACGATGGCGTGCCGGTGATCGAGCTGCTGGTCGCGGTCGGCGACACCGTTGCGCAGGACCAGGGTCTGGTCACGCTGGAGTCCGACAAGGCGACCATGGAAGTGCCGGCGCCGTTTGCCGGCGTGGTGCGCGAGCTCAAGGTCAAGATCGGCGACAGCATCGCCGAGGGCAGCGTGGTTGCGATGATCGAACCGGCGCAGGGCGATGCCGATGCCAAGCCCGACACCGCTCCGGCGCCGCCGACCAAAGACAAGGCCAAGGCGACCGAACCCGACAGCGTAGTCGAGCCGGTCGCGGTCGCTGAATCCGACAACCTAGCCAGGCGCGAGACCGAATCGGCCCAGCGCGGCACCCCGGCGCCCGCGAAGACGGGCGGCAAGGGCGATGACAAGAGCGGCGACAAGAGCGGCGACAAGAGCACCCCGCCACGCTCGCCACCGGTGGCCTTCGATGCCGACGAGCTGCTGCCCGATAAGGTCCCGTACGCGAGCCCGGCGGTGCGCGTGTTCGCCCGCGAGCTGGGCGTCGACCTGGCGCGGGTCACCGGTTCCGCGCGCGGTGGGCGGATCAGCAAGGAGGACGTGCAGGGCCACGTCAAGAGCGTGATGCAGGGCGGCGGCGCACCGGGCGCACCGGGCGGCGGCGGTGGCCTCAGCCTGTTGCCGTGGCCGAAGGTCGACTTCGGCAAGTTCGGCGAAACCGAGACGCGCAGCCTGTCGCGGATCCAGAAGCTGTCTGGGGCCAACCTTGCGCGCAACTGGGCGATGATCCCGCACGTCACCCAGTTCGACGATGCCGACATCACCGAACTCGAAGCGCTGCGGGTGTCTCTCAACAAGGAGAACGAGAAGGCGAAGGACGGCACCAAGCTGACCATGCTCGCGTTCCTGATGAAGGCATCGGTCGCGGCGTTGCAGAAGTTCCCCGACTTCAACGCCTCGCTCGATGCCAGCGGCGAGACCCTGGTGCTGAAGAAATATTTCCACATCGGATTTGCCGCTGACACACCCAACGGCCTGGTGGTGCCGGTGGTGCGCGACTGCGACCAGAAGGGCGTGATGCAGATCGCGCGCGAATCCGGTGAGCTCGCCGCCAAGGCGCGCGACGGCAAGCTCGGCCCGGCGCAGATGAGCGGCGGTTGTTTCACCATCAGCTCACTCGGCGGCATCGGCGGCACCGCGTTCACCCCGATCGTCAACGCGCCGGAAGTGGCGATCCTGGGCGTGTCGCGCTCGGCGATGAAGCCGATGTGGGACGGCCAGGCGTTCGCGCCGCGCATGATGCTGCCGCTGTCGCTCAGCTACGACCACCGCGTGATCGACGGCGCGGCGGCGGCCCGCTTCACGGCCTATCTCGCCCAGTTGCTGGGCGACATGCGCCGCGTGCTGCTGTAGGTCCGCGCGTGGCCACCTCCGGCACCGCGGACAGGATCGGGCAAGCCGGCGCCACCGTGCGCGACGCCGCGCAGTCCGCCGGCCGCGAGGGCTGGCATGGACTGCAGCCGGTGCTGGACTTCGCGCTGATCCGCACCTCCGGCTTCAGTCTCACCGTCGGCGGGCTGCTCGCCGCAGTGCTCGCGATCCTGGTCGCACTCGGACTGTCGATGCTGCTGCGGCGCGCGCTGGCGCGCTATGCCAGGCACAACCAGAACGTCGATCGCGCCGGCCTGTATACGGTGACGCACCTGCTGCACTACGTGGTGCTGGCGATCGGCATCCTGTTCGCACTGGAGTTTGCCGGCCTGCCGATCACCCGCTTCGCGTTGTTCGCCGGCGCCATCGGCGTCGGCTTGGGTTTCGGGCTGCAGTCGCTGTTCGCCAACTTCATTTCCGGGCTGGTCCTGCTGTTTGGCAAATCGCTCAAGGTCGGCGATTTCGTCGAACTGGAATCGGACGTGCGCGGAGAGGTGCACGACATCAAGATGCTCGCGACCCGCATCGTCACCAACGACAACATCGACATCCTGGTGCCGAATTCGGAGTTCGTCAGCGGCCGGGTGGTCAACTGGACCTACCGCGACGTGTGGCGCCGGCTGCGGGTGCCGTTTGGGGTGGCGTACGGCACTGACAAGGAACTGGTCAAGAAGGCCGCGCTGGAGGCGGCGTCGCAGGTGCCGTTCACGCTCGATCTCGAAGGCAAGCGCAAGCCGCAAGTGTGGCTGGTGGCGTTCGGCGACAGCAGCCTGGATTTCGAGCTCGTGGTCTGGCTCAACGCGGAGGCCACCAAGCGGCCTTCCGCGGTCCAGGCTGCCTACTTGTGGGCGCTGGAGACGGCGCTGCACAAGTACCGCATCGAGATCCCATTCCCGCAGCGGGACCTGCACATCCGCAGCCTGTTTGAACGCCGCGGCGATGAGGCGATGGCGGTGTGGCAGGGCGTCGGCCGCGACGATGGCGCCGGCGTCGAGGAGCTGGCGGATGCCGGCGTGGCGCTGGGCCGCAGCGAGCGCGAGGCGCTGTCCAGCAACGACGCCGAGCAGGACGTCAAGCAGCAGATCGCCGAAGACGCCGCGGCGGAAGGCGCCGTGGGCGAGAACGACCCCTCCGCGCGCGACTAGCCGCGCGGCCCGCTATACCTGGAGAGCATTGCGATGGCCCGTACCACCGAAGTGAAAGTGCCCGATATCGGCGATTACGACGGCGTTCCCGTCATCGAGCTGCTAGTGGCGGTTGGCGACCGGGTCGAAAAGGACCAAGGGCTGGTCACGCTGGAATCCGACAAGGCGACGATGGAGGTGCCGGCGCCGGCGGCGGGCGTGATCCACGAGCTGCGGGTGAAGCTGGGCGACAACGTGGCCGAGGGCGCCGTGATCGCGGTGCTGAAAGCGGAAGACGAAGATGAGGACGAAGGCACGGATGCGGACAAGCCGGGCGGCGAGGCGCAGGGCGCCCCGCCCGTTGCCGCCCCGGCAGCGGACCGCGCGAAGGGTGATGCTCCCGCGGCGAGCGCAGCAGCGGCGGGCGAGGGGAAAGGCGATGGCGGTGCCGGCGGCCGTGTCGAGGGTTCGCCCGGTCCGGCGCCCGGCAGCCCCGCGTCCTCGCCCACCGGCCACAAGCAGGCGCCCCCACCGGCGCTGGCCCCGGGTGCTGCGCCATCGGGTCGCAAGCCCGATATCGAGTGCCGCATGCTGGTGCTGGGCGCCGGCCCCGGAGGTTACACCGCTGCGTTCCGCGCGGCCGACCTGGATCTGGACACGGTGCTGGTGGAGCGCTATCCGCAGCTGGGCGGCGTGTGCCTCAACGTCGGCTGCATCCCGTCCAAGGCGCTGCTGCACGCGGCGGCGGTGATCGATGAGGCCGCCCACGCCAGCGACTACGGCATTGAATTCGGCAAGCCCAAGATCGGTCTTGATGCGCTGCGTAGCTACAAGGACAAGGTGGTCGGGCAGCTGACCAAGGGCCTGGCCGGCATGGCCAAGCAGCGCAAGGTGCGGGTGGTTGGAGGTACCGGCAGGTTCATCTCGGCCAACGAGCTCCAGGTCGACGGCGAGGACGGCGAGAAGCTGATCGCCTTCGAGCAATGCATCATCGCCGCCGGTTCGCAGGCGGTGAAGTTGCCGGGCTTTCCCTGGGGCGAGAAGGACGCCACCGGTGCGCGGGTGATGGACTCCACCGATGCGCTCGAACTTGCCGATATCCCGAAAAAGCTGCTCGTGGTCGGCGGCGGCATCATCGGCCTGGAAATGGCGACGGTGTACCGCGCGCTGGGCAGTCAGGTCACTGTGGTCGAACTCGCCGACCAGCTGATGCCGGGCACCGACCTCGATCTGGTCAAGCCGCTGGCCGAACGCCTCAAGAAGCAGAGCGTGGCGGTGTACCTCAAGACCAAGGCCGCCGGCACCGAGGTGCAGAAGAAAGGCGTCAAGGTATCGTTTGAGGGCGACCAGGCTCCGGAGGCGCAGGTGTTCGACCGGGTGCTGGTGGCAGTCGGTCGCGCGCCCAACGGCGGCAAGCTCGATGCGCAGAAGGCCGGGGTGGAGGTCAGTGACCGCGGCTTTATCGCGGTCGATCGGCAGATGCGCAGCAACGTGCCGCATATCTTCGCGATCGGCGATCTGGTCGGCAACCCGATGCTCGCACACAAGGCCACGCACGAGGGCAAGCTCGCCGCCGAGGTCGCCGCCGGTGAGAAGAAAGAATGGGTCGCACGGGTGATCCCGTCGGTGGCCTACACCGATCCGGAGATTGCCTGGGTCGGGGTCACCGAAACCGAGGCAAAGGCCAAGGGCCTTAAGGTTGGCATCGGTAAGTTCCCGTGGGCGGCCAGTGGCCGCGCCATCGGCATCGGTCGCACCGAAGGCTTCACCAAATTGATCTTCGACCAGGCTACCCAGCGCATCATCGGCGGCGGCATTGTCGGCGTGCATGCGGGCGACCTGATCGCCGAGATCGCGCTCGCGATCGAGATGGGCTGCGAGGTCGGCGACATCGGACACACCATTCACCCGCACCCGACGCTCAGCGAGTCGGTCGCGATGGCTGCCGAGGTCTTCGACGGCACTATCACCGATCTCTACATTCCCAAAAAGAAGTAGGCCGGTCCGCTGCCGCCGCCGTGGCGCGAGCGCACGTGGGCGCGAACGCGAATCGGACAGGCGCGGTGGTCCGGATTCCATCGCGGCCATGGGCCGCTCCTACAAAAGCGCTCGTGATTCGTAGGAGCGCCCCATGGGCGCGAACGCGAACCGGACAGGCGCGGTGGCCTGGCTTTCATCGCGGCCATCGGCCGCTCCTACAAATGCGGGCCTTCCTGTGATTGCCGGAGGCCGGAAAAGCGAAACCCCGGCCGGGGCCGGGGCTTCTTGAACCCACCGCTGTCTTTGCCATTGACGAGGAGAGAGGCGGAGCGTTCCCAGGCTCTGACCCGGCCTTAGCCGAAAGGTTCCATCGGATCGCTTCCCGGCGGGGCGGGCGTTCAACCGCTGCGGTTCTCCGACGGATCCATAGCGGCCGGCTATCGCGGCGACCGGTGCAGGCCGTGGCGCAGCGGGTCGGTTGCCGCTTCTGCGTGCGCCCTCTATAATTCTGCGGCTCACCCGGGCGCTCTGGTGTCCGCCTCCTACGACGGGTCCGCATGCACGATCCATTGTCTGCAGGCCGTCGCCTGGCGTTGCGCACGCTCGCCTGGCAGGCCGGCTCGACCGCGCTGCTGGCGCTGGCGTTCCTCGCCAGTGGCGTGCCGCACGCCGCGGCGGTCCTGGTCGGCGGTGGCGCGATGCTGCTGGGCGGGGCGATCGCAGCGCGGCTGATGGTCGGCGGCGGTATCCAGCCGGCCAACGTGGTGATGGTCCGCTGGTTTGCGGGCGTGGTGTCGAAGTGGTTGCTGGTGGTGGTGATGTTGTTGCTGGGTCTGGCTGTCTGGCGCTTGCCGCCGCTGCCGCTGCTGCTGGGCATCGTGGTCGCGTTGATCGCGCAGATGCTCGCCACGATCCGGCGCTGATCCTGCGCGAAGCCGGTCTCAGGCCGGTTCAAATTCAAACATCTACAAAATTTCTATCGGGGTTCAGGACGCATGGCGGTCGAGCAAGAGCTGACGCCCACCGGGTACATCCAGCACCACCTCCAGAACCTGACCGCGCCGATCGGCGAGGGCGCTTTCTGGACGTTGCACCTGGACACGCTCATCACTTCGGTGTTGATGGGCCTGCTGATCGTATTCAGTTTCTGGATGGCCACCCGCCGTGCGACCGCCGGCGTGCCGGGCAAGTGGCAGGCGTTCGTCGAGATTTGCCTGGAGTTCGTCGACCGCCAGGCCAAGGACACCTACCACGGAAGCAGCAAGCTGGTGACGCCGATCGCCATCACGCTGTTCTTCTGGATCCTCATGATGAACCTCATCAAGATGATCCCGGCGGACTTCATCGCGGTTCCTCTGACCTGGGTCGGCGTGCATTACTGGAAGCCGGTGCCGACCGCCGACGTCAACGCCACGCTCGGCATGTCGATCAGCGTGTTCTTCCTGATGTTGTTCTTCGCCCTGCGCTCCAAGGGCCTGGGCGGTTTCACCAAGGAATTCCTGACAGCGCCGTTCGGCAAGTGGATGCTGCCGTTCAACCTGATACTCAACATCGTGGAGTGGGTCAGCAAGCCGATCTCGCTGGCGATGCGACTGTTCGGCAACATGTTCGGCGGCGAGATCGTGTTCCTGCTGATCTGGGTGCTCGGCGGCGCGGGCATCATCGGCGCATTCGCCGGTGGCCTGTTCGGCCTGGGCTGGATGCTGTTCCATCTGCTGGTCATCCCGCTGCAGGCCTTCATTTTCATGATGCTGTCGATCGTCTACCTGAGCCTGTCGGAAGACACGCACTGATCGCATCGCCCGACCTCACCTTGTTGTCCCGCTTCAAAGTTTCGCTTCATCCCTCAACGTTCAACCTCAAGCACGATTCGGAGAAAACCATGGAATCCATCCTCGCCAACCTCGCCCAAGTCCAGGCTTCCACCGTACTGGCCGTCGGCATCATGATCGGCCTGGCCGCGCTCGGTGCCGGTCTCGGTCTGGCGATCATGTCCGGCAAGTTCCTCGAGTCCGCCGCGCGTCAGCCGGAGCTGATCCCGGTCCTGCAGGTCCGCATGTTCATCACCGCCGGCCTGATCGACGCCGCGTTCATCATCACCGTCGCGGTGGCGCTGCTGCTGGCGTTCGCCAACCCGCTGGTGACCGTGTTCACCGAGCAGCTGGCCCTCCTCGCCGGCTGAGCCGGCCGGCACGCTCCGGTCGTGCCATGACGGGCTGCCTGCGGGCGGCCCGTCGGTACGGACAAGGGGGCGGGCGAACCCGCACGCCTCCGACCCAGCACCTCTGGCAGAACGTTACGCATGAATATCAATTTCACCCTCATCGCCCAGGCGCTGGCGTTTGCCGGTTTGATCTGGATCATCGCGACCAAGATCTGGCCGCCGCTGCTGAGCGCGATCGAAGAGCGCCAGAAGAAGATCGCCGAAGGACTGGCCGCGGCCGACCAGAGCCAGAAGAACCTGGCCCAGGCGCAGGAGCAGGTCGACGCGGCGCTGCGCGAGGCGCGTGGCAAGGCCAACGAGATCATCGACCAGGCGCACCAGCGGGCCAGCCAGATCGTCGAGCACGCCAAGAACGAGGCCATCACCGAAGCCGAGCGGCAGAAGGCGCTGGCGGTGGCCGAGATCGAGGCGGCCAGCAACCGTGCCCGCGAGGACCTGCGCCGCCAGGTGTCGGCGCTGGCGGTGAGCGGCGCCGAGAAGCTGCTGCGGCGCGAGATCGATGCCAGCGCCCACAAGGCGTTGCTCGACGAGCTCGCGGCGGAGATCTGAGCACGCCATGAGCCAGCCCCTGACCCTCGCCCGCCCCTACGCTCGCGCCGCGTTCGCGCTGTCGCGTGGGGACGGTCCCGACCAGGCCGGCCGCACCGAACAGTGGTCGCATGCGCTCGCGTTCGCCGCGCGCGTGGCCGCCGATCCGCAGGTGCATGCGCTGCTCGGCCATCCGCAACTGGCGCCGGGCGATGCGGTGACGTTGCTGGCCGCAGATGGCAGCGACGAGACCTTCGCGCGCTTCCTGACGCTGCTCGCCGACAACCGCCGCCTGTCGCTGCTGCCGGAGATCGCCGGTTTGTTCCAGGAGTTGCGCGCCGACGCCGACCGCGTGGTCAAGGCCCGCGTCACCACCGCGGGCGAACTGCCGGCAGCGGAGCTCGAGTCGATCCGGATGGCGCTCAGGCAGCGCTTCGGTCGAGAGGTCGAGATCGAAACCGCGATCGACGAGTCGTTGATCGGCGGCGCGCTGATCGACGCCGGCGACGTGGTGATCGACGGCTCGCTCAAGGGCAAGCTCGCGCGCCTGCGGACCGCGTTGGCCAATTGATGAAGCGGGATTAGGAAACAGGAAACAGAAAGCGGGAAAAGCTAGTGCCTGGCGCCATCGGCTTTGGCCACTTTCAAGTTTTACCGTTCTCGATTCTCGATACGAAATTAAAGCACCCCGCGCGCCGCAGTTCGCGACGCACGACAAGGAAACGACAATGGCAACCTCCCAGCTCAACCCGTCCGAAATCAGCGAACTCATCAAGACCCGCATCGAGAAGGTCAAGCTGACCGCCGAGGCCCGCAATGAAGGCTCGGTCACCTCGGTGGCCGACGGCATCGTGCGCATCCACGGCCTGGCCGACGTGATGCAGGGCGAGATGGTCGAGCTGCCTGGAGCTGAAGACGGAGCGTCCAGCTTCGCACTGGCGCTGAACCTGGAGCGCGACTCGGTCGGCGCGGTGGTGCTTGGCGAGTACGAGCACCTGCGCGAGGGCGATGTGGCGAAGACCACCGGCCGCATCCTCGAGGTGCCGGTCGGCCCGGAGCTGCTCGGTCGCGTGGTCAACGCGCTGGGCGAGCCGATCGATGGCAAGGGCCCGATCACCGCCACCCTGACCGCGCCGGTGGAGCGCGTCGCCCCCGGCGTGATCTGGCGCAAGTCGGTCGACCAGCCGGTGCAGACCGGTTACAAGACCGTCGACTCGATGATTCCGATCGGCCGCGGCCAGCGCGAGTTGATCATCGGCGACCGCCAGACCGGCAAGTCGGCCCTGGCGATCGACGCGATCATCAACCAGAAGGGCACCGGCATCAAATGCGTGTACGTCGCGATCGGCCAGAAGGCCAGCTCGGTGGCGAACGTGGTGCGCCGCCTGGAAGAGAACGGCGCGCTGGCCCACACGATCGTGGTGGCCGCGACCGCGTCCGAGTCGGCCGCGATGCAGTACATCAGCGCCTACTCGGGCTGCACCATGGGCGAGTACTTCATGGACCGCGGCGAAGATGCGCTGATCGTCTATGACGACCTGTCCAAGCAGGCCGTTGCCTACCGCCAGATCTCGCTGCTGCTCAAGCGCCCGCCGGGTCGCGAAGCCTATCCGGGCGACGTGTTCTACCTGCACAGCCGGCTGCTCGAGCGTGCCGCGCGCGTGTCCGAGGAGTACGTCGAGCAGTTCACCAACGGCGCGGTGAAGGGCAAGACCGGTTCGCTGACCGCGCTGCCGCTGATCGAGACCCAGGCCGGCGACGTCTCCGCGTTCGTGCCGACCAATGTGATCTCCATTACCGACGGCCAGATCTTCCTGGAGACCGACCTGTTCAACGCCGGCATCCGCCCGGCCGTGAACGCCGGTATCTCGGTCTCGCGCGTCGGCGGCTCGGCCCAGACCAAGATCATCAAGAAGCTGTCGGGCGGCATCCGCATCGCACTCGCCCAGTACCGTGAGCTCGCAGCCTTCGCGCAGTTCGCCTCGGACCTGGACGAAGCCACCCGCAAGCAGCTCGAGCGCGGCCAGCGGGTGACCGAGCTGATGAAGCAGAAGCAGTACCAGCCGATGTCCATCGCCAACCAGGCGCTGTCGATCTACGCGGTCAACGAGAACTACCTGGACGACGTGCCGGTCGGCAAGATCGGCTCGTTCGAAGAGGGCCTGCACGCCCACTTCGCCAACACCCAGGGCGAGCTGATCGACAAGGTCAACGCGACTGGCGGCTGGGGCGACGAGATCGAGGCCGCTTTCAAGAAGGGCATCGAAGAGTTCAAGCAGACCGGTAGCTGGTAAATAGAGCCGGGACTCGGGACTCGGGACTCGGGACTCGCGAAAGCGAGCTTCCCGGCGACCGAACCTCGAACCCGGGCGTGGAGTAAAGCGATTCGAGTGCGGGCTCTTCCGAGTCCCGAGTCCCGAGTCCCGAGTCCCGGATTGAGAGAATGGCAGGCGGCAGAGAAATCAAAACCAAGATCAAGAGCGTGCAGAACACCCGCAAGGTGACGCGCGCGCTCGAGATGGTCTCGGCTTCCAAGATCCGCAAGGCGCAGGATCGGATGAAGACCTCGCGCCCGTATGCTCGGGTGATGAAGCAGGTGATCGGGCACCTGGCCCAGGCCAATTCCGACTACCAGCATCCGTACATGACCGAGCGCCCGAACCCCAAGCGGGTGGGGTACGTGATCGTCTCGTCCGACCGCGGCCTGGCCGGCGGCCTCAACAACAACCTGTTCCGAAAGCTGCTGGGCGAGTTCCAGAAGTGGCACGAGCAGGGCGTCGAGGTCGACGTGGTCACCATCGGCCAGAAGGCCTCGGTGTTCTTCCGCCGGATCAAGGTCAACATGCTGGCCTCGGTCACCCACCTGGGCGACCAGCCCAAGCTCGAGCAGCTGATCGGCATTATCAAGGTGATGCTCGACTCCTACAGTGCCGGAACCATCGACCGGGTGTTCCTGAGCTACAACGACTTCGTCAACACCATGGTCCAGCGCGCCGCGTTCGACCAGCTGCTGCCGTTGCCGTCGCCGGAGACCCAGGTCGCCCGGCACGACTGGGACTACATCTACGAGCCCGATGCCGAGACCGTGCTCGAGCACGTGCTGACCCGCTACATCGAGTCGCTGGTGTACCAGGCGGTGCTGGAGAACGTGGCCTCCGAGCACGCCGCGCGCATGGTTGCGATGAAGGCGGCCAGCGACAACGCCAACAAACTGATCGAGACCCTGCAACTGGTCTACAACAAGGCGCGGCAGGCCGCGATCACGCAGGAAATTTCCGAAATCGTCAGCGGCGCCGCGGCGGTTTGAACGAGAGCAGTTTTGGTCCGCAAAGAACGCAAAGAACGCAAAAGAGAATCTTTTAACGTTACTTGGCTTTTTTGCGTCTTTCGCGTCCTTTGCGGACAGCAAGATTTTGATTTTCTGAGGAAGCATCCATGAACAGCCAGGTCACCACCGCCCCGGCCAGCGCCCAGGGCAAGATCGTCCAGATCATCGGCGCCGTCGTCGACGTCGAGTTCGCGCGTGAATCGGTGCCGCGCGTGTACGACGCGCTGAAGGTCGACGGCACCGAGATCACACTGGAAGTGCAGCAGCAGCTGGGCGACGGCGTCGTGCGCACCATTGCGCTGGGCTCCACCGACGGCCTCAAGCGCAACCTGATGGCCCGCAACACCGGCCGCGGGATCTCGGTTCCGGTCGGTGCCGGCACCCTGGGCCGCATCATGGACGTGCTCGGTCGCCCGATCGACGAGGCCGGTCCGGTCGACGCCACCGACACCTGGGAGATCCACCGCGAGTCGCCGTCCTACGAGGAGCAGTCCTCGACCAACGAACTGCTCGAGACCGGCATCAAGGTGATCGACCTGATGTGCCCGTTCGCCAAGGGCGGCAAGGTCGGCCTGTTCGGCGGCGCCGGTGTCGGCAAGACCGTCAACATGATGGAGTTGATCAACAACATCGCCAAGGCGCACGAGGGCCTGTCGGTGTTCGCCGGCGTGGGTGAGCGCACCCGCGAGGGCAACGACTTCTACCACGAGATGAAGGACTCCAACGTCCTGGACAAGGTCGCGATGGTCTACGGCCAGATGAACGAGCCGCCGGGCAACCGCCTGCGCGTCGCGCTGACCGGCCTGACCATGGCCGAGTACTTCCGCGACGACAAGGACCCGGCGACCGGCAAGGGCCGCGACATCCTGTTCTTCGTCGACAACATCTACCGCTACACCCTGGCCGGCACCGAAGTGTCCGCGCTGCTCGGGCGCATGCCCTCGGCGGTGGGCTACCAGCCGACCCTTGCCGAGGAAATGGGCGTGCTGCAAGAGCGCATCACCTCGACCAAGACAGGCTCGATCACCTCGATCCAGGCCGTCTACGTGCCGGCCGACGACCTGACCGACCCGTCGCCGGCGACCACCTTCGCCCACCTCGACGCCACCGTCGTGCTGTCGCGCAACATCGCATCCCTGGGCATCTACCCGGCGGTCGATCCGCTCGACTCGACCTCGCGCCAGCTCGACCCCAACGTGATCGGCAACGAACACTACGACGTCGCCCGCAAGGTTCAGTCGACGCTGCAGAAGTACAAGGAGCTGAAGGACATCATCGCGATCCTCGGCATGGACGAGCTGAGCGAGGAAGACAAGCAGGCGGTGTCGCGCGCGCGCAAGATCGAGCGCTTCTTCAGCCAGCCGTTCCACGTCGCCGAAGTGTTCACCGGCTCGCCGGGCAAGTACGTCACCCTCAAGGAGACCATCCGCGGCTTCAAGGGGATCGTCGAGGGCGAGTACGACCACCTGCCGGAGCAGGCGTTCTACATGGTCGGCACCATCGAGGAAGCGGTCGAGAAGGCCAAGAAGATGGGCGTGGGCTGACTGGAAGAGAGGCGGGAACGGTGAACAGGAAATGGGGAACTGAAGATCCGTTCCTGTTCGTACCTTCTCGTCCACACTGATTTTCCGTTCCCTGCGCCCCGTTTCCCTGTTCCCGCTTTTGAGATTCAGACCATGGCCTCCACCTTCCGTTGCGACATCGTCAGCGCCGAAGAAGAAATCTTCCGCGGCGACGCTGAATTGCTGGTCGCCACCGGCGAAATCGGCGAGCTCGGCATCGCGCCCAAGCACGCGCCCCTGATCACCCGGCTCAAGCCCGGCAAGGTCGTGGTGACGTTGCCCGGCGGCGAGCAACTCGACTTCGCGGTCTCCGGCGGGATCCTGGAGGTGCAGGCGACGGTGGTGACCGTGCTGGCCGACACCGCCGTGCGCGCCCAGGACATCGACGAGGCCGCGGTACGCGCCGCCAAGGACGAGGCCGAACGCGCGTTGGCCAATCGCGGCGAGCAGATGGATGTGGCCGAAGCGCAGGCCAAGCTGGCCGAAGCAATGGCGCAGCTGCAGGCGCTGGAGCGCCTGCGCAAGAACATGAAGCACTGACCTCGGTGCTGCTGTCGATCAGAAAAACGCCGGCTGATGCCGGCGTTTTTTTTGCCGGGAGCACGCGCTTTTGCTCCCTCCTTTGGAAAAGGATGGCTGGGGAGGATTTGCTCCAGGCAACGCGCGGAAAGCCAAGGAGGCCCCTTGGCCCCTTCTTCAAAGGGGAAAACAGCAGCGCTCAGCGTCGGTAGATCCAGTACCGCGACAGCAGGAAGCCCAGGCCGCCCAGCACGAGCTCGACGCCGGGCTTGGCCAGCCATGCCCACTTCAAACCCAGGTAGTCATCGATCGTTCCGATCGCAAGCGTGCTGAGCAGCGTCATGCTCAGCCACATCCCCAGGAAGCGCAGAAACTGGGTGCGGCCGACCGCGGTATCGTCGCCGGCAAAGGTGATGCGGCCGTTGAGCCAGAATCCCAGCAGCGCACCGCAGACGCGACCGACCACGTTGGCCTGTCGCACCGGCATGCCGAAATGGCTCAGCGCGACCATCACGCCCCAGTCGAGCAGCCATTGGATCATCCCGATCAGCAGGTAGTGCCGGCCTTGCCGCTTCAGGCTCATCGAAGCAGGCTCATCGAAGCAGGCTCATTGAAGCCGCGCCTGGATGGCGGTCCTGCGCGTGCATCCAGGCGCAAACGCCGTTCGGCACACGGGGAGCGGCGAGCGGAGTGGAAAGTCGAGATAGCGGCACCGCGGCATCCTAGCAGGCCCGCGCCGGCTAGAATCGCCGTTGTCTCTACCGAGTCGAACACGTATCCGGAGTCCGCATGAGCGCACCGCTGCACGTCGTCATCCTCGCCGCAGGCGAAGGCAAACGCATGAAGTCGTCGGTGCCCAAGGTGCTGCAGAAGATCGCGGGCCGGCCCATGCTGGCGCACGCGATCGAGACCGCGCGCGCCTTGCACCCAGCCGGCATCCATGTGGTCTACGGCCATGGTGGCGACCAGGTGCGCAAGGCCTTTGCCGAGCAGCGCGACCTGCACTGGAGCGAGCAGCGTGAGCGCCTGGGTACCGGCCATGCGGTGCAGCAGGCGATGCCCGAGGTGCCGCAGGACGTGCGCGTGCTCATCCTCTATGGCGACGTACCGTTGATCACCGCCGAGACCCTGCGGCGCCTGCTGGACGCTCCCGGACGGATCGCGGTGCTGGTGGCCGACCTCGATGACCCCAGCGGCTACGGCCGGATCGTGCGCGATGCCGAGGGCCGCGTGGCGCAAATCGTCGAGCACAAGGACGCCGACGAGGAGCAGCGCGAGATCCTCACCGTCAACACCGGCATCCTGATCGCCGATGGCGACCCGCTGCGCCGCTGGCTTGCCGGACTCGACAACGAGAACGTACAGGGCGAGTACTACCTCACCGACGTGTTCGCCGCCGCGGCCGACGAATACAACGCCGCCGAGATGGTGCACGTGCGTGAGGCGATCGAAGTGGAGGGCGCGAACGACCCATGGCAGCTGGCCCAGCTCGAACGTGCCTTCCAGCTGCGCGCCGCCCGCGCGCTGTGCGACGCCGGTGCGCGGCTGGCCGACCCGGCGCGGCTCGACGTGCGCGGCCGCGTGACGGTCGGCCAGGATGTCGAGATCGATGTCGACGTGGTGTTCGAAGGCAACGTCGAGCTTGCCGATGGCGTGCGCATCGGCCCGTTCTGCCGGCTCAAGGACGCTAGGCTCGGCCCCGGCACCGAGGTGCGGGCGCATTGCGACATCGACGGCGCCGTGGTCGAGGGCGCGGCCACCATCGGCCCGTTCGCGCGGCTGCGGCCGGGCACGGTGCTGGCCGATGGCGTGCACATCGGCAACTTCGTGGAAACCAAGAACGCCAAGGTCGGCGTGTCGAGCAAGGCCAACCACCTCAGCTACATCGGCGACACGTTCATCGGTGTGGGGGTCAACATCGGAGCCGGCACCATCACCTGCAACTATGACGGCGCCAACAAGTCGGTCACCCGGATCGAGGACCGCGCGTTCATCGGCTCCAATGCCTCGCTGGTGGCGCCGGTGACGATCGGCAAGGGCGCCACCATCGCCGCCGGCTCGGTGATCACCAGGCCCGCGCCCGACGGCAAGCTCACCGTCGCGCGCGCGCGGCAGTCGGTGGTCGAAGGGTGGCAGCGGCCTAAGAAGAAATAGCTCGGTGGTCGCGGGGGCGCACGTCCTGTTGTAGGAGCGGCTTCAGCCGCGATCGGACTCCCCAGCGAGCGACCGGTTCCGGATCGCGGCTGAAGCCGCTCCTACGGGTGTTGATCTTTGGGTTTCGCTAATCCGGCAGCACCAGCGTCACGCACAGCCCGCCGCCGTCGCGGTTGAGCAGCGCGATCCTGCCGCCATGGGCTTCGGCGATCTCGCGGGCGAGGGCGAGCCCCAGGCCGGTGCCGTTGCGCTTGGTCGAATAGAAGGGCAGCAGCGCGTTGGCCAGCACCGCCTCGTTCATGCCGGTGCCGCGGTCGAGCACGTCGATACGCCAGGCGTCAGGCGTGCGGCGCAGCACCAGGGCCACCTCGTGCGGCGGCGATCCGGATTCGTGCGCGTTCTTGAGCAGGTTGATCAGGCTCTGCTCGAGCTGGGCGACATCGACCCGCGCGATGCCGTCGCTGCCCTTGCCATCGAAGGTGAACTCGACCTGGGTGCGGAGCTGCGCGACGAAGCGCGACCATTCGATGGGCGTGCGCCGCGGCGCCGGCAGCTTGGCAAAACGCGCGTAGTCGCGGATGAAGCCTTCCAGGTGCCGCGCGCGGTCTTCGATCGTCGCCAGCGCGGTGGGCAGCTTGTCGTACTGGCCCCGGCGCAGCAGCTCGCTGCCCGAGTGCGCGAGCGAGGCGATCGGCGCGAGCGAATTGTTCAGCTCGTGGCTGATCACCCGGATCACCTTCTTCCAGGTCTGTACTTCCTGCCGGCGCAGCTCGGCGGTCAGCACGCGCAGCAGCACCAGCTCGTGGTGGCGGCCATTGAGCCGGAACTGGCGGCGCGAGAGGTGGTAGATGTCCTCCTCGTCCTCATCGCCGACGGTGAACATGCCGTCGCCACCGCGCTGGAATGCCTCGCGCACCGCGTCGTGCGCGCCGGCAAGCAGGTCCTCGAACGTATGCCCCTCCAGCCGCCGACCTTCGCCGAGCAGCTTGCGCGCGGCAAGGTTCGCATGCACCACGTGGCGGCCCGGGTCGATCAGCACCATCGCCACGGGCGTGTTCTGGACCATGGTCTCGAGCAGCAACTCGCGCTGCACCAGCGCCAAGCGCTGCTCGCGCAGCGCCTCGCCGAGCCGGTTGTGGCTGGCGACCAGCTCGGCCAGTTCGTCGCGGCCCTGCCATGACAGCCCGAAGCTGTAGTCGCCGTCGCGATAGCTGGCAACGCTGCCGGCCAGCGCGCGGAACAGCGAGTTCATCGGGGCGAATGCGCGCTGCACGTGGTAGACCAGCAGCGGCGCCAGCACCGCTGCTGTGATCAGTACCACCAGCCACGGCTCGCCCATCCACTTCGACAGCAACGCCGCCAGCGCCGCGGCCGCCGCCACATAGAGCAGGGCGATCGCGCCGAACTGCAGCGACAGCGGAAGCCGGCTACGCCAGTGCCTGATCATGGTCCGTCACCGGTAGGCTCCGCCCTGTAGAGCCGAGCTTGCTCGGCTGCTCCCCCGTCCCGGCCGCGGCGCAGCCGGGCAAGCCCGGCTGTACCGACGCGGTGGCGTCGCTGTGGCTCACGGCCGCTCGATGCCTAGCCGGTCCAGCCGCCGATACAGCGCCTGGCGCGACAGCCCCAGCTCGCTGGCGGCCTGGGTGAGGACGCCGCCGTTGCGCTGCAGCGCGGCCTCGATCGTCGCGCGGTCGGGCTCGTCGGCCGAGTTCACTGCCGAGCAGCTGCCCGGCAGGCCCAGGTCGCCGGCGCCGATGACATCTCCGCGCGTGAGCAACATCGCGCGCTGGATCGTATTGCGCAGCTCGCGCACGTTGCCGGGCCAGGCGTGTGCGAGCAACGCGCGTTCGGCATCCTCGCCCAGACGCTTGCCGGCGGCCACGCCCGTGTCCTGCAAGAACAGCCGGGCCAGCGGCAGGATGTCATCGCGACGGTCGGCCAGCGGCGGCACCTCGATCTGGATCGTGTTGAGCCGGTAGTAGAGGTCCTCGCGGAATTGGCCGTCGCGGATCATCTGCGGCAGCTCGGCGTTGGTCGCGCTGACCAGGCGCACCTTGACCTGCCGCTCGCGGTTGGAGCCGAGCCGCGCGAAGCGGCCGGTTTCCAGCACGCGCAGCAGCTTCATCTGCCCGGCCGGCGGCAGCGTGCCGATCTCGTCGAGGAACAAGGTGCCGCCGTCGGCCGCCTCGAACTTGCCCTCACGCGCCTTGGTCGCACCGGTGTAGGCGCCCGCCTCGCTACCGAACAACTCCGCCTCGATCAGCTCGCCCGGCAGCGCGCCGCAGTTGAGCGTCACGAAGGGGCCGTCCTTGACCGACGAGTTCGCCTGCACGATCTCGGCGATCTTTTCCTTGCCGGCACCGTTGGGGCCGCAGATCAGCACCGGCACGTCGGCGCGCGCAACCTGGCCGGCCAGCTCGACCACGCGCGCGAGCGCGTCGGAGGCGAACACCAGTCCGCACAGGTCGTAGCGCGACTGCAGCTCGCGATGGATCTTCCTGCGCTGGCCATGCAGGCGCGAGACCTCGCGCGTGCTGGCCGACAGTTCCAGCAGGTTTTCCACGCTCGCCAGCAGCTTGTGGTCGTCCCACGGCTTGGCGAGGTAATCGGCGGCGCCCGCCTTGGCCAGGTCGACGGCGATCTCCAGATGCGTCCACGCGGTCAGCAGGATGATCGGCAGGTCCGGATGGCGCGCGCGGATCGCACGGAACAGTTCCACGCCTTCCTCGCCGGAGGTGGTATCGGCACGGAAGTTCATGTCCTGCACGACCAGCCCGATGTCCTCGCGCGCGAGCATGCGCAGCCCATCCTCGGGCGAATGCGCGACCAACGTGCGGATCTCGCGCAGGCCGAACAGCACGTCCAGTGCGGTGCCGACCGCCGGGTTGTCGTCGATGACCAGGACCGTGCGCATGGAGCTCCTTTCTGTCAGCCGCGTTAGGCAAGCGTAGCAACTGCGTTCCTGGTCCCGGGAGGATGTATCCAGGCCGTCATCCCCGGGAAAGCGGGGACCCAGTGACTTTAAACGCGTCTGCAGGTTGCGGCGACGCGGACCCAGTGCGCTGAAGCCTCTGGATCCCCGCCTCCGCGGGGATGACGGATTGGAGGCTTCGCGCATCCGTTGAGCGGGTTGCCCGTCGTCAAATCGAGCGCGTCGCCACCGCCGGCGGCACCGCCGCGGCGCGGCGGGCCGGTGCGAACACCGCGATCTGGCCGAGCAGCCACAGCGCGAGCGCACCGATTGGCAGGTACATCGCCGGGAGCCGGGGCAGCTCGTAGCGCTCCATCAGCATCAGGTTGATGCCGTAGGCCAGCGCCATGCCAAGCGCGATGCCGACTGTAGCCAGCAGCAGGTTCTCGGTCTGGAAGTAGCGCAGGATCTGGCCGCGGGTGGCGCCGAGCGCACGCCGCACGCCGATCTGCTTGGTGCGCTGCTGCACCCAGAAACTGGCCAGCCCGACGATACCCAGGGCGGTCACGATCAGCAGCGCGATGCAGACCGAGACCAGCAGCCAGGCCATGGCGCGGTCCTGTGCGTAGAAGTCGTCGCTCATCTGCTCGAAGCTTTCCGAATCGAGCAGGATGCGATCGGGATTGCGTTGCTCCAGCACCGCCACCGCCGCCTTCAGCACCTCGTCGCGGCGCGCCGGTTCGGTGCGCAGCACGTAGGAACCCGTCGTATAGGGCCGATGGATCGGCAGCACCATCGACAGCCCGGCATCCGCCGGACTGCCGTTGTCGCCGGGACGGATCAGGTGCTCGATGACGCCGACCACGCGCTGCGGGTTGTCGCCGCCGCTGTAGATCGACTTGCCGACCGCATCCTCGCCGGGAAACAGTCGCTCGGCGGTCGCGCGGGTGAGGATCACCGAGGAGATCTCGACCTCCGATGCGGGCGCCGTCAGTGCCTCCCACTCGACGTATTCATCGGCGGTGAATTCGCGGCCGGCGACCAGCCGCAGGCCGAAGGTCTCCAGCAGTTGCTCATCGCCGGCATAGACGGATGCGTCCAGCGTCGGGTTCTGCTGGTCCGGCTCCAGGTTGATAGAGCTGTACGAGGACGAGTTGCCGAACGGGACCTGGTTGACCACGGTGGCCGCGCGTACGCCGGGGAGTGCACGCAGGGCGGCAAGATCCCCGCGGGTCAGCGCTGCGGCATTGTCGTCGCGGCCGATGCCGGTGTAGCGCAGGCGCACCAGCTCGTTCTCGGCCAGGCCGGTGGTGCGGTTCATGCGGTCCAGCCGGGTGTCGATCAGGAACACCGCATTGCAGATGATCGCGCAGCTCAGCGCGATCTCCAGCACGATCAGCGCGGCGGCGGTCTTGTGGCGACGCAGGGTCGACAGGATGGGGCGGATGTCCATGGTGGTTCTCCAGCGTCCCGCGGTGCGGGAGGTTTTTTTGTCGTTTCCTTCTCCCGCGTGCGGGAAAAGGTGCCCGAAGGGCGGATGAGGGCGAGCGATACTTGGAACGGCCGACGCAAGTGTGTTTCGCGTGCCCTTTACCCCCCACCCTCTCCCGCCAGCGGGAGAGGGTGTTTTGTTCATTGCGATTTGAGCTGGATAGCCGGCGTGACCTGGCAGGCTCGCCATGCGGGCAACAGCCCCGCCAGCAGACTGGCCGCGATCGCGAGGGCAAAGGTGGTCAGCAGCATCGCCGGGTCGAGCTGGGCGAGTTCGGCATAACCGGTTGGCTGCTGGCGCACCGCCCACAGGCCCAGCAGGGCCAGCGCCAGTCCCAGCAGCCCGCCGGCCAGCCCAATCGTGCCGGCCTCGACCAGGCACTGGGCGAAGACCGCGCGGCGCGAGGCGCCCAGCGCGCGGCGCACGCCGATCTCGCCGGCGCGGCGCAGGAACTTGGCCAGCAGCAGGCCGACGGTGTTGAGCAGGCACACCAGCAGAAAACCGAAGGCCAGCCAGACCTGCAGGCGCACGTCGCTGGGCACTATGCGCTGGTTGTCGAGCCAGCCCATCACGTCGAACATGCGCACGTTGGTCGGGCGCCCGAAGCGGCCGGCGGCACGTTGCTGGTCGGAGTAGTTGGTGAGGTAACGCAGGTAGTCCTCGGCCTTTTCTGGCGAATCCAGTTCGACCCAGTACTGCAGCCAGCTGCAGGAGGCATCTACGCCGCGAACGCCCTCCGCGCCATTGCCAGTGTCCTCCCAGCAATTCATGTTGCCGCTGGTATTCATGTCGACATCGCGCGAGGTCGAGAACGGCAGGAACACCTGTTCGACCTCGCCGAAGTGGCTGTTGGTTACGTCGTAGAAGCGCGGTGTCGGCCGCCATTCGTCCAGCACGCCGACGATGCGGAATGTGGTCTGGTCCAGCCGGAGCGTCTGGCCGACGCTGTTGGCGCCGTCGAACAGCCGATCGTTGAGTTCCTTGGCGATGACCACCACGCGGCCACGCGCCTCGTCGTCGCTGGCAGCCCAGCCGCCACCATGGGCGAACGGCGCGTCGAACATCGGAAAGAAGTCCGCCGAGGTGAAGCGCGACTCCACGTTGAATGGGCTCATGCCGGAGCGCTGCGGCTCCGCGACCACGCTGCCCGCGGTCATCAATGCCTGGCGGTCACCGCGCGCCTCGCGCAGCAGCGCCTCGGCATCGAAGCGGGTCATCTGGAATTCTGGAGGATCGCTGGGCGTGTAGCCGCTCATTGAGCGCGGGTCCATCTGTGGGTAGAACAGGGTGTCGCTCTTGCCGGGTATGGGATCGCCCGACAACACATGGAACACCGTGAGCGTGGTCATGGCCGCGCCGATGCCCAGCGCGATCGCGAGCACCATCAGCGCGGTCAGTACCTTGTTGCGGCGGAAGCTGCGCAAGGCGAGGTCGAAGTAGTAAGTGAACATGGCAATCCTTTGAAGCCGTAGGGCGGGTTTCAACCGGCCGTCTTGGTGGCTGGAATGGCGGGCCTTCCTAAACGCTGCGCGTCGCGACCGCCGGCGGTACCGCCGCCGCGCGCCGGGCCGGGCCGAGTACGGAGGCCTGTCCGAGCAGCCACAGTGCGATCGCGCCGACCGGCAGATAGATCGCCGGCAGCCGGGCGAGCTCATAGCGCTCCATCAGCGCGAGGTTGATGCCGTAGGCCAGCATCATCCCGATGACGATGCCTATCGTGGCCAGCAGGAAGTTCTCGGTCTGGAAGTAGCGCAGGATATGGCCCCGGGTGGCCCCGAGCGCGCGCCGCACGCCGATCTGCTTGGTGCGCTGCTGCACCCAGAAACTCGCCAGCCCGACGATGCCCAGCGCGGTGATCACCAGCAGCGCCATGCAGACGATGGCCAGCAGCCAGGCCATTTCAACATCCGTTCGGTAATAGCTGTCGCGCATCTCTTCCAACGTTTCCTGCCTGACAATGGTGCGGTTCGGATCAATGCGCATTAGCGTGTCGACCGCGCGCTCTAGCACCTGCGCGCGTTGCGCAGGATCGCTGACGCGCAGCAGGTAGTTGCGGAAAGCGCCCTCCACCGGCATCAGCATCGCGTATGTGTAGGAGGCCGGACCGTTGGCTCCGTGGGGCTGTACCAGATGCTCGACAATCCCCACGATGGTGATCGGCGTATCGCCCCAGGCGTAGAAGGATTTGCCCAACGGGTCCTGTCCCGGAAATAGCTCCTTGGCCATGCTGTGGGAGATGATGACCGATGGAATTGCGAGCTTGCTGTTGGGGGCGCTCAGTGCCTCCCAGTCGACGAACTCGTCCGGCGTGAAGTGCCGGCCGGCAATTAGGTTCAGCCCCATCGCATCGATCAACTGCCTGTCGCCTGCGTAGTAGGAGCTCTCGAACAGTGCAGATTCGCCCGGTGTCCGCCTGACATCCAGACTCCTTCCCGCCGAACCCAAGGGAAGAAAGTTAACGGCGGCGGCATTCCTGACTCCAGGCAACGCGCGCAGCGCAACCAGATCTTCCCGGGTCCGCGCAGCGGCGCTGTCGTTCGTACCGGGGTCGGCTAGCTGGATGCGCACGAGTTCGGTTTCCGCCAGACCGGTCGGGCGGTCCATGAGCTGCAGCCGGGTGTGGATCAGGAAAACCGCATTGCTGAGGATGGCGCAACTCAGGGCTATCTCCAGCACGATCAACGTGGCTGCCGTCTTGTGGCGACGCAGGGCGGAAAAAATCGGTCGAATGTCCATGGCTGCCTCTGGCTTATTGCGTCTTGAGCTGGATGGCGGGGGCGACCTGACATGCGCGAAAGGCCGGCAACAGGCCGGTGAGCACGCTTGCCACGACCGCGAGCGCGAAGGTGGCGATCAGCATCACCGGATCCAGCTGCGCCAACTCGGCGTAGCTGGCCGATCGCTGGCGCACCGTCCACACTCCCAGCAGCGCGACACCCAGGCCGAGCACGCCGCCGGCCAGGCCGATCACGCCGGCCTCGACCAGGTACTGGACGAAGATGGATCGGCGCGATGCTCCCAGAGCCCGGCGCACGCCGATTTCACTCGACCGGCGCATGAACTTCGCCAGCAGCAATCCGACGGTGTTGAGCAGGCATACCGCCAGAAAAGCAAAGGCCAGCCACACCTGCAGGCGCACGTCGGCCGGCACTGTCTTGATGTGCTCAAGCCAGTCCATCACGTTGTCCAGACGCACGTTGGTTGGGCGCTCGAATCGGCCCGCCGCGCGCTGCTGGTCGGAGTAATTGGTGAGGTACTGCAGGTAGGCGGCGGCTTTTTCCGGCGTGTCCAACTCCACCCAGTACTGCAGCCAGGCACAGGGGGCATTGAGACCGGTGGCGCCTTCCGCATCCTCCTCGACATCGTCACTGCCCCAGCAATGCATGCGGCCTGCGACGTCCATGTCGAGGTCGCGCGAGGTCGAGAACGGCACGTATACCTGTTCGATTTCGGCATAGCGGTTGCCGTACATGTCGTAGAACTTCGGAGTCGGGCGCCAGTCGTTGAGTACTCCGACGACCTGAAACTCCGTTTGGTCCAGCCACAGCGATCGTCCGACGCTGTTTTCGCCGCCGAACAGCTTGTCATTGAGCGGTTTGGCGATGACCGCAATTCGGGCGCGCGCATCGTCTTCGGCCTTGCCCCATCCGTTGCCGAAAAGGAACGGCACAGCGAACATCGGAAAGAAATCGCTGGAAGCGTAGCGGGAATCCACGGAAGACGAATCGAGTGCGCCCGGCTGCGACTTGACCACTACGCTGCCCCGCTTGGTTATCGCCTGGCGGTCACCTCGTGCGTGGCGCAGCAGGGCTTCGGCGTCGTAGCGGGTCATCTGGTCTTCCGGATATTGCTCCGGGACGTACCCGTCCATGCTGCTGGCGTCCAACTGCGGATAGAACAGCGTGTGGCTTCGGCCAGGCAATGGATCGCCCGAAAGGATGTAAAACACCGTCAGCGTCGTGATGCAGGCGCCGATGCCGAGCGCGATCGCGAGCACCATCAGCGCGGTCAGTACCTTGTTGCGCCTGAAGCTGCGCAGGGCGAGGTCGAAGTAGTAGGCGAACATGCTGCGTTCCTTCGATGATCGGGGTCTTTGTAGGAGCGGCTTCAGCCGCGAACAGGAGTCGGCGCGAGCGAACGATTTCCGATCGCGGCCGAAGCCGTTCCTACGACCGACAGGGAGTCCAGTCGGACAGGATCAGGCGGAGGTTTCGGCCGGTTTGCGCACCAGGCTCGGCTCGGCCGCGAGGTCGGTCGCCATGCCGTCGACGATGTGCACGTTGCGCCGCGCGCGCGCGGCCAGTTCCGGGTCGTGGGTCACCATGACGATGGTGGTGCCGGCGGCGTTGATCTCCTCGAGCATCTCCAGCACGCCGCGGGCCATCTGCGAGTCGAGGTTGCCGGTGGGTTCGTCGGCCAGCAGCAGGCGCGGGCTGCCGGCCAGTGCACGCGCGATCGCGGCGCGTTGTTGCTGGCCGCCCGACAGTTCGGCCGGGTAGTGCTTCATGCGCGAGCCCAGCCCTACCTTGGCCAGCGATTCCTCGATGCGCTGCTTGCGCTCGGACGCACTCATGCCGCGGTAGCGCAGCGGCACGTCGACGTTGTCGAACAGGTTGAGGTCCGGGATCAGGTTGAAGCTCTGGAAGATGAAGCCGATCTTGCGGTTGCGCAGCTTTGAGCGTGCGTCGTCCGACAGGCCGCTCACGTCCTCGCCATCGAGCTTGTAGGTGCCACCGGTGAAGCTCTCCAGCAGCCCGGCGATGTTGAGGAAGGTGGTCTTGCCCGAACCCGACGGACCGGTGACGGCGACGAACTCGCCCTCGCGCACATGCAGGTCGAGCGAGCGCAGTGCATGGGTTTCGACCAGTTCGGTGCGGTAGACCTTGGTGACCTGTTGCATGTCGAGCATGGGAATGGTTCCTGTGAGCGGAGGAGGTTCTATCCGCCATCCCGAGCAGCGCTGGGATGACGGGTGGGAGTGAAGAGGTGGTGGTGGTGCGGCCGGTTCAGCCGTGCACCCGGAACAGCGCGGCCCCGGGGTCGGACCGGGCGAAGCGGCGCCACGGGCGGGGCTTGAGCCGCCGCTCGTACTGGTGATCGTTGGCGCTGTCGTCGTGGGCGGCGACAGCGAGGGCCGGGGGCTCCAGCAGCCGCAGGGACGCCGCATCGGATACCGGAGCGGTCGATTGCGGGTCGGAAGGAAGCACGGTCTGGGTATTCATGGTCAATCTCCAGTGATGCGAATGCGTTCGGCATCGCCGAACTGATCGGCGCCGGAGACCACGATGCGGTCGCCCGGCTGTAAACCATCGAGGATCTCCACCGAGGACAGGCTGCTGACGCCGGTGCTGATCGGCTGGCGCACCGCGACGTCGCCGTCCATGACATAGGCGTGGCGGCCGCCGCTCTGTTCCAGGAACGGCCCGCGCTCGACCATCAGCACGTCATCGCGGGTATCGAGCATGATCCGCGCCCGCAGGCGCTGGTTCTGGCGCAGTCCGGGCGGTTGCTCCTCGGTGAAGCGCAGGCGGCTGACGACCTCGCCGTTGACCACCTCCGGTGATACCGCCGAGACCTCGCCCGGGTATGGCCGGCCTGCGCCGCTGGTCAGCTGCGCCGGCATGCCGATCGCCAGGTCACGCGCGAAGCTTTCCGGCACGCGGATCTCCACCTCGAACCGGGTCAGGTCGACCACGCTCAGCACCGGCGCATTGACCGCGACGTTCTGGCGATGCGCGACCTGCACCTGGCCCACCTGGCCATCGAATGGCGCGCGCAGCGTCAGCGCATCGACCTGGCGCTGCAGTTCGCTGACCACCGCACGCTGGCGGTCGGCGAGCAGCTTCTTGTTCTGCGTGTCCAGCCCCGCACCCTGGCCCTGCAGGTCATACTCGCGCCGCGCATGGGCGACGCCGAGCTCGGCCTTCTTGAGGTTGTCCTGCGAGCGCGCCACGTCGATCTGCGCGACGGCACCGCCTTCGAACGCGCGCTGGTTGCGCTCCAGGTCACGCCGCGCGGCCTGCTCCTCGATTTCGGCCTGGTCGAGCGCGCGGCGCGCGGCCGAACGCGCGATCTGCGCGTCCAGCCCGGCGCGCCCGGCCTCGGCCTCCACGCTGGCCAGGGTGGCCTGCTCCTGCGCCAGTCGGCTGCGTAGTTCCGGGCTGTCGATCTCGGCTAAGGGCTGGTCGGCCTTGACCACGTCGCCGGCGACCACATGCAGGGTCACGGTGCCGCCGGCGATCGCGTACAGGGTCGGGCTGTTGGCCGCAATCACCCGGCCGTCGGCGGAGATGTCACGGACCAGGTCGCCGCGGGTGACCTCGGCGATGCGCACGCGCGAGGCGTCGAAGGAGCGGCTGCCGCCGCTCCAGGCCGATACCAGCCAGCCGCCGAGCAGCAGCACGCCGATCGCCACGGCGGCGCCGGTCAGCCATCGGCGGCGGCGCTGGACGTGCGCCGGGGTGCTGACGACGGCGTGGTCCTGGGCGGAGGTGTCGCGGATGCTCATGGGTCGGGCTGGCCTCTGTGCGTGCTGGGGACGGGGTGTACGGGGTGCACGGGGTGTATTAAGCATGAAGCGTGCCAACCTCCAGAAGGCTGATTCCACGTGTGTTTCCCGTTGTCTACAGGTGTCCGCGGGCAGGTGCGCAGTGTCCGCCGGACAGTGTCCGCGGCGCGCGGCACCGCTAAACTGCGCCGTCATCAGAGGAGTCGCCCATCCATGTGTGGAATCGTCGGTGCAATCGCGGATCGCGATGTGGTCCAGCTCCTGATCGAGGGACTGAAGCGGCTGGAGTACCGCGGCTACGACTCCGCCGGCATTGCCGTGGTCGCCGGTGAGGCAGGCTGCGAAGAGATCCGCCGCGTGCGCCGCACCGGCCGGGTCGCCGAGATGGAAGCGGCGGCCGCAAGCGAGGCATTCACGGCCGGCACCGGCATCGGCCACACCCGCTGGGCCACGCACGGCGGGGTGACCGAGGCCAACGCACATCCGCACATCAGCCACGGCGTGGCGCTGGTGCACAACGGCATCATCGAGAACCACGAGGAGCAGCGCGAGAAGCTGCGTGCGCTCGGGTACGAGTTCGAATCGCAGACCGACACCGAGGTCATCGCCCACCTGATCCACTCGTTCCTGAAGCAGGGCGACGATCTGCTGGCTGCGGTGCAGCGGGCGGTCGGCGAGCTCACCGGCGCCTATGCACTGGCGGTGGTGAGCCGGCACGAGCCGGAGCGCCTGATCGCCGCGCGCATGGGCTGCCCGCTGCTGGTCGGCCTGGGCGAGGGCGAGAATTTCATTGCCAGCGACGTTTCGGCGATCGTCCAGGCCACGCGGCGGGTGATCTTCCTGGAGGAGGGCGATACCGCCGAGGTCACGCGCGATGCGGTGCGGGTGTTTGACGAGCACGGCGCCGTGGTCGAACGCGAGGTGCACGTATCGGATGTCTCGCTGGCCTCGCTGGAACTCGGCCCCTACCGCCATTTCATGCAGAAGGAGATCCACGAGCAGCCGCGCGCGATCGCCGACACCATCGAGGCGGTGATCGACAACAAAGGGTTTTCGGCCTCGTTGTTCGGCGCCGGTGCCGAGCCGGTGCTGGCCGATGTCGAGGCGGTGCAGATCCTCGCCTGCGGCACCAGCTACTTTGCCGGCCTGACTGCGCGCTACTGGATCGAGGCGATCGTCGGCATCCCGTGTTCGGTCGAGGTCGCCAGCGAATACCGTTACCGCAGCGCCGTGGCCAACCCGAAGCAGCTGGTCGTGACCATCTCGCAATCGGGCGAAACCCTCGACACGATGGAGGCGCTCAAGTACGCCAAGTCGCTGGGACACGACAAGACCCTGTCGATCTGCAACGTGCCCGAGAGCGCGATCCCGCGCGCCAGCCGGCTGGTCTACTACACCCGCGCCGGCGCCGAGATCGGCGTGGCTTCGACCAAGGCCTTCACCACCCAGCTGGTCGCGCTGTTCACCCTGACCGCGACCCTGGCCAAGCTGCGCGGGCGCCTGTCACCGGAACAGGAAGGCGAGTTCCTCGATGCGCTGCGCCAGCTGCCCGGCAGCGTGCAGCACGCGCTGAACCTGGAGCCGCAGATCACCGCCTGGGCCGAGCGTTTCGCACCGAAGCAGCACGCGCTGTTCCTCGGCCGCGGCGTGCACTATCCCATTGCTTTGGAAGGTGCCCTGAAGCTTAAGGAGATCTCCTACATCCACGCCGAGGCGTATCCGGCCGGCGAGCTCAAGCACGGCCCACTGGCGCTGGTCGATGCCGACATGCCGGTGGTGGTGATCGCGCCGCGGGACAGCCTGCTGGAAAAGGTCAAATCCAACATCCAGGAGGTGCGCGCGCGCGGCGGCGAGATGTTCGTGTTCGCCGATCTCGACAGCCATTTCGGCGATTCCGAGCAGGTCAGCGTGATCCGCACCCCACGTCACGTCGGCGTGCTGTCGCCGATCGTGCACACCATCCCGGTGCAGTTGCTGGCCTACCACGTCGCGCTCGCACGCGGCACCGACGTCGACAAGCCGCGCAACCTGGCCAAGTCGGTGACGGTGGAATAGGGCTTTTTGTAGGAGCGCTTCATGCTTTTGTAGGAGCGCCCCCAGCTTTTGTAGCAGCGCCCCATGGGCGCGAACCGGAATCGGACAGGCGCGGTTGTCCGATTTGCATCGCGCCCATGCTCCTCATGAGCCCCATGCTCCTCATAAGCCCCATGCTCCCCAAAAGCCCCATGCTCCTCATAAGCCCCATGCTCCTCATAAGCCCCATGCTCCCCAAAAGCCCCATGCTCCTCATAAGCCCCATGCTCCTCATAAGCATGGGGCGCTCCTACAAAATCCCTGGGTCGGCTGGCTGCGTGCCATCGCCGCGCCGGCAGCCCGCCACGCGCGTGCGGCCGGGGTGGCGTACCCCTGACGTGATGAGCGAGCGAAGGCAGCCGGCGTATGATCAAGCATCAAGAATTCAACCGCGACGGCCCCGCCACACCTGTGGAAAAGCAGGAACACCAACGCATCGCCGCGAACCTGACCCATCGGGCCGAGAACGGCGCGGATGCCGAGCAGATCGCCGACGCGATCGTCTCGATCTGGCAGCAGATCGAGGCCGCTCTGCGTCCGATCCTCGGCCAGCGCGGCGTCGATTCGCTCTACAGGCGCAGCCTGCATCTTGCCGGATTGGCCCACCCATGGTTGGCGGGCATCCATGAAGGCCGTCCCGACGCGCTGGATTTCGAGGCGCTGAAGTCCGCGCTGGTGCAGCAAAGCAGCGCCGCCGCCGCGGCCGCAGGCGGCGCGCTGCTGCAGACCTTTCACGACTTGCTGGCCGGCCTGCTCGGTCCCGCGCTCACCGACCGCCTGCTGCATTCGGTGTGGATCAACTCGCCAAGCGGTGCATCCGCAGAGGACACCATTCGATGACGACCCGAGTGACAATCAACCGCCTGGCCACCGGGGTGCCGGGCCTGGACGAAGTGCTCGGCGGCGGCCTGCCCGAGTTCTCGTTCAACGTGATCGCCGGGGCGCCCGGCTGCGGCAAGACCACGCTGGCCCACCAGATGATGTTTACGCTGGCCTCCGCGGAGCGCCCGGCGCTCTACCTGACAGTACTCGGCGAGCCACCGATGAAGATGCTGCGCTACCAGCAGCAGTTCGATTTTTTTGACAACGAGGCGATCAACCGCCACGTGCATTTCGTCAACCTGAGCGACGATGCCGCGACCGGCAATTTCGACCGACTGCTGCGCCGCATCGTCTCCGAGGTCGAAGCGCACGCGCCGGCGGTGGTGTTCGTGGACTCGTTCCGCTCGATGGCGCGGGCGGGCATGGTCCAGAACGCCCAAGAGCACGACCTGCAGCAGTTCGTGCAGCACCTGGGCCTGCTGATGACCAGCTGGCAGGCCACCTCGTTCCTGATCGGCGAATATTCCAACGAGACCGACGCCAATCCGGTGTTCACCGTGGCCGACGGCATGATCTGCCTGCGCCAGAGCGTGCAGCGCAACTCGATGGTCCGCAAGATCGAGGTCATGAAGATGCGCGGCCAAGCGACGCTGCCGGGGCTGCACAGCTTCCGTATCAGCCCGGCCGGGATCAGGGTGTTCGCGCCGGCGTACATCGTGGATCCGGAGTGCGCAGGGGCGAGCCAGCACGCGCCCGAGACGCGTCTGTCGATGGGCATACCGGAGCTGGACAAGATGTTCGGCGGCGGCCTGCCCCAAGGCTTTTCGCTGCTGGTGGCGGGTCCTTCGGGATCGGGCAAGAGCATTCTGGCCGGTGCTTTCCTGGCAGCAGGCGCGGCGCGCGGCGAAACCGGCGTGATGGTCGCGTTCGAGCAGCATCCCAACCGCTCGCGGCAACGCGTGGTCGCTGAATTGATCGAAAGCGGCCAGGTCGGCCTCATCACCACCCGCGCGCCCGACACCTCGATCGACGAGATCGTGCACCGCATCACCGACGAGGTCCACCGAATCAAGGCGACCCGCGTGGTCATCGATTCACTCACCGGTTTCGAGCTGCTGGTCGCCCCGACCTTCCAGAGCGACTTCCGCGAATCGCAGCTGCGCCTGGTCACCGCGCTGGCAGGCGCGGGCGTCACCGTGCTGATGACCGCCGAGCTTGAGGACCGTTACAACGAGCTGCGCTTCAATCCGTTCGGCACCGCGTCGCTGACCGACGCGATCATCGTGCAGCGCTACATCGAGGTCGAGAGCCGGCTGCTGCGCGTGATGGCGGTGGCCAAGGTGCGCGCGAGCAACCACTCCAGCGAGTTGCGGCTGTACAGCATCGATGAAGACGGCATCCAGGTGGGCGAGTCGCTGCCCGACCAGGAGGGGCTGCTCGGCGGCAGACCGACCAGAAAACCGGACAAGCCGGACCGGTCGGTCACGGGGGCCAAGTCGGATCCCGAGGACTCCGGCCAGGCCGGCAGCTCGTCATGAGCCCGACCACTGGCCGCAACGACCACGCAGCCGACGAGGCCGCGCGCGAGCTGGCCGGACTACAGCACGAGATCGTGAAGGCGCGGGCGCAACTGGCCGGGTTGCAACGGCACGTGCGCGAGGCGCAGGCCCAGCGCGACCACGATCAGGTGCCGGCCACGACCGCGCGCCGGCACTCCGACACGACCGAGGCGAACACGCAACTGGCCGATGATCACGCGTTGGCGATGGCCACGCACGAACGCCGGCACTCCGCGAACAGAGAGGCGAACACGCAACGGGCGGACGATCATGCCGGCGCGATCGCCGCGCACGAGCGCCAGCACTCCGAGAACAAGGAAGCGAACACGCAGCGGGCCGACAATCATGCTGGCGCGCTTGCCGCGCACGAACGCCAGCATTCCGAGGACAAAGCGGCGCACACCCAATTGGTGGGCGACCACGAACGCGCAGAGGCCGCGCATGAAAACCAGCACACGCAGCAGCAGGAGGCCAACGCCCAGCTGGTGCTGGCCGCGCTCGGTGCCCAGGACCTGCAGGCCGCGGCCGAGCAGGCGCAGCGGCGCCAGACGGAGTTTCTGGCAGTGCTCGCGCACGAGCTGCGCAACCCGCTGGCACCGATCAGCAGCGCCGCGTCGATGCTGGGCATGGTCGGCTCGGATGACGACACGTTGCCGCGATTGCGGGAGATCATCGAACGCCAGGTGACGCACATGTCACGCCTGGTCGGCGACCTGCTCGATGTCTCGCGCGCCAGCACCGGCAAGCTGCGGCTCGAGCGCGAGACGGTCGACTTGGCCCGGATCATCGATCAGGCCATCGACGCCAGCCGGCCGGCGATCAAGGCGCGCGGGCAGCATCTGGACCTGCATCGCCCGGCTCGCGCGCTGGAGGTGCACGGCGACCCGGTCCGGCTGGCGCAGGTCCTGTGCAACCTGCTCGACAACGCCTGCAAGTACACGCCCAAGGGCGGCGAACTCGGGCTTTCGGTCGCGGTGGAGGGCGAGTCCGTCGTGATCACCGTGTCCGACAACGGCATCGGGATCAGCGCCGACGCCCTGGGCAACGTCTTCGAGCCGTTCGTGCAGGAGCCGCACGCCACCGGCTTCCACGGCGGCGGCCTCGGGATCGGGCTGACGGTGGTGAAGCAATTGATCGACGCCCATGGCGGCACCGTGACCGCCCGCAGCGCCGGCAGCGGCCAAGGCAGCCAGTTCGTGGTGACGTTGCCCATGCTCGACCCGGAGCACCTGTAGAGCCGAGCTTGATCGGCTGCTCCTACGCAATCCGGCGCAGGTTGGAGATCACCTGTTCCACGGTGTCCGCCACCGGCCCGAGCGGTCGCACGATGACCGCCCTTTCGTCCGCGGCCGGTGGCTGCAACGTTGCCAACTGGTCGTCCAGCAGCGATTGCGGCATGAAGTGCCCGCGGCGTCGGTGTATGCGTTGCATCAGCGTGTCGCGGTCGAGATCCAGGTGCACGAACACCATGTGCTCCGCAGCCCTGCGCAGGCGGTCGCGGTAGACGCGCTTTAGCGCCGAGCAGGCAACGACGATCCGGCCGCCGCCCGCGACCCGGGACGAGATGGCGCGTGCCACGGAGTCCAGCCAAGGTGCCCGATCAGCATCGGTCAGGGCGGTCCCGGCGGCGAGCCTGGCGCGGTTGGCGGGCGGGTGCAGGTCGTCGGCATCCATGAAATCGTGCCCCAGCCGCTCGGCCAGGGCGCGGGCGATGGTGGTCTTGCCTGAGCCGGACACGCCCATCACAACGATGGCCGATGGGATGGACGGCGGGGCGAGGTGGGGCTCCGGATATTCGGGCGAAGGACTCATCGGAAGTTCTCGCTCCGCGCTCCTGGTCCGGTGGATCAGGGACCATACGCAGGAGCGCGTGAGCACAGGTTGATCGCGTCCGGTGGGGCTGGGGCGTCGAGCCGCCAGCGCAGCGGAGCAAGCTCCGCCATACCCCCCGGTTCTTGTAGGAGCGCCCCATGGGCGCGATCGGGTTTCACCGCGTCGGCCCGAAAAGCATCGCGGCCATGGGCCGCTCCTACAGGTGCGACGACGCTGCGCGGGTGCAGCGGAGCAAGCTCCGCTCTACCCCCCGCAGTTTCGTAGGAGCGCCCCATGGGCGCGATCGCGGTCTACCGCGTCGGCACGAAAAGCATCGCGGCTATGGGCCGCTCCTACAGGGGACGATGCTGCACGGTGCCGTAGAGCCGAGCTTGCTCGGCTTTCGTGTTTGCCCGGAAGGTTCGTTGTGGCCGTGGCGGTGCAGCGGAGCAAGCTCCGCTCTACCCTCGGATTTGCGGGGCAACACCACATCGCACTCATCGCGGCCATGGGCCGCTCCTACGTCGAGGCGGTGCGTGCGTCAGTCCGCCGGCGCGTAGCGCAAGGTCAGGAACCACTCGCGCCCGGGCTGGTTGTAGAACGATGAGGTCTCGTAGTCGCGGTCGAACACGTTGGCCAGCCGCGCCTGCAGGGTCCATGCGGGCGCGAGGACGTACTCGGCACGCAGATCGAGCGTCGCGTAGCCGGCGAGCCTGCGGGTGTTGGCGACATCATCGAAGCGCGAGCCTTCCGCGACGCCGGTCAGCCCGACGCGCAAGGTGTCGAACGCCCGGTCCAGGTCGATCCGGGCGCTCTGGCGCGCGCGCCGCGGCAGTTCATTGCCTGCGTTGAAGCCGATGAGATTCTCGGTGTCGAGCACGCTGACGCTGGCCGCGATCGCCCACTGCGCGAGTTCGGCATCCAGCCCCAGTTCGGCGCCGCGCAGGCGCGCGCGTTCGATGTTGTTGGGCAGGAACAGACTCGCGTCATAGGCGATCAGGTCATCGACCTCGGTATCGAACCCGTCCAGCCGCCAGCTCGCGCGCTCGCCGCGCCAGGCCAGGCCGGCCTCCCAGGTGCGCGATTCCTCCGGGCGCAGCGCGGGGTTGCCGAAGAACGGGAAGTACAGCTCGTTGAAGGTCGGCGCCTTGAACGCGGTGCCGTAGCCGGCACTCACGCGCCAGGCGTCGGTGAGCTCGATGCCCCAGGCAGCACTGCCGGTGGTGGCGTCGCCGAACTGGTCGTTGTCATCAACTCGCAGCGCGAACTGCAACGACTGCATGGCAAACATACCTTGGTATTGCGCGAACGCGGCGCGGTTGCTGCGCTCGGTTTCGGCGTAGGTGGTGCTGCTGTCGACCCGGTCGCGCAGCCAGTCCAGCCCGAGCGTCAACAGCTGGTCGCGGGCCAGTCCGAAGTCGCCCTGCAGGGTGGCGCTGTCGCGGTCGGTGTCGAAGTAGCCCAGGAACGCCTGGTTCTTGAAGTTGTCGGAGGCATCGACATTGCGGCCGGCGGCCAGCTGCAGCCTGATCCGGTCCGACGGCGTCCAGGTGCTGCTGCCGCCGATCACCTGCTGCACGGTCTCGGAGCCGTTGGTGAAGTCGCCGTCGAACCGGGTTTCGCCCTCGGCGCGCAGCGCATGCAGGTCCAAGGCCAGGGTGTCGCCGGCCTCGATGCCGCCGCGCAGCGACAGCGACCGGTTGCGGTAGCCGTCGCGATCGGGTTCCGGCTCGGCGATGAAGCAACCGCCGGAGAACGGCGTCGGCGTGGCTACGTCGCAGGCGTCGATGCCGTCGGTGCGCTGGTAGGCCGCGTCGATGCCGAACCACGCCTGCCCGTTGCCGCCACCGAGGCCGGCGCTGGCCTCGCGGTGGTCGTGGCTGCCCACGGTGACGCTGGCACGCGGGTTGATGCCGTCGCGGTCGCGCCGGGTGAAGATCTGGATCACCCCGCCGATCGCGTCGGCGCCGTACAGGCTGGAGCGCGGGCCGCGCACGATCTCGACCCGGTCGATCAGCGCCAGCGGCAGGTTCTGGAACGACACCAGGCCAGAGGTCGACGAGCCCATCCGCACGCCGTCGACCAGCACCAGGACATGGTCGGACTCGCTGCCGCGCATGAACAACGTGGTGAGCTTGCCGGGCCCGCCCTGGTTGGAGATCGAAATGCCGGCGCGGCCGCGCAGCAGCTCGGGCAGCGAGCGCGCCTGGCTGCGCACGATGGCGTCGCGGTCGATCACCTGCACCGGCGCGAGTGCTTCATCGGCGCTGATCGCGGTGCGGGTGGCGGTGACGACGACCTCGTCGAGATCGAGCGCGTCGTCATGCGTCTGCGCGTGGGCGAAAGCGGGCAGGGCGAGCGCGCAGGCGGCGGTCAGCTTGAGAAGGCGGAACTGCATCGGTGGTTCTCCATCGCACGGAATCCCGTGCCGGTAGCGAGGGAAAGTCGGATGCAGAGGGAGAGAGGCCGCGAGATCGGGCGGACAGCACCGGCGTCGCCGCCGCAATGCCCGCCGCATCGCAACCAGTGGTGGGTGTGTCGGCGTTTGCCCAGACACCCCGCTGCAAGGCCGGTCTCCGGACTTGCAAGTGGAAGCGGTGATCCTGCTTCCGGCCGAGGCGCCTTCCCACGCTGCTGCGCAGTGGCGGATGCCGCGGCCTTGACTCGCTTACCGTTGCGGGGGCAGTGCCGGAATGTGCCGCGTGGTCGCGGCGGTCACCGGCTTCCCGTTTCAACCCGTTGGCAGACAGCCGCCGGGTCACCTTGGAGCGCGCGCAGTCTAGCCGAAAAGTTCGCCGCGCGCGGTGGCTTCTTGTTCCGGACGTTTGTAGGAGCGGCTTCAGCCGCGAGCTCTTGCTCCGGACTTTTGTAGGAGCGACGTGAGTCGCGACCGGGACTACGGCCGCGACGTGCATCGCGCCCATGGGGCGCTCCTACAACAGCGCCAGCCATCGTCGCGATCGGACGATGCTTCGGCGCACCGGTTGGGAATCGCGGCTGAAGCCGCTGCTGCGGGATCACGACGATCGTGAAATCAGCTCAATAGCGCCCGCTGCGGTAGGGCGCGTCCGGGTCCGGACGCGCTGCCACGGTGTCTTCGGTCAGCACGGTGGTGGTCACCGGCGAGGCGGCCGGCTTGTGGCGCGGTGGCGGCAACTGGGCAATGGCGGCTTCGGCTTCGCTGACCAGTTGCTGGCGGCGCGAGTCCTGGATTTCCTGCCAATGGCAGTCCAGCAGCGCGCCCTCGATGGCATAGAGCAGGTTCAAGGTCGGTTTGAAGCCCGCCCGCTTGACCCGCATGAACGCCTCGACCGCACCGATCTCGGCCAATTCCGGGTGCGTGCGCAAGCCGACCTGGCGCAGCCACGCGGCCGATTTGGGGCCGATATTGCGCAGCTTGGCAGTAGTGTCGCTCATGTCATGGACTCCATATAGGCTTGCGCGATTGCTTCCAGGCCGCGCTGGTCCTCGTCGTCGAAGCGATGCGTGCGCGGGCTGTCGATGTCGAATACACCGATGAGGTCGGGGCCGTCGGCGCCGTCGCGCACCAGCGGCACCACCACTTCGGACTGCGAGGCCGCATCGCAGGCGATGTGGCCGGGAAAGGCTTGGACGTCGTCGATGCGCTGGGTCCGCCGCGTGCTTGCAGCGGCGCCGCACACGCCCTTGTCGAGCGGGATACGCACGCATGCCGGCAAGCCCTGGAAGGGACCGACCACGAGCTCGCGCCCGTCGAAGAAATAGAAGCCGACCCAGTTCAGCTCCGGCAGCGCGTGGTAGACCAGCGCCGACAGGTTGGCGGCATTGGCGATGCGGTCGGGCTCGCCGTGCAGCAGCGCCCGTGCCTGCGCCAGCAACTGCGCGTACTGCTCCGGCTTGCTGCCGGTGAGGGTATTGGCGGCGAACATGGCCCGAGTGTAGCAGCGGGTCGCGCGGCGTTTACGATGGGGCGATGGACATCAAGAACGTATTCGTCACCGGCACCGACACCGGCATCGGCAAGTCCGTGGCCAGCGCGGCACTGCTGCACGCCTTGCGCGCGCGCGGCCTGCGCGCGGTCGGCATGAAGCCGCTGGCCAGCGGTTGCGAGCGCACCGCCGAAGGCTGGCGCAACGAGGACGCGCTGCTGCTGCAGGCGGCGAGTGATCCGCGCCCGGCCTACGGGGATATCAACCCGTATGCATTGCCCGCGCCGCTGGCGCCGGAACTGGCCGCGGCCGAGGCCGGCGTCGAGATCCGGCTCGAGCCGATCGTGCAGGCACATGCACGGCTTGCCGCACAGGCCGACTGCGTGGTGGTCGAGGGCGTCGGTGGCTGGGCGGCGCCGCTGTCGGCGACGCTGGACCAGGCCGACCTGGTCCGCGCGCTGTCGCTTCCGGTGGTGCTGGTGGTGGGCCTGCGGCTGGGCTGCATCAACCACGCGCGGCTGACCGCACAGGCCATCTGCGCTGACGGCGCGCAGCTGATCGGCTGGATCGGCAATGACATCGACCCGGGCATGGCCCGGTCCGGCGACACTTTCGCGTTGGTAGCGGAACGACTGCCAATCCCCTGCTGGGGCCGCTTGCCGTTCCGCGAGCGACCCGACCCGGCCGCGCTGGCGGGTGGACTGGTGCTGCCGGCGGCTCTGCCAGGCTGATCTGCCGAGCTGACCTGCCGGGCCGGCCTTCCGGCCGCTGCTGCCCATGACTCACGGCACGGGAGCGGATCGCGCCGGACAAGAGTAAACTCGTCGGTACAAGAAATCGAACACCTGCCGAGGCTCCCCATGCGCCGCAACCTGCTGTCCACCCGAGTGCCGTTCTCCAGAGGCCCGCTCACCGCCTTATTGATCGCCAGCATCCTGGGTCTTGGCGCCTGTGGCGGCGAGGATGCGGGCGGTGCTGGCGCAGCCGGCGGCCCGCCAGGGGACATGCAGTTGCCGGTGGAAGCGGTCACCGTGCAGCCGCAGCCGTTGTCGGCAGGCCTGCAGACGGTCGGCAGCCTGCGCGCCGACGAGTCGGTGGTGGTGCGGCCAGAGGTCGCCGGCCGCATCGACCGGATACACTTCACCGAAGGCGGCCGGGTCGAAGCCGGGCAACCGCTGTTCAGCCTCGATGCGAGCCAGGCCCAGGCCAGCCTCAACGAGGCCAGCGCCAACCTCGCCAACAGCCGCAGCGCCAACGAACGCGCCGAACGTTTGGCCGAGCAGCAGTTGATCGCGCGCTCGGACTACGACACCACCCGCGCCGTTCTGAGCGTCGACCAGGCGCGCGTGGCGTCGGCCCGCACCGCATTGTCGAAAATGACGCTGCGCGCGCCATTCTCCGGGCAGATCGGCCTGCGTGAGGTCAGCGTGGGCGAGTTCGTCAATGTCGGTCAGGACCTGGTCACGCTGGTGCGGCTGGACCCGATCGAGGTCGACTTCAGCGTGCCCGAGGGCGCGCTGCCGCGCATGCGCCAGGGCCAGCCGGTGCAGATCAGCATCGATGCGTTTCCGGGGCAGAGCTTCACCGGCGAGATCGTCGCGATCGCTCCGGTGATCGACCTCAACAGCCGCAGCGCACAGTTGCGGGCGCAGGTGCCCAACCCGGATTCCAAGCTGCGCCCGGGCCAGTTCGCGCGGCTGCAGGTCGACACCGGGCGTGGTTCGCCCGAGGCGCTGATGGTGCCGGAACAGGCCCTGATGCAGGAGGGCGAGAGCCGCTTCGTCTATACCGTGGTCAATGGCAAGGCGCACAAGGCGCCGGTCGAAACCGGCGTGCGCGTGCCCGGCGCGATCGAGGTGGTCGAGGGACTCAGTCCCGGCGATGTCGTGATTACCGCCGGGCAGGGCAAGCCGATGATGCACGAGGGCATGCCGGTGATGGTGTTGCCGCAGCCGGGTGAGGCTGCGGCCGCAGGACCCGGGGCGCCGGCCGATGACGCGGCGCCCGCACCGGCGGCGCCAGAGGATGCGGCCGAACCCGTAGCCGACACACAATAAAGCCCCTCTCCCGCCGGGAGAGGGTTGGGGGGTGAGGGTGCGGCGAAACGATGACTGCTGAACCATCGGCGCCATTAAAAGGCTGACGATCCAGGTCCAGCGCTTCACTAGCACCGCTCCGCCGCACCCTCATCCGCCCTTCGGGCACCTTCTCCCCAAGCGTTTCAAGGCGAGGGGAGAAGCGAACAAGCACAGAACGAGGCCCCCATGGTCCTGTCCGACATCTCCATCCGCCGTCCGGTCTTCGCCACGGTCATCAACCTGGTCGTGTTGCTGATCGGCATCATTGCCTACGACCGTCTGGCGGTGCGCCAGATCCCCAACGTCGACACCCCGGTGATCACGGTCAACACCGTGTATCCCGGCGCCAGCGCGCAGGTGATCGAGTCGCAGGTCACCCAGCCGATCGAGGATTCGCTGTCGGGGGTCGAAGGCATCGAGTTCATGCAGTCGGTCAGCCGCGAGCAGTCCAGCCAGGTCACCGTGCGCTTCCGCCTCGACCGCGACCCCGATGGCGCGGCCAGCGACGTGCGCGACCGCGTCGCCCAGGCGCAGCAGTTCCTGCCAGACGAGGTCGACCCGCCGATCATCCAGAAGCAGGAGGCCGACGCGCAGCCGATCATCTACCTGGCGTTCTCCTCGGACCGCCATTCGCGGGTCGAGATCGCCGATATCGCCGAACGCCTGGTCAAGGACCGCATCCAGACCATCCCCGGCGTCGCGCAGGCGCAGGTGTTCTCCAGCACCTACGCGATGCGGGTGTGGCTGCAGCCGCAGCGACTGGCCGGTTTCGGGTTGACCCCGGCCGACGTCGAGGCCGCGCTGCGCGCGCAGAACGTGGAGATCCCCGCCGGGCGCGTGGAGGGCAGCGACCGCGAGTTCACCGTGCTTTCGGAAACCGACCTGCGCACGCCCGAGCAGTTCGGCCAGGTCATTGTCGGCAACAGTCGCGGCGAGGCCGGCGGCAGTGGCTACCTGGTGCGGCTCAGGGACGTCGCGCGGATCGAACTGGGCTCGCAGGAGGAGCGTTTCCGCGCGCGCTTCAACGGTGTCAACGCGGTGCCGCTGGCGGTGGTCAAGCAGGCCGTCGCCAACCCGCTGGACATCTCCGAGGCGCTCGAGCAGATGCTGCCGCGGATCCAGCAGACGCTGCCGGACGGGATGAACATCCAGGTGGCGTTCGACAGCACGATCTTCATCGAGAACTCGATCCACGAGGTCTACAAGACCGTCGCCGAGGCGGTGCTGCTGGTGATTCTGGTGATCTTCCTGTTCCTGCGCAGCTGGCGCGCCACCCTGATCCCGCTGGTCACCATCCCGATCTCGCTGATCGGCGCGTTCGGGCTGATGTACGCCTTCGGCTTCACCATCAATACGCTGACCCTGCTGGCGATGGTGCTCGCGATCGGGCTGGTGGTCGACGATGCGATCGTGATGCTGGAGAACATCCACCGACACATCGAGGAAGGCATGCCGCCGTACCAGGCGGCGTTGAAGGGCAGCAAGGAGATTGGCTTCGCGATCGTCGCGATGACGCTCACGCTGGTCGCGGTGTACGTGCCGCTGGCGTTCTCCACCGGCCGCACCGGCAAGCTGTTCATCGAGTTCGCGCTGACCCTGGCCGGCGCGGTGCTGGTGTCGGGCTTCGTTGCGCTGACGCTGTCGCCGATGCTGTCGTCAAAGCTGCTGCGACGCGAGAAGCAGCACGGCCGCTTCTACGCGGCCGGCGAGCGCGTGCTCGGCTGGATGGACCGCAACTACCGCCGCGGCCTGACGAGCGTGCTTGCGGTCAGGGCGCGCTGGGTGGTGGTGGGCGTCGCCGCGGTGGTGTTCGGCGGCGCCTTGCTGCTGTTCACGCAGCTGCCCGACGAGCTGGCGCCGCAGGAGGACCAGGGCTTCATCATCGGCTTCGGCGTCGCCCCGGAAGGCTCGACCGTCGAGTACACCGACCGCTACGCGCGAATGATGGAAGCGCATTTCGCGCAACTGCCGCAGGTCGAGCGCTACTTCCAGATCGTCGGCTTCCCGTCGGTGACCAACACGATCGGGTTCGTGATGCTCAAGGACTGGGACCAGCGTGAGGTGTCGACGGCGCAGGTGCACGCTGGATTGCTCCCGCAGTTCATGGGCATTCCCGGGATCATGGCGTTCCCGAACCTGCCGCCGTCGCTAGGGCAGGACGGATTCGGCCAGCCGGTCAACTTCGTCGTGCAAGGTATGGGCAGCTGGGAGGAACTGGGCGCCACCGTGCAGCAGCTGATGGCGAAGATCGCCGAGAACCCGCAGCTGATTAATGCCGACAGCGATCTCAAGCTCGACAAGCCGCAACTGAAGATATCGCTGAACCGCGACAAGGTCGCCGCGGTCGGCAGCGACGTCGCCACGGTCGGCCGAACCCTGGAGACGATGCTGGGCGGTCGCAACGTCACCCGTTTCAAGCGCGGCTCGGAGCAGTACGACGTGATCGTGCAGGTCGAGGATGCCGACCGCCGCACGCCCGGCGACCTGTCCAACATCTTCGTGCGCGGCGGCGACGGCCAGATGGTGCAGCTGTCCAACCTGGTCGACGTCGAGGAAACCGTCGCGGCCAAGGAGCTCAACCACTTCAACAAGCTGCGGGCGGCGACCATCAGCGCCGGCCTGGCGCCGGGCTACTCGATGGGCGAGGCGCTGGACTGGATGGAGAGCGCACTGGCCGAGGTCGCACCGGATACGCAGTACGACCTGACCGGGGAGAGCCGCGAGTTCCGCGAATCAGCCAGCGATTTCAAGATGATCTTTGCGCTCGCGCTGATCTTCATCTTCCTGGTGCTGGCCGCGCAGTTCGAGAGCTGGGTCGATCCGCTGGTGATCCTGCTGGCGGTGCCGCTGGCGGCGTTCGGTGCGTTCCTGCTGCTGTGGCTGACTGGCGGCAGCTGGAACATCTACTCGCAGATCGGACTGGTCACGCTGGTCGGGTTGATCGCCAAGCACGGCATCCTGATCGTGGAGTTCTCCAACCAGTTGCAGGAGCAGGGCAAGAGCAAGCTCGATGCGGTCATCGAGGCCGCCGCGCGGCGCCTGCGCCCGATCCTGATGACCACCGGTGCGATGGTGCTCGGCTCGCTGCCCCTGGCGGTCGCGGCCGGTGCCGGCGCCGAGGCACGCAACCAGATCGGCCTGGTGATTGTCGGCGGCATGTCGATCGGCACCGTGTTCACCCTGTTCGTGGTGCCGGTGATGTACCTGCTGATCGGTCGCAACCACCAGAAGGCGGCAAATGAGCAGGCCGGGCTGGAGGCCGAGCGGAGCTGACACAACCCCTCCTTTGAAAAAGGAGGGTCGGGGAGGATTTGCTTCTTCGGCTTTTCGCTATTGCTGCAGAGACCAGTCGGGAGCAAATATCCCCCCAGCCCCTTTTTTCCAAAGAGGGGAGCGAAGCCGCCAGACTCACCCGCGCGCAGGCAACAAAAAAACCCGGCAGCCTGCGCTGCCGGGTTTCGTGTTCCTGCCGAAGCGGGAGAGAGAGACTTACTTGGTGCTGTTCTTCGCGGTCTTCGCCACGTCGGCGTAGGTCGCCTCGGCCTTGTCGGTGGCGGCCTTGGTGGCCTGCTCGACGTTCTCGCGAGTCGCCTTCGCAGCGGTCTCGGCCTGCGCCTTGGCAATCTGGGCGATCGCCTCGTTGGCCTTGATGCTGCGGCCCAGCACTTCCTGGCTGGTGCTCACGGTGCGCTCGATGTTTTCGCGCGCGAGCTGGGCGCCCTTGGGCAGCAGGGTCTTCAGGCTGTCGATGTCGCGGGCCTCGGCGGCCTCGCCCCAGAAGGCGAAGTTGGCGTTGACGCGCTCTTCCAGCGCCGCGACCTGCAGGCCGAACACGGCCGAGGCATTGTCGAGGGCCAGACGGTTGATCTGGGCGGCCGTGTCCGCGAACTGGCGGGTCGCGGCGGTGAACTGCTCGTTGAACTGCTGATACATGGCGGTCTCCTGCTCGGTTCGCCGACAGGGTTGTCGGTTTGTGCGGTGCAGCATAAACCGACGTTTGTTGCGATGCAACATCGCTGGCAGTCTGGCAGCTGAACGAGGCTCCAACCCCCGCCTTTTTGTAGGAGCGCCCCATGGGCGCGAGCGGAACCTCACGAGGCCTGCCCGAACGGCATCGCGGCCATGGGCCGCTCCTACAGGGGAGACTATGCCGGTCCTCGTAGAGCCGAGCTTGCTCGGCTTCGCTCCTGCCCCGGAAGCCCGTTGTCGTCGGGCCGTCGGCTTTTTGTAGGAGCGCCCCATGGGCGCGAACTGCAATCTCACGACCGCTGCCCGAACGGCATCGCGGCCATGGGCCACTCCTACAGAAGCCTGCCTCAACCGCGGTAGCGGCACCCCGACGTGCAGGTCTCGTGCACCACAACCTCGCTCAGCAGTGGCAGCGCCGGCTTGAGCCGATCCCAGATCCACACCGCAAGCCGCTCGCTGGTCGGATTCTCCAATCCCTCGATGTCGTTGAGGTAATGGTGATCCAACTGCTCGTACAGCGGCTTGAATGCGGCTTTGATCTCGGCGAAGTCCATCACCCAGCCCGACTGCTCGCCCAACTCGCCGCTCAGATGGATCTCGATCCGGAAGGAATGCCCGTGCAGGCGCGCGCACTTGTGCCCTTCCGGCACGTTCGGCAGCCGGTGCGCGGCCTCCAGGGTGAACGCTTTGAAGATGTCGATGGCGGCCATTGGCAAGTGTCCCGATTCGGGCGCGGCGGGAACGCCGTCGACGCGGCAAACGCGTTGAAACGTCTGGCTGCGAGCGGCGAAGGGCCGGAGAGGGGATTTCCGCAGGGATGGTGGCTATGGGTGGACTCGAACCACCGACCCCAGCATTATGAGTGCTGTGCTCTAACCGGCTGAGCTACATAGCCACGCGGAGAACCGCGAATTGTTCCTGCACCGCGCTCGCCTGTCAATCGCTGGCCGACTCGCTTGTCGTCTGCCGGGGGGCGTGGCAGAGTCGGAGCCAGTGACGCAAGTCTAAAGTCAGGAGTCCGCATCGTGATCGATCCGGACGGCTACAGGCCCAACGTCGGCATCGTCCTGATGCATCCGGACGGTCGACTGTTCTGGGCCCGCCGCGTACATCGCGATGGCTGGCAATTCCCGCAGGGCGGGATGAACACCGACGAGACGCCGCTCGAGGCGATGTATCGCGAACTGCGCGAGGAAACCGGGCTGCTGCCCGAACACGTCGAGGTACTCGGCGCGACCAAGGGGTGGCTGCGCTATCGCCTGCCGCAACGCGCGATCCGCCGCAACGACCGGCTGGTCTGCATCGGCCAGAAGCAGGTCTGGTTCCTGTTGCGGCTGGCCGGGGAGGAATCCGACCTGCGGCTGGACCTGAGCGACAAGCCGGAATTCGACCATTGGCGCTGGGTCGATTTCTGGTATCCGCTCGAGCACGTGGTGATGTTCAAGCGTGGCGTCTACGCCAGCGCGCTGCGCCATCTGGCGCCTTTTGCCCGTCACGTGGCCGGCACCCAGGCCGTGCCGGTGCCCGCGCCGGACCCGCGGGCCGGCTGGAACAACCGGCACCGCTCCCGTCCCCGGCCGGCCGCGCCGGCATGCGGCGGCAGCCACGCCGGCGGCAAGGCGGGCGATCCGGTCCCCGGTTGAGCGATTTGTCTCCAGGCGCCCCCGTCGGCGCCACGGATTGACAATCATTCTCATTCGTAGTCGAATGACCCTGCAGCCCGCCGGCTGCCTGTCTTCCGCCTTACGGCCGTCACCGCATGTACGTCTGCATCTGCAACGGAGTCACCGAGCGCGATATCCGCCAGGCCGCCGAGGCCGGCTGCCGGAGCGTGCCCGAGCTGACCATGCGCACCGGCGCGGGCGCCAATTGCGGCAGCTGCCTGGATACCGCCGCGGCGTTGCTTGAAGACACTCGGGGCGTGCGCGAACTGCCCGTGCCCATGCTGCAGCAAGCGGCTTAAACCTGGCCGGGCCGGAATCCGGCGGACTGAACCCGCCGCGGTGATCGCACCAGCCGCCGCTCCGGAAACGCATTGATTCTCGCCTGCGATCGCACTCGATTCGCGTTCCGCCATGGCGCGGGCGAAGGCGCTAGAGTGCCGCCATTGCAGGCAAGGGAGCACGGCGATGAAAGGCGAAGCCAAGGTCATCGAATTCCTCAACAAGGCGCTCTACAACGAGCTGACCGCGATCAACCAGTACTTCCTGCACGCCAAGATGCTGAAGAACTGGGGGTTGAAGGAACTGGCCGAGCACGAGTACCACGAGTCGATCGACGAGATGAAGCACGCCGACAAATTGTCCGAGCGCATCCTGTTCCTCGACGGACTGCCGAACTTCCAGGCACTGGGCAAGCTGCGCATCGGCGAGAACCCGCGCGAGGTGCTGGCCTGCGATCTCGCGCTCGAACTGGAAGCGCTGCCGTTGCTGCGTGACGCGATCGCCCATTGCGAGAGCGTCAATGATTTCGTCAGCCGGCAGCTGTTTGCCGACATCCTCGAATCGGAGGAAGAGCACGTCGACTGGATCGAAACCCAGCTCGCGCTGGTCGAGCGCCTGGGCGAGCAGAACTACCTGCTGAGCAAGATCGAGAGCTGAGCGAAGCAACCTCGGGGGAGGGGGAACGCCATCGTCAGCGGTGGCGTTTTCATATGCGAGTCCCGAGTCCCGGATCCGAAAACGATCACCATTTAACGGGCCGCGGCGCCCGCCGGAACAACCTGCGCCAGATCCACCAGATCACCAGCGCCAGGGTCAGCGTGATCGCCAGCACCATCGACAGCGCCAGCCACGGGTAGGCGAATACCAGCGCCAGTCCCGTGACCACCGCGACATCTTCGGTCACCGAGGCGGTCCAGTTGCTCAGCGGCTCCGGCGAGGTGTTGATCAGCACCCGCGAACCGGCCTTGACCGCATGGCTGACCAGCGCGGCGCCGCCGCCGATGGCGAGCGCGCCGGCGCCGAGGTCGCCCAGACCCTCGGCCTCGGGCGACAGCGTGGCCGCGGCCAGGAACGCGCCGGCGGGAATGCGCAGCAGCGTGTGCAGCAGATCCCAGCCCGAATCGACGCCGGGGATCTTGTCGGCGAAGAATTCGGCCACCGCCAGCGCGCCGGAAATGCCGAGCACCCACGGCGACGTGGTCACCTGCAGCGCCTGCGGCAGCTCGAGCCAGCCCAGCGCACCGGCCAGGCCGACCCCGAACACGGTCAGGTACACCCGGATGCCCGCCAGCCATGCGAGCACTACGCCAATTGCGAACAGGTGCGCATCTGTCATCGGGCGGCCCCGCTAGACTGGTGCCGGGAGTATATGGGGGGCCGGGGGTGCATGCCGCCGGCAGACAGTCATGAGCAATGCGCCACGCAAGGCACCGCCGAGCTTCGTCATCGTCCAGCGCCAGCCGCGCCGGCGGTGGCTGCTGTGGCTTGCAGTGGCCGTGGCCTGGGTGATGTCGCTGGCAGCGGTCTGGGCCAGTTGCGGGTACTTCGCGCCCGAGCGGCCCGCCGGCGAGAGCGCAGCGCTCCACCGCCTCCACCAGCAGCTTGGCCACTACCAGGAGCGCCATGAGGCGCTCAAGCAGCGCGTGGCCACCCTGAAGCGCTCCGACCAGATCAGCCGGGTCGCCAACAAGGAGATCCAGAGCGCACTGGCCGAACGCGAGGACGAGATCGCCGACCTGCGCGCCGATGTCGCGTTCTACGAGCGGCTGGTCGGCGCCACCGCGCCGAAGAAGGGGCTGAACGTGCATTCCAGCCGGTTCGAGCGCGAGGTCGGCGGCACCTGGCGCTATCAGATCGTGCTGACCCAGACCCTCAACCGCAACGCGATCAGCCTGGGCGAGCTGCGCTTCTCGGTCGAAGGCGTGTACGACGGCAAGCTGGCCAGCATCGGTTGGGACGAGCTGCACCAGAAGCGCGCGGCGCCGGGCCAGGACTATTCCTTCCGTTATTTCCAGCAGATCGAGGGCAGCGTCATGCTGCCGCCCGGGTTCACCCCGCAGCGCGTGCGCGTGTCGCTGCGCGGCGACGGTGCGGCGGTCGACCAGACCCTGGCCTGGACCACCAGCGACAACGGCGCGACCGCAAGCAGCGGCGACAGTACCAGCGACGCCATCACCAACAAGGACAGCTGAGACCATGTTCAAGAACAAACCGATCCCGCACGAAGGCCCGGTCGATACCCTGATCGGCCCCAACACCGTGATCCATGGCGACCTGCATTTCAGCGGCGGGCTGTACATCGAAGGCCGCATCATCGGCAAGGTGATCGCCGAGGACGGGCAACAGGCAATCCTCACCCTGGCCGAACCGGGCAGCATCGAGGGCGAAATCCACGCGCCGGTGGTGGTGATCAACGGCCAACTCAACGGCGACGTGCATGCCGGCGAACGGGTCGAACTGGCATCGAAGGCGCGCGTGCACGGCAATGTGCACTACAAGGTCGTGGAGATGAGCGCCGGATCGGTGCTGACCGGCCGGCTGCTCCATGTCGACAGCGCCAGGCTCGAAAGTGCCCAGCTCGACAGCGCCCATCTCGACAGCGCCCGCGCCGGCCGGCACCAGGTCGACAGCGTCAACGCGGAGCGGCCGGAGCGCGAAGCCCCGATCCGCTCGATCGGCGTCGGCTGAGCCTCGCCCCTGCAGGGGCGCGCCGGCCGGTCCCCGTCGCTTGACGCTGTCGCGGCCGGACCCTATACCGGGAGCATGAACGACGACGCGCGCGCACCAGCCCCCGGACCGGCCTCCGCCACTGCGACGCCGCTGTCGCGGAGGGGTCGGCTGACACGGTGGCTGGTCGTTCTGGTCGCGGTGGCGCTGTTGTTCGGTGTGTGGGGTGCCTGGCGGGTGCTTGCGCCCGCGACCGACGATGTCCGCGCCCAGCTCGCCGCCAGCGAGCGCGACCGCCGCGGGCAGTCCGACCGGATCGAGCATCTGCAGCAGCGGGTCGCGACCCTGGGCCGCTCCGACCAGATCAGCCGCGACGCCAACCGCGACCTGCAGAGCACCCTGGCCGAGCGCGACGAGGAAATCGCCGCGCTGCGTGCCGACGTCGCCTTCTACGAGCGTCTGGTCGGCTCCACCGAACAACGCCGCGGCCTGACCGCGCACGCCATCCGCATGCAGCCGCAGAACGGTGCCGCGTGGCATTTCACTTCCACCCTGACCCAGAACCTCAACCGCGGCGCGATCAGCGCCGGCGAGCTGACCCTCTCGATCGAAGGTACCCGTGACGGGCGCCTGCAGACGCTCGACTGGGACGCGCTGCGCCAGCAGGAAGACGCGCCGGGCGTGGAGTATTCGTTCAAGTATTTCGAGCAGCTCGAAGGCGACGTGTTCCTGCCCGAAGGCCTGACTCCGGTGCGGGTGAAGGTACGACTGGCGCCGGATTCGGGCGCCGCGGTCGAGCGGTCCTTCGGTTGGGCGCAGGTCGCCGGTGAGGGCGGCAGCGGCTAGGGCGGCAGCCGGGCCGGTCGCCGCCTGCCTAATTGCGGTTGCACGCACAGGGCGGCGGGACACCATCCCCACCCAACCCGCCCCTTGAAGGGGAGGGTTTCAGCGCTTGTGTCCTTCCCCTTCAGGCGGCGACGTGAACGGGTCGGGCCCGCAATGCGCCCGACGCTTGAATGCACGCCCCGCGCGCCCCATCCTGACCGGATGGAAACCACGCCGCTGCCCACCCTCACGCCCGACTACCAGTCGCTGGAACAACCGCTGCAATTCACCTCGGCCGCCGCGGCCAAGGTGGGCGAGCTGATAGCCGAAGAGGGCAACGCGGCGCTGAAGCTGCGCGTCTATATCCAGGGCGGCGGTTGTTCGGGTTTCCAGTACGGCTTCGAGTTCGACGAGGCCCAGGCCGAGGACGATCTCGCGGTGCGTACCGACGGTGTGACCCTGCTGGTCGATCCGCTCAGCCTGCAATACCTGATGGGTGCGGTGGTCGACTACACCGAAAGCCTGCACGGCGCGCAGTTCGTGATCCGCAACCCCAACGCCAAGACCACCTGCGGCTGCGGGTCCTCGTTCTCGGCCTGACATGTCCGTGTCCGCCACCCCCGGGCACACCGACTCATCCCCTACCGCCGGCGACGCGTTAGCGCCCGGCGCCGCCGGTACCGCGTCCAGCGCTCCTTTCGCATTCTGCGATGCCTGTGGCCCGGAGGCGCGGCCGACCGCGGCGCTGGATCGTGCCGACCACCTGCGCGGGGCGCCTGCCGCGCTGGCCGCGCTGTGGCCGCACGCGCGGGTGTTGCTGCTCGACCGTAACGGGCATGCACCGACCGATGCGGCGCAACAGTTGTGGGCGCCCGCCGGAGCCGAGATCGACAGCGCCGGGGTTCCCGCGGGCGCGGCGTTTCTCGGCGTTGATTGCGACGGACGCGGGTGGTTCGCGCTGGACGCCGAAGGCGCCGGAAAGACGCCGCACACACTGGACCTGCGCAGCGCGGCGGCGTTGTGGCCGGCGCGCGAAGCGGCCGCGTTCGCCCAGGCCCGTGCGCTGCAGCACTGGCGCGTGCGGCACCGCCATTGCGGCGCGTGCGGCGCGACGGTGGCGATCACGCGTGCGGGCTGGGCCGGCCGCTGCACCTCCTGCGCGCTGGAGCACTACCCGCGCACCGATCCGGCGGTGATCGTCGCCGTCGGCGACGGGGAGCGCCTCCTGCTCGGCCGTCAGTCGGGCTGGCCGGCGCGACGCTATTCGGTGATCGCCGGATTCGTCGAGCCCGGCGAGTCGCTGGAGCAGGCGGTCGCGCGCGAGGTGATGGAGGAGACCGGTCTGCGCATCCGCACCTGCCGCTACCTGGCCTCGCAGCCGTGGCCATTCCCGGGTGCGTTGATGCTGGGCTTCATCGCAGAAGCCGAGCCCGGCGAGCCGCAGGTCGGCGACGAGCTCGAGGAGGCGCGCTGGTTCAGCGTCGATGAACTGCATGGGGCACAAGCGCGCGAACACGCCGAGTACGGCTTGGACGACGGCGGCCCGTTGCTGTTGGCGCGCATCTCGATCGCGCGCTGGCTGATCGAGCAATGGCTGGCTGATGCCGGTCACGCCGACGCTGCCGCAGGCGCGACCTAGCGGCGCGATGCGCCGGCAGGTCGGACGACCAGTTGAACGGACGGCTAGAGCGACCCGCTAGAGCGGACCCGTTAGAGCGGACCCGTTAGAATCGGACGCACCCACCGGACGCTGAAAGGGAAGCCATGGCTGTCACGCTGATCGCCACCGTCGTCGCACTCCTGCTCGGCCATCTGGTGCCGTCGCTGGCCGCTTCGGTGCGCCAGTTCGGCTGGTATGGCGACTGGTTGCGCTGGCTGGACGCGCGTTTCCCCGAAGGCGGGTTCTGGCGCGGGCGCTGGGGCATCGCGCTGGCACTGGTGCCGCCGCTGTTGGTGGTCGGTTTGTTCCAGCTCGCCCTGGACGGGCCGCTGTTCGGCCTGGTCAGCCTGTTGTTCGGGATCGTGGTGCTGTTCTACGCGTGGGGCCCGCGCGACCTCGACCTGGATGTCGAGGCGATCAACGAGGCGAGCGATCCGGCGTCGCGCCGCGAGGCCGCCGCGGCGTTGTTCCCCGAAGGCCAGGCCCCCGCGCTCGACGGCGGCACGCTGGTCGAGGCGGTCTTCCGCAACGGCCTGCGGCGCTGGTTCGGCGTGCTGTTCTGGTTCCTGGTGCTGGGGCCTTTCGGTGCATTGCTGTACCGGCTGGCGGCGCTGTCGGCCGCAGGCGCCGCGGCGCGCGAGTTGCCGGGCGAGACCGCGGGTGGCGCGAACACGCTGCTGGCGATTCTCGAATGGCCGGTGGCGCAACTGATGACCCTGGTGCTTGGGCTGGTCGGCAACTTCGATGCCGTGCTCGGTGCCTGGCGCGATGGCGGCGGCGCATCGCTGCGTCTGAACCAGAACTTCCTCGATGCGGCTGCGCGCGCCAGTGTGCGCAGCGAAATGGCCGAGGACGCCGCCGACGATGGTGCCGACGGTGTGCCAAGCCAGGCCGGAGCAGGTGCACGCTGGTCCGACGCAGACGACTTGGTGGCAGCGGGCGCTGGCGCCGACGCGGCTTCCGGGTTTCCGGAGCTTCGCGATGCGATGAGCCTGGTCTGGAGAAGCCTGCTGGTATGGCTGGTGGTGATCGCACTGTTCGTGATTGCCGGCGTAGTCGGCTAACCCCGGGGCGGCACGCCTGGTGTCGTCTGTAGGAGCGACGTGAGTCGCGAAAGGCGACACGGGCGACCTGCGCCGGTGGGTTGCGACTGACGTAGCGCTCTACAAGAGCTGGCCCGCGTCTCGTGGCAACAGCTCGCGGCTGAAGCCGCTCCTACAGAGGCGATCAAAAACAATTTCCATCAGGCGCATGCCCGCGGGAACAGTTTCCCGCTGCGCTAGCCCGGCGCCATCCACGCGAACGGCCACCACGGCAAATTGCGCAGCACCCAATAGCCGCCGATCAGCAGCAACCAGAACCTGCCGCCCAGCAGCACGTCCATCACCGGCTTGGGCAGCGGCACGCGACGGCCCAGGCTGTGCAGCAGCATCGGTGGCAGCAGCAGCGCGAGCACCGGCAGCAGCGGGTTCGTCGCCACGACGCCGGCAACATCGCCATGCGCCAGGGCGTGCAATGCACGGGTCGTCCCGCAGCCCGGGCAGAACAGCCCGGTGAACTGCAGGAACAGGCACGGCAGGAAGCCGCTGTCGGCGGCATTGGGATCGAACCGCCGCAGCGCCCACACACCCAGCGCGCCGACCGAAGCAAGCGCCGCCGTGCCTGCAAACACGACGGCGTGGCGCGATGGGCGATGCAGGATCATCCCTGCGCGGCTTGCATCTGCTGGAACATTTCCAGGTACTGCTCGGTGGCGCCGGTCATCAGGCTCCAGACGGTCAGCAGCACGCCGGCGATCGCCAGCGCCGTCGCCACCCAGCACCAGGTCTTGGCGCTGTCGGAGGCGCGGCGTGCGCCTGCGATGTCGCCCTGGTCGAGCTTGCCGTTGACCTGCGCGGCATAGACGATCGCGACGATGCCGGGAATGCCGCCGACAAAGCAGCACAGGCAGAACGAGGCGATCATCGAGATGATCGCCCAGGCGAGATGGTTCGGGACGTGCGCGGGTGCGTCGGCGTGCGCGGACGTCGGCGGTACCGGTGGTGGTGTGCTCATGGTGCTCCCCAGATGGTGTTCTTGTTTGCGTCGACCACGGCCGACTCCCCGGCCGCATCCTAGCGTGCGGCAGGGCGGCTGTCTTGGCAGCTGCGGAGCCACCGTGGCGGCGGCGAGCAAATCCTCACCAACCTTCCTTGCCAAAGGAGGGAGCAGGTGTGCAGTGCTTTGGCTGTTCTCCCCTCTTTGGAAAAGAGGGGCAGGGGAGATTCGCCCTTGCTCTTGCCTAGGCCGCCTCGCCCCGGAGCGCCCGCACCGCCGCCTCCAAGGACTGCGCATCGGCAAGAGCACCGTCGACAGGCGTATCGGCGACCACCTCCACGTGCGCACGGCACCGGCGCGGTACGCGCATGCGCGACAGGCGTCCATCGCGCCGGCTCCACATGCTGGCCCACATGCCGCGCAGCGCCATTGGCACCACCGGCACCGGGCGGCACTCCAGGATCCGCTCCACGCCGGACTTGAATGTGGCGATCGCGCCATCGCGGGTCAACGCGCCTTCCGGGAAGATGCAGACGATCTCGCCGTCGGCCAGCGCCGCATCGATCCGGTCGAACGCGCGCTGCATCAGTGCCGGATCCTCACGTGCGCCGGCGATCGGGATCGCCTTGGCGGTGCGGAAGATCCAGCGCATCAGCCCGCCTCCCAAAAACCTGGAATCGAAGATCCTGTAATACATCACGAAGCGCACCGGCCGCGGGATGCTCGCCGCCAGGATCAGCGCGTCCATGTAACTGATGTGGTTGCACACGATCAGCGCCGCGCCCTCGTCGGGCACATGCGTCTCCACGCCGCGCACGCGCAGCCGGTACAGCGTGCGCACCAGCACCCAGCTGAGGAAGCGCATCAGGAACTCGGGCACGATGGTGAAGATCCACAGCGCGACCAGCGCATTGAGCACTGCCAGCGCCAGCAGCACCTGCGGGATGCTCCAGCCGAGGTAGCGCTGCACGACGATGCCGAGCACCGCCGCCAGCACGATGAACGCCGCGTTCTGGATGTTCATGCCGGCGATCACGCGCGCCATCTCGTGGCGCGGCGAGCGGCTCTGGATCAGCGCGAACAGCGGCACCACGAAGATACCGGCCGACAGCCCGATGCCGACCAGGTCGAGCACGATCCGCACGCTGCCCGGCTGCTGCAGGAAGCCGCCGATGCCCAGCCCCCCGACCGGCGCCAGACCGCTGCGGGCGAAGTACAGATCGAGCAGGAACGCGCTGATGCCGAACGCGCCGACCGGCACCAGGCCTATCTCGACCGTGCGCCCCGATAGTTTCTCGCACAGCAGCGAGCCGGCCCCGACGCCCACGGAGAACAACGCCAGCGCGAACACGTACAAGGTGGTGTCGACGCCGCCGAGGTTGAGCTCGGCGTAGGTCGGCAGCTGCGCGGTCAGCACCGTGCCGATGAACCAGAACCACGACACCCCCAGCACCGCGTTGCCGACCGCGCGCTGCTTGCGGGTGAGTTTCCAGATCGCGACCGATTCGGGGATCGGGTTCCAGTTGATCTTCAAGTCCGGCGCGCCGGCCTCGGCCCGCGGGATCGCGCGGCTGACCAGGTTGCCGGTGATCGCCAGCAGCACGATCGCGCTCGCGGCGACCACCGGGCCGTACTCGCCGGCCAGCTTGAAGATCAGTCCGCCGAAGATCATCCCGACCAGGATCGACATCGAAGTCCCCATCTCGACCAGGCCGTTGCCGCCGGTGAGCTCCTCGGGCTTGAGCACCGACGGCAGAATCGAATACTTGACCGGCCCGAACAGCGTCGACTGCACGCCGGTGCAGAACAGCGCGACCAGCAGCACGGTCATGTCCTGAAGCAGGAAGCCGGCCGCGGCCAGCGACATGATCAGGATCTCGAGCGCGGTGGTGATGCGGATCAGCTTGGATTTTTCGAGCTTTTCGGCGATCTGCCCGGCGGTCGCGGAGAACAGGAAATACGGCAGGATGAACAACGCCGGTGCGAGATTGGTGTAGAGCGTGCGCTCCTGCGCGCTGACCCCGAGCCAGAACAGCAGCCCGATGATCGCCTGCCGATAGACGTTGTCGTTGAAGGCGCCGAGCGCCTGGACGGTGAAGAACGGCGCGAAACGCCGCTGCTTGAGCAACGCGAACTGGTTATGCGCCATGCGGTGCCATGCGCCCCTTGAGTCCGGCGGAGCCTAGCAGAGCCGGTCGGCAGCGCTGACCCTATCGCGTGCGAACGGCCGTAGGAGCGCCCCATGGGCGCGATGCACGTCGCGGGGTAGGTCCGGGTCGCGACTTACGTCGCTCCTACACAGGATTCACGGCTCGCGGCTGAAGCCGCTCCTACAGGGGGGCGGTGTCGGGGATCTGTTCTCTTTCGATCGCGCGCCAGCCGATGTCGTGGCGGTGGAACTCGCCGTGCCAGGAGATTCCGGCGACCGCCTCGTAGGCGCGGTGCTGGGCGTCGGCGACCGAGTCGCCGAGCGCGCACACGCACAGCACGCGGCCGCCGGTGGTCGTGATCTGGCCGTCGACCAGTCGGGTGCCGGCGTGGAACACCTTGCTGTCGCCGATCTCGGGCACGTCCCAGGCGCTGACCGGATCGCCCAGGCGCGGCGTGCCGGGGTAGTTCTCCGCGGCCATCACCACACCTAGCGCCGGGCGCCGGTCCCATCGTGCTTCGACCTCGTGCAGGCGCGCATCGAGCGCCGCCTCGATCAGCTCGAGCAGGTCCGACTGCAGTCGCAGCATCACCGGCTGGGTTTCCGGATCGCCCAGGCGCACGTTGAACTCGATCACATTGGGCGCGCCGGATGCGTCGATCATCAGTCCGGCGTACAGGAACCCGGTGAACGGCACCCCGTCGGCGGCCATGCCGCGCACGGTCGGCTCGATGACCTCGCGCATGATGCGCGCGTGCACCTCCTCGGTGACCACCGGCGCCGGCGAGTACGCGCCCATACCGCCGGTGTTGGGACCGGTATCGCCGTCGCCGACCCGCTTGTGGTCCTGCGACGTCGCCAGCGGCAGCGCGGTGCTGCCGTCGACCAAGGCGATGAAACTGGCTTCCTCGCCCTGGAGGAATTCCTCGATGACCACGCGCGCACCGGCCGCGCCGAACGCGTTGCCGCCGAGCATCTCGCCGATCGCACCTTCGGCCTCGGCCAGCGTCATCGCCACGACTACGCCCTTGCCGGCGGCCAGGCCGTCGGCCTTGATGACGATCGGCGCGCCGCCGCTGCGCTCGGACTGCTGGCGCACGTAGGCCAGCGCGGCGTCGAGCTCGTGGTGCACCGCATACTGTGCAGTCGGGATGCCGTGGCGCAGCAGGAACTCCTTGGCGAAGGACTTGCTGCCTTCGAGCTGCGCGGCCGCGGCGGTCGGCCCGAAGATGCGCAGGCCCTCGCTGCGGAAGCGGTCGACCACGCCGGCCACCAGCGGCGCCTCGGGGCCGACCACGCTGACCGCGACCGCCTCGCTGCGCGCCAGTGCCAGCAGGCCGTTGATGTCGGTCGCATCGATCGGGATGTTGCGGCACTTGTGCTCGGTGGCGGTGCCGGCGTTGCCGGGCGCCACCAGTACTTCAGTGATGCGCGCGGACTGGGAGAGCTTCCAGGCCAGCGCATGCTCGCGGCCGCCGGAACCGATCACCAGAATCTTCATTGGCAGGAAATCCTCGTTGGGTCATGCCGCGCACGCGCGAGGTTCGCGCGGCGCTATGCTCGTCCGGCTCCACGCACCGCGCGGGCGCCTGGGGCGGGCGGGGCGCGGCGCGTTTGGGGCCGCACTATCCATAGATAACGCAATTGCCGCCGCGGCGCGGCAATTCTACGCGAGCCGCCGGCAGCGAGAAGCGGCTGCTACCATCGCGCGGTTTGCACAGACGGGGTTGGGTGTGGAATTCGTGCTCGGCGGTATCGAGGCTCTGCTGGCGCCGGTCATCGGCGTGATCAACCGCGTGCTGTGGGACTACGTGCTCGTCTACGGGCTGCTCGCGGTGGGCGTGTACTTCACCGTGCGGCTGGGCTTCCTGCAGGTGCGGCGCTTCCCGCACATGCTGAGGATCGTGCGCCCGGGCACCGGCGGCGACGCGAGCGGCATCTCGCCGTTCCAGGCGCTGGCGACGAGCCTGGCCTCGCGCGTGGGCACGGGCAATCTCGCCGGCGTGGCGATCGCGCTCGGCGTCGGCGGGCCCGGTGCGCTGTTCTGGATGTGGTGCACGGCGGCAGTGGGCATGGCCACCGCCTATGCCGAAAGTGCGCTCGCGCAGCTGTACAAGGAGCGCGACGAAGATGGGCAGTATCGCGGCGGGCCGGCTTACTACATGGCGCGTGGCCTGAAGAACCGCTGGATGGGCGCTGCGTTCGCGCTGTCGCTGCTGCTGACCTACGGCGCGGTGTTCAGCAGCGTGCATGCGAACGCGATGGCGCAGGCGCTCGGCGCTGCGTTCGGCTTCAGCCAGGCGATGGTCGCTACCGGCCTGGTCGCGCTGGCCGCCATCATCATTTTCGGCGGCCTGCGCCGCATCGTGCGTTTTGCCGAATGGGTGGTGCCGTTCATGTCGGTCGGCTACCTCGCGCTCGCGCTATGGGTCGTGGTGACCAACATCACCCAGGTCCCCGACGTGCTGACACTGGTGCTGCGCAGTGCGTTCGGCCTGGACGCCGCGGCCGGTGGCGTGCTCGGCGGCATCACCGTCGCGATGCTGCAGGGCGTCAAGCGCGGGTTGTATTCGAACGAGGCCGGCATGGGCAGCGCGCCGAACATCGCCGCGGCCGCGACGCCGATGCCGCACCACCCGGCCAGTCAGGGCCTGGTGCAGTCGCTTGGCGTGTTCATCGACACGCTGCTGATCTGCAGCGCGACCGGTTTCGTGATCCTGCTGTCGGGAGTGCTCGGCGGCGAGGGCGACGGCGTGCTGCTGACCCAGCGCGCGATGACGGTTTTCTTCGGCGAGGCCGGCAGTTATTTCGTTGCGGTCGCGCTGTTCTTCTTCGCGTTCACCACGATCATCGGCAATTACTCGTATGCCGAGAACAACCTGCTGTACCTCGGCGGTGGCCGCATCGGCCTGCTCGTGCTGCGGCTGGCCACGCTCGCGGTGATCGTCTGGGGCGTGTACACGAAGGTGCAGATGGTCTGGGACGCGGCGGACGCGGCGATGGCGATCATGGCCTCGATCAACCTGGTCGCGCTGGTCATGCTGTCGGGCGTGGTGGTCAAGCTGACCCGCGACTACGACCGGCAGCTCGATGAAGGCCGGTCGCCGGAGTTCCGCATCGCCGACCATCCGGAGCTCGGCGATGGCGTCGACAGCACCATCTGGAGGCGCCGCGGCGCCTGAGCGCGCTGATCAGTGCTGCCGACGCCGGCGCCGCTCGCGTCGTTCCCGCACCACCACCACGGCCAGGGTCAGCACCGTCAGGGGCACCACGAACTGCAGCATGGCCAGGCTGAAGGCCGGCAGTGCGTCGTGCCCGCTGGCGTCCAGCAGCAGATAGGCGGTGTAGGCGATGTAGTAACCGAGGAATACCGCGCCTTCCCAGCGCTGGATGCAGTGGCCGGTGAAGAAGATCGGAAGGCACGCGATCGCGACTGCACTCATCACCGGTAAGTCGAAACGCACCGCCGCATCGCTGACCGGCAGGCCCGCGGGGGCGATCGCCGCGGCCGCGCCGAGCACGATCAGCAGGTTGAAGATGTTGCTGCCGACCACGTTGCCGACCGCGAGGTCGCGCTCGCCACGCAGCGTGGCCAGGATCGAGGTGGCGATCTCCGGCATCGAGGTGCCGATCGCGACCACGGTCAGGCCGATCACAAGGTCGCTGACGCCGATCGCCGAGGCGATCGCCACCGCCGCCTCCACCAACCAGCGCGCGCCCGCGACCAGCAGTCCGAGGCCGGCCAGCACCAGCAGCACGTTGACCCACCAGCGCCGCGGCGGGACGCCGGCCTGGTGTTCTGGCGTCGGCGCCGCAGCGGTATCGCCGCGGCGGCCGATGCGGATCAGGGTCACCGTGTAGGCGATGCCGCCCGCGAGCAGCAGCAGTCCCTCCCAGCGTGCGATCGCGCCGTCGAGCGCCATCACGCAGACCCCCAGCGAGATCGCGACCATCACCGGCACGTCCAGCCAGATCAGCTGGCGCGCCACGACCAGCGGCGCGAGCAGGGCGGAGATGCCGAGGATCAGCAGCACGTTGGCGATATTGCTGCCGACCACGTTGCCGAGCGCGATCCCCGGGGTCCCGCTCAGAGCGGCATCGACACTGATCGCGAGCTCCGGTGTGCTGGTGCCGAACGCGACCACCGTCAGGCCGACAATCAGCGGCGACAACCCGGTCGACAGCGCCAGCCGTGAGGCGCCGCGCACCAGCAGTTCGGCGCCGCCGAGCAGCAGGATCAGGCCGAGGATCAGCAGCAGCGCGGTCATGCGGGGGACACCTCAATGACGGAAATGGCGCACGCCGGTGAACACCATTGCCAGGCCATGCTCGTCGGCCGCGGCGATGACCTCCTTGTCGCGCATCGAGCCGCCGGGCTGGATCACCGCACCGATGCCGGCCGCGGCGGCGGCGTCGATGCCGTCGCGGAACGGAAAAAACGCGTCGGAGGCCATGACCGAGCCAGGCACCGCCAGGCCGGCCTCGTCGGCCTTGAGCGCGGCGATTTTCGCGCTGACCACGCGGCTCATCTGGCCGGCGCCGATGCCGATGCTGCGCTGGTCGCGGGCGTAAACAATCGCGTTGGACTTGACGTACTTGGCGATGCGCCAGGCGAACAGCAAGTCGTCCAGCTCGGCGTCGGTCGGCGCGCGCTGCGTCACCACTTGCAGTTCCTCGCGGGTGACCTCGCGGATGTCGCTGGTTTGCATCAGCAGGCCGGAGCCGACCCGCTTGACGTCGAAGTTGTTGCGCCCGTCGCCGTGCGGGATCCGCAGCACGCGCACGTTGGCTTTCTTCTTGGCGTAGTCGAGCGCGCCATCCTCGTAATCGGGTGCGATCAGCACCTCGACGAACTGGCGGTCGAGGACCGCCTTCGCGGTCGCCGCGTCGAGTGTCTTGTTGAACGCGATGATGCCGCCGAACGCGGAGGTCGGGTCGGTGGCGTAGGCCAGCTCGTACGCATCGCCGCAGGCCACGCCCTGGGCGACGCCGCACGGGTTGGCGTGCTTGACGATCACGCAGGCCGGGCGCTCGAACTGGCGCACGCATTCCCACGCGGCATCGGCATCGGCCAGGTTGTTGAAGCTCAGCTCCTTGCCCTGCAGCTGGGTGAACGTCGCCAACGTGCCGGGCACCGGCCACAGGTCGCGGTAGAACGCGCCGTGCTGGTGCGGGTTCTCGCCATAGCGCAGGTCCATGACCTTGACGAAGTTGCTGTTGTTCTGTGCCGGGAACAGCGTGCGCGAACCGGCCTCGTCCAGCGATGACAGATAGTTGCTGATGCAGGCGTCATAGAAGGCCACGCGGTTGAACGCGGCGACTGACAGCGCGAAGCGCGTCTTGCCCGAGAGTGCGCCGTCATTGGCGGCCATCTCCTGGACGATGCCGGCGTACTGCGCCGGCTCGGTGGCGACAGCGACGCGCGCGAAATTCTTGGCCGCCGAACGCAGCATCGCCGGGCCGCCGATGTCGATGTTCTCGATGATCTCGTCCATGGTCGAGTCGGGATTGCTCGACACCGCTTCGAACGGATACAGGTTCAGCACCAGCAGGTCGATCGCGCCGATGCCGTGCTGCGCCATCACCGTCTCGTCCAGCCCGGCGCGGCCGAGCAGGCCGCCGTGCACCATCGGGTGCAGGGTCTTGACCCGTCCGTCCATCATCTCGGGAAAGCCGGTGACGTCGCTGACGTCCCGGACCGCGATCCCTGCGTCGCGGATCGCCCTGGCGGTGCCGCCGGTGGAGAGCAGCTCGACATCGCGTGCCGCCAGCGCCTGGGCCAGTTCGATCAGGCCGGTCTTGTCGGACACGGACAACAGCGCGCGGCGGATCTTCACCGGCGAGGTGGGGACGGCAGTCATGCGCTCAGGCTCAGCAGGGGAGCCGCGAATTATAACGAGTGATCGTCAGCCGGATCCTCGCGCGTTCTTCCGCGGGAACGACGAGCGAGGGCGCGATGATCTTGCGAGTCCCGAGTCCCGACTCCGAAAACCGCCGCCTCAGCCCAGCCCGTAATCGCGCAGCTTCTTGCGCAAGGTCGCGCGATGGATGCCGAGCATCGCCGCGGCGCGGCTCTGGTTGCCGTCGCAGTGGGACAGCACCTCGGCGAACAGCGGGATCTCCAGTTCGCGCAGCGCGATCTCGTAGAGGTCCTCGGTGCCGCTGCCGTTGAGGTCGCCGAGGTAGCGCCGGATCGAGGTGGCGACATGGTCACGCAGCGGAACGCGTGGCCCGGGACGGGAGGCATCGTGGCGGTCGGTTGCGGCGTTCAAGAAACATTCCCCCCGGAATTCTCGCGTCCCGTCGCGGAGTCGAATCGGGCGCGGTGCGCGCGGGCCGGGCGACGGGAGGACGGAGTCTATCGCGGGAAAGTCGCGGGGAACACCGTGACCGCACCGATTCAGGACAAATGCGCGGGAGGCGGGCCACGAAACGTGAGCGAAGTCTCCGGCCCAGACTTCAGCGGAACTCGAAGGTGAACGCGACGATCCGTGGCGACGGCTCCACCACCGAAAACTGCACCGACGCGCTCTGGCCAGGCGCCAGCGTCGCTGCGCCGCCGTCGGACCGGTACTCCTGTGGCGCGAACGCGCGCATCCCGAGCGGCTTGCCCTCCAGGTCGGCCAGGCTCAACACCAGGATCGGCCATGGCTGCGGCCAACGTGCGTCGTTGCGGAAGCTGGCGTTGACATCGAGCACGCCGGCCTGGCCGGGCCGTGGTTGCACGCTGCGGTTGAGCATCGTGTAGGCCGCCGGTTCCTGCCACGGCGGCACCTGGCAGCGCAGCACCTCGCACAGGCCGGCGAGCCACGGCCGCCAGCGCGCGTCGGCGGCCAGTTCGACGCGTTGCGCGAGCAGCAGCTGCAGGGCCAGCACCACGACCAGCACCACCAGCACCGCCACTTCCGGCCAGCGCGGCATGTGCACGCCGCGGGTCACCGGCACCCGCGCGAAGCTCGGGCTGCCGCGCCTGCGGCCGGTGCGCGGCGGAGTGCGCGCGGGTACCTGCCCGGCGACCGCCGCAGGCGGTGCCACCGGATCTTCCGGTGCAACGTCTGTCGCTGTCGCTAGGGTCGGATCTACCTCCGACTCCGCGTCAGCGGCTGTCTCGATCGGCCCGGCGGGCTTGGCCCGGTCGGTGTCGGCGGGGTCCGCCGCGGCCTGCAGCGGCTGCGCGCAACGCGGGCAGCGCTGCGGCATGCCGTCGCCGGATGCCGCCGATGCGACCAGGAATCCACAATGCGGGCAGGGCACGGACATGCCCGAAGTGTACGGCGCCGGCGCGCCGCGACGGGATCCCGGCTCCGGTGCGGCGTGCACTATCGGACCGCGATCGCACTTTTTCGGCTTTTCCAGACGCACTTGCGAGCGCGTCGGAGGCTCAGCCGCGGCGGACCCCGGTGATGCGGATCCAGTCGTCGAGCCGCTCGGCATGCAACTGCTGGAAACCGGTGGCGAAGCACGCGAGCACCTCGTCCTCCTGCCCGGCCAGGATGCCCGACAGTGCGATCCGGCCATGTGGTGCGACGCGTGCCGTCAGGGTGTCGGCCAGCGCGATCAGCGCCGAGGCGAGAATGTTGGCGACCACCACCGGGTAGCTCGCCGTCGGCTCGTCGCCGGGCAGGTACACCGACAGCCGCTCGGCGACTTCGTTGCGTGCCGCGTTGTCGTGGGTGGCGAGCAGCGCCTGCGGGTCGTTGTCGATGCCGACCGCACGTGCCGCACCGAGCTTGAGCGCGGCCAGCGCGAGAATGCCGGAGCCGCAACCGAAGTCGAGCACCGGCTGCTCGCGCAGCGCCCCTTCGCTGGCCAGTGTGTCCAGCCACTGCAGGCACAACGCGGTGGTCGGATGGGTGCCGGAGCCGAAGGCGAGGCCGGGATCCAGGCGTACCACCGCGGCGTCGGGCGCATCGGCGCCGTCGGGCAGCGCGTGATTCCACGGCACAATCCAGGTGCGCGCGCCGAACTGCAGCGGTTCGTACTGGTCCATCCAGGCGCGTTCCCAGTCCTGGTCGGCGACCTCACGGCACTGCGCGCGCGACCAGTCGAGATCGGCATCGGCCGCGGCCAGCGCATGCATCAGCAGTTCCGGCAAAGTGCCGCCGGCGAACAGCGCGGTCAGCGCCATCTCCCGCCAGACCGGCGTCTCGCCGACCCCGGGCTCGAAGATCGCCTGCTCGTCGGGCGCATCGGCGTGGGCGTCTGCCAGCGTGACCGCCAGCGCACCGACCTGCTCCAGCGCGTGTTCGTAGCGCGGTTGCTCGGCTTCGGTGCAGGGCAGGGTGAGTTCGAGAAAGGGCATGGGGGCGGCGGGCTGAGGGTTGCGACTCGAGCAGTGGGGTTCGTGGGGCGTGCCTGGATGCGTATTTCGGGACCGGGGACCGGGGACCCGGGACCCGGAAAGGCAGAGACAAGAGCGGGAACTCGTTTTCTGCTCTTCCGGGTCCCCGGTCCCGGCTCCACTCACACGATCGAGATCGACTTTTCCTTCTGCTCCTTCAGCCGCTTCTCGAGGTAGTGAATGTTCTGCTCGCCCTGCTGGAAGCCGATGTCGGCCAGGATGCGCTGCTGCAGCGGAATGTTGGTCTTGATCCCGTCGACCACCATCTCGCTGAGCGCCACGCGCATGCGGCAGATCGCCTGCTCGCGGGTGGCGCCGTGCACGATCAGCTTGCCGATCATCGAGTCGTAGTTGGCCGGTACGCGGTAGCCCTCGTAGATGTGGCTGTCGACGCGCACGCCGGGGCCGCCGGGGGCATGGAAGTGCTGGATCAGGCCCGGGCTGGGCATGAACGTGTCCGGGTCCTCGGCGTTGATGCGGCATTCGATCGCGTGGCCATCGAGCACCACGTCGCTCTGCGTGATCGACAGCTTGTGGCCGGCGGCGATCATCAGCTGTTCGCGCACCAGGTCGATGCCGGTCACCATCTCGGTGACCGGGTGCTCGACCTGGATGCGGGTGTTCATTTCAATGAAGTAGAAGCGGCCGTCCTCGTAGAGGAACTCGAACGTGCCGGCACCGCGATAGTCGATCCGGATGCAGGCGTCCACGCAGACCTGGCCGATCTGCGCGCGCTGCTGCGGGGTGATCCCCGGTGCCGGTGCTTCCTCGACCACCTTCTGGTGGCGGCGCTGCATCGAGCAGTCGCGCTCGCCCAGATGGATGGCGTTGCCCTGGCCGTCGGCGAGCACCTGGATCTCGATGTGGCGCGGGTTCTCCAGGAACTTCTCCATGTAGACCATGTCGTTGCCGAACGCGGTCTTGGCCTCGACCTTGGTGGTCGCGACCGCGTTGGCCAGGTGGGCCTCGGTATGCACCACGCGCATGCCGCGGCCGCCGCCGCCGCCGGCGGCCTTGACGATGACCGGATAGCCGATCTCGCGCGCGATGCCGATGTTGGTGGCCGCATCGTCGCCGAGCGGGCCGCCGCTGCCGGGCACGCAGGGCACGCCGGCCTCCTTCATCGCGCGGATCGCCTCGACCTTGTCGCCCATCAGGCGGATGGTCTCGGCGCGCGGGCCGATGAAGACGAAGCCGGACTCCTCCACCCGCTCGGCGAAGTCGGCGTTCTCGCTGAGAAACCCGTAGCCGGGATGGATCGCCTGGGCGTCGGTGACCTCGGCCGCCGAAATGATCTGCGCCATGTTGAGGTAGCTGTCGCTCGACTTTGCTGGACCGATGCAGACCGATTCGTCGGCCATCGCGACGTGCTTGAGGTTGCGATCGACGGTGGAGTGCACCGCGACGGTATGGATGCCCAGCGCGTGGCAGGCGCGCAGGATGCGCAGGGCGATTTCGCCGCGGTTGGCGATTACGACTTTGTCGAGCATTAGGGATTCCGGGAGTCGGGGTTGTTTCGCGTTGCGGGACCGGGGACCGGGGACCGGGGACCCGGGAAAAGCACAAGCCGAGCGCGACGCTTTGCTGTTGCTTTCCCCGGTCCCCGGTCCCGTGTCCCCGGTCCCGACCATCAACCAATCACGAACAGCGGCTGATCGAACTCGATCGGCTGGCCGCTCTCGGCCATCACCTTGAGCACGGTGCCGGAGACGTCGGCCTCGATCGGGTTGAACATCTTCATCGCCTCGATGATCGCCAGCGTCTCGCCGGCCCGGATCGACTGGCCGACGGTGACGAACGGCGGCTTGTCCGGCGCCGGCGAGGCGTAGAACGTGCCGACCATCGGTGCGCGCACGACATGGCCGTCGGGCAGGTCCGGGCCGGACGCGCCGGCGTGGCCGCTGCCGCTGGCGGCATCGGTCGATGACGGCGTCGGCGCGGCATGCATCGGCGCGGCGGCGTGCGCGAGCGGTGCGGCGACGGCGATGCCGCCGCGCGGCGTGCGGGCCAGGCGGACCGACTCTTCGCCTTCCTTGATCTCGATCTCGGCCAGGTTCGACTCTTCGAGCAGGTCGATCAGTTTCTTGATTTTGCGCAGGTCCATGGGTCGGGCCTCTGGTGGGTGGGCTCCGCTCGGGGCGGGGCGTGGATTCGTGGAAGTCGGAGTGCCGTCAGGACGGCCGGGACTTGGACACGGCGTGGCGGTCCAGCCACGCCAGCGCCGCGTCGAGCGCGTAGCGGTAGCTGTCCTCGCCGAAACCGGCGATCACGCCCAGCGCGAGATCGCTGAAATAGCTGTGGCGGCGGAACGGCTCGCGGGTGTGCGGGTTGGACAGGTGGATCTCGATGAACGGCAGGTCCACCGCGGCCAATGCATCGCGCAGCGCCACGCTGGTGTGGGTGAAGGCGGCCGGGTTGATCAGGATCAGCGCGGTGCCATCAACGCGGGTCGCCTGGATGCGCTCGACCAGCACGTGCTCGGCGTTGGACTGCAGCGTGGCGAACTGGTGCCCGGCGCGCTCGGCTCCGGCCTGCATCGCAGCGTCGATCTCGGCCAGAGTGGTCCGACCGTAGACCCGCGGCTCGCGATCGCCGAGCAGGTTGAGGTTGGGGCCGTGCAGGGCCAGCAGCTTCGCCATCAGGGGCCGGTGTTCAGGCGGAAAGGCCGGCAGTGTGCGTCAGGACGCGGGAGCTGTCCAGAAGTTGGCCCCCATATCGGCGAAGTTGTCGCGATTTAAGCGGCCGTTTGGATGATGTTTTGTAGGAGCGGCTTCAGCCGCGAACGGATGATGGTCGTTCGTCCGATTCGGGATCGCGGCTAAAGCCGCTCCTACAAGGGCTTAGCCGAGGGCTTAGCGGGCGTCGGCCCATTGGTCGATCTCGCCGTGCTCGAATGGGCCGATCTTCTGCTTGAGCAGCCGCCCATCGGTACCGACCAGCACGGTATACGGCAGCACGCCACGCGGGTTGCCGAGCCGGACCCCGGCGTCCGCCGGGCCGGCCTGGTCCAGCACGATCGGGTAGCTGACCGGGACGCGGCCGAGGAACTCGCGCACCGCGGCCTCCTCGTCCAGCGCGATTCCGACCACCTGGGTACCGGCTTCGCCCTGGCTGGCGGCGAAACGCTCCAGCTCGGGCATTTCCTGGATGCACGGTCCGCACCAGCTCGCCCACAGGTTGACCAGGATCGGGCGGCCGGCATAGTCGTCCGGCAGGGTCAGATCGCCGCCGCCGAGCCTGGGCAGGCTCAGCGCCGGCAGCGCCTGGCCGCGTCGGGCGACGGCCAGATCCGCCGGCGGTTCGGGCGCGCCGGCGGCGAGCACGCCCTGCAGCACCCGCTGGCCGATCTCGGTGCGCAGCAGCGGCGCGGGGCTGTTGAGCGCGATGCCGATGACCGCGCCGAACACGCCGGCGACCGCGGCCACCAGCAGCACCTTGGCGGTCGAGCTCATCGCCATCAGGGTGCACCTGCCGCGGCGGCGGCCGGCGCCTGCACCCGCGCGGCACGCTCGGCGAACGGGGCGGCCTGCTCGAAGCCGAACAGCCGCAGCTCGCGGCGTTCGCGGCCGTCGACGTAATACAGCGTGGCCGGCGGGCCGATGATGCCCAGGCGCTTCATCAGCGCCTGGTCGGCGTCGTCGTTGGCGGTCACGTCGGCCTTGAGCAGCACGAAGCCGTCCAGCGCCGCATGCACCACCGGCTCGGGGAAGGTGTACTTCTCCATCTCCTTGCACGACACGCACCAGTCGGCATAGAAGTCGAGCATCAGCGGCTGACCGGCAGCCTGCGCGGCGGCGAGTTCGCGGTCGAGGTCGGCCAGCGATTTGATCTTGCGGAACGGCAGCTCGCGCGATTCGATCCCGCCGGCGCTCAGCCCGGCCAGCGGCTGCAGCGGATCGCGGCTGCCGGCCATCGCGCCGACCACCTGCGCCACCCCGCCCACGCCCAGCAGCAGCGCCAGGGCCCAGGCGCCTGCACGCAGGCCCTCGCGCGGCATCGGTCGGCTCGCCGCCAGCCCCGCCATGGCCGCCGCGCCCAGCAGCAGCACGCCCCACAATGCCAGCACCAGCGGCGCCGGCAGGATCCGCGACAGCATCCACACCGCCAGGCCCAGGAACACGAAGCCGAACACGCGCTGCACGCCGGTCATCCACGGGCCGCTGGTCGGCAGACCCCTGCCGGCCGCGATGCCGAACGCGATCAGCGGCAGGCCCATGCCCATCGCCAGCAGGAACAGCGCTGCGCCGCCGAACACCGGGTCCTGGGTCTGGCCGATGTACAGCACCGCCGCGGCCAGCGGCGGCGCCACGCACGGCCCGACGATCAGCGCCGACAGCGCGCCCATCGCAGCCACTCCGGCCCACGAGCCGCCGCGTTGCCGATCGCTCAGTGCGCCGAGCCGGCTGCGCAGCGATGCCGGCAGTTGCAGCTCGTAGGCACCGAAGCTCGACAGCGCCAGCGCGACGAACAGCAGCGCGAAGGCGACGATCACCCACGGGGTCTGGAACGCGATCTGCACGTTGGCGCCGACCAGCCCGGCGACCATGCCGGCGATGGTGAACACCAGCGCGTTGGCCAATACGTACACCAGCGACAGCGTCGCGGCGCGGCCAGTGCCAAGCCCGCGGCCGGGGCCCTGGCTGGCCGAGGCGCCGGCGATCAGTCCCGACAGGATCGGGATCATCGGCAGCACGCACGGGGTGAAGGCGAGCAGCAGGCCGAAGCCGAAGAAGCTCAGCAGCGCCCAGCCGCGGTCGGGCCCCGACAATGCGGCGGCGATGCGGCTGTCTTCGGCCTGGGCGGCGGTGGCCGGCTCCAGGGCGGGCCTCTCGGGCTCCCGTGCTGTTGTAGGAGCGGCTTCAGCCGCGAAGATGTCGCCGGTTGCGTCACCGCTGCCCGCCGCTGACGACCGCCCGCCGACCGGGTCTGCATTCGCGACCACGGGCCCATTCCCGGTCGCGGCTGAAGCCGCTCCTACCGGTTCCTCTGCGGGCGTTGCCTCGCCGGCCGGCAGCGCCACCGTCACCGTCCGTGTCATCGGCGGGTAGCAGATGCCGTCTGTCTGGCAGCCCTGGAAGCCGGCGGTCAGGCGCACTTCACCGGCAGCGGCGCGTTCGCGCCGCAACGGCAGCGGCACGTCGATCTGCTCGAAGAACACCGTGGTGGTGCCGAAGTATTCGTCGTGGTGCGTCTCCCCGCGCGGCCATTGCGGCTCACCGGCGCGCAGGCCTGCGGCGGCGACCAGCGGGCCATCCAGCTCCAGCGTGGTCTGGTCGCGGTACAGGTAATAGCCGCGCGCCGGGGTGAAGCGCAGCAGCAGGGTGTTGCCGTCGCCGGCAATCGCCTCGAAGCCGAACGCCTGCTCCGGCGGCAGCGGCGCGGAAGCCGCGCCACTGCCGAACAGGCCCGGCGCCGCGGTGCCGGCGGACGACGCGGCGCCACCGAACGCGCTCAGCGCGCTGCCGAGCACGCCGCCGGCGCCCGAATCCATGGCCGCCGGCATGTCCACCACCAGCTCGCGGGTCTGCGGCGGATAGCACACCCCCAGGTCCGCACAGCCCTGGTACTTCACTTCCAGCGTCACCCGGTCGGCACCGGCGGTGCCCGGCAGGGTCGCGGTCAGCGTGTCGCGATAGGTCTCGACCTCGCCGAAGAACTCGTCCTCATACGCCTTGCCACGCGGCAGCTGCAGTGGCCCCGCGGCGTAGTCCGGCGTGGCCTTGACCGCGGTGCGATGGCGGTACAGGTAGTAGCCGTCGGCGATCTCCCAGTGGATTGCGATGCGGTCGGCCGCGGTGGCCCGGGCGCTGAGCACGAATGCCTCATCGACCGGTAGCAGGTCGTCCTCGTCGATCGCCGCTAGCGCCGGTGCCGCCGCCAGCAGCAGGCCGGCGAGCAGGGCGCACAATGCGGCGGCTCCGGGCACGCGGCGCTTGGCCCTGCCGGATCGGGCGCCGGGGCGGGCAGGGTCGCGCGGTGTCGCACTCATCAGGTTGGGCTCATCGGGTCGGAGTCTTTAGTCTTCATGTCGGTGCGCGGCAGGTTGCACGCGGCGGGTCGCGCGGGGCCGGTCTCCCCGACCACCCAGTCCAGATACGGAGCAAGCCCGCCGACGGCTTCGACCGCGATGACCTCCGGCAGTTCAGCCGGATGCAGCGCGTGCACCCGGGCGGTGAGGGCATCGAGGTGTTCGCGCGTGGTTTTGATCAGCAGCAGGACCTCGTCGGCCTGTTCGATGCGCCCTTCCCAGCGATAGGTGGAGGTCAGTCCCGGCAACTGGTTGACGCAGGCCGCCAGCCGCTCCTCGACCAGGGCGGTGGCGAGCGTACGCGCGCTGGCGGCGTCCGGGCAGGTGCACAGGCAGATCAGGACGGTCATGCGTGCCGATTCTACCGGCCGCGCGGCCGCCCCGGACCGGCGCGGCCAACCGGCCGGCGGCGGCTCAGCGCGTATTCCTGCCGCCATCCCCGCCGCTGCGGCGCCCGATGCGTTGCGAAGCCAACTGTTCGGCGATCTCGACCAGCGGCGCCCGCGCCAGCATCGGCGCCTCGCGGAACGCCACCAGCAGGCGCAACTCCAGTGGATCATCGATCAGCATCGCGTCGGCGGCAGCGACCGAGTCCATCGCGATGTCTTCGGTCAGGGTCATGCGCCCGCGCCCGGTGGCGAGCCACTCGAACTGCACGCCCGTGGCGAGCGCCGCCTCGCGCAGGTGGTTGGCGCTGGGCGACTTGCCCAGGCTGGCCTCCCAATGGCTCACCGCGCTGCGCTGCACGCCGACAGCCCGGCCCAGCGCGCTCTGCGACAGGCCCGCGTGCCGGCGCGCGAGGCGGATGCGTTGCTGGGGCGTCATCGACCGGCTCCCGCGGGCGAGGGTGTGTGTCCGGCGCGGCGGGAGCGAAGCCGCAGCGGAGCGGCATCCGGGGTGTCCAGGGCTAGGGTGTCCAGTAGTGGCGGCGCTACCGATACTGTCCGCAACGTGTATACCGATGGTAGCGGCACGGCCCGTATATGCTGGTACAGTTCTGCTTTCATGCGGTTCAGCTCGTCAATACGCTACTGGAAGCGCACGACACCATAAGCCGACTGCTCTGGTCAAGGCGAGTTCGTACGAACAGAATCGCCGCACGCCGACAGGACGTCAGCGCGGACAGGAGTCGCCAGGTCAGGGGAGGGGCCACGGACGCCGTGCTCGGATGCCATCTCCGTACCAGAAAGAGCGCGTGCCTTCGGGGACGCGCTCTTTCTTCATGGGCGCGTGGCTGCGCATCCGCCAGGCTGCCGCCGCCCAAGGTCGAGCGGTCCCGGCCGCACCGCGGCCCGATCCGCCTTTGACCAGCCGATGGCCGCCGTGAGGCGAACCCTTGAAAGCATCCTGATCCGCCCCATCTCCTCGCCACCCCGGTTCGCCGGGCGTTGTCGTCTCCGGCATTGGCACTCACCGGGGGCGACTGCTAAAATTCTGATCTTTTCCCCACCCCTTCAACCACTTAGAGGTTGTCCATGAATATCAAGCCGCTCTACGATCGCGTGGTCATCAAGCGCATGGAAGAAGAAAAGATGTCCGCCGGCGGCATCGTGATTCCCGACTCGGCCACCGAAAAGCCGATCAAGGGCGAAGTCATCGCCGTCGGCGAAGGCAAGGTGCTCGACAACGGCAGCGTGCGCGCGCCGAACGTCAAGGTCGGCGACAAGGTGCTGTTCGGCAAATACAGCGGCACTGAAGTGAAGCTCGACGGCACCGATCTGCTGGTGGTCAAGGAAGACGACATCTTCGCGATCCTCGGCTGATGCGTAGGGCGGGTTTCAACCCGCCGCCACATCACCAGGAACAGCGATGGCGGGTTGAAACCCGCCCTACCCGTTCTTCCGATTCCCTATTCCCCATTCCCGATTCCCGGAGTTAAAAAATGGCTGCCAAAGAAATCCGCTTCGGCGAAGACGCACGCGCAAAGATGGTGCGCGGCGTCAACGTACTCGCCAATGCCGTCAAAGCCACGCTCGGCCCGAAGGGTCGCAATGTCGTGCTCGAGAAGAGCTACGGCGCCCCCACGATCACCAAGGACGGCGTGTCCGTGGCCAAGGAGATCGAGCTGTCCGACAAGTTCGAGAACATGGGCGCGCAGATGGTCAAGGAAGTCGCGTCCAAGACCTCTGACATCGCCGGTGACGGCACCACCACCGCCACCGTGCTGGCGCAGGCGCTGATCCGCGAGGGCATGAAGGCGGTCGCCGCCGGCATGAACCCGATGGACCTCAAGCGCGGCATCGACAAGGCCGTGATCGGCGCGGTCGAAGAGCTCAAGAAGATCAGCAAGCCGTCGTCCACCAGCAAGGAAATCGCCCAGGTCGGCGCGATCTCGGCCAACTCCGACACCAACATCGGCGACCTCATCGCCCAGGCGATGGACAAGGTCGGCAAGGAAGGCGTGATCACGGTCGAGGAAGGTTCGGGCCTGGACAACGAGCTCGACGTGGTCGAGGGCATGCAGTTCGACCGCGGCTACCTGTCGCCGTACTTCATCAACAACCAGCAGTCGATGCAGGCCGAACTTGACGACCCGTTCATCCTGCTCTACGACAAGAAGATCTCCAACGTGCGCGATCTGCTGCCCGTGCTGGAAGGCGTGGCCAAGGCCGGCAAGCCGCTGCTGATCGTCGCCGAGGAAGTCGAAGGCGAGGCGCTGGCGACCCTGGTGGTCAACACCATCCGCGGCATCGTCAAGGTCTGCGCGGTCAAGGCGCCGGGCTTCGGTGACCGTCGCAAGTCGATGCTCGAGGACATGGCCGTGCTGACCGGCGGCACCGTGATCTCCGAGGAAGTCGGCCTGCAACTGGAGAAGGCCACGATCAACGATTTGGGTCGCGCGAAGAAGGTGCAGGTCTCCAAGGAGAACACCACCATCATCGACGGCGCTGGCGACGGCGAGGGCATCCAGTCGCGCATCAAGCAGATCAAGGCGCAGATCGAGGAGACCTCCTCGGACTACGACCGCGAGAAGCTGCAGGAGCGTGTGGCCAAGCTGGCCGGCGGCGTGGCGGTGATCAAGGTCGGTGCCTCGACCGAAATCGAGATGAAGGAAAAGAAAGCACGTGTGGAAGATGCATTGCACGCCACCCGCGCGGCAGTGGAAGAAGGCGTGGTCCCGGGCGGCGGCGTCGCGCTGATCCGCGCGCTGGCCGCGATCGCCGAGCTCAAGGGCATCAACGAAGACCAGAACCACGGCATCCAGATCGCCCGCCGTGCGATGGAAGCCCCGCTGCGCGAGATCGTGATCAACGCCGGTGAAGAGGCGTCCGTGATCCTCAACCGGGTCAAGGAAGGCAGCGGCAACTTCGGTTACAACGCGGCCAATGGCGAATTCGGCGACATGATCGAGTTCGGCATCCTGGACCCGACCAAGGTCACCCGCACCGCGCTGCAGAATGCCGCGTCGATCGCCGGCCTGATGATCACCACCGAAGCGATGGTCGCCGAGTCGCCGAAGAAGGAAGAGCCGGCCATGGGCGGCGGCGGTGGCGGCATGGGTGGTATGGGTGGCATGGGCGGCATGGACTTCTGATCCAGCGCCCCGGCCGAGCGCGTCGCGACACCGCGACGCGCTGGTTAGCCCGGCAACACCAGGAACCCCGCCCCCGAGGCGGGGTTCTTTTTTGCCTGGTCCTTATCTTCGCGTTCTCGTGGGACGGTGTGACCACCACTGGCAAGAAGAAGGCTTTCTTGGTGCCCGACGGCGATTACGTGGTGAAGCGCAGAGACGGTCTTTTCCAAACTGCCGGGTTCTTTTTTGCGCTGCAGCGTGCATTGTTGATCACACCTCCCTCACGATCGGGCTGCATCCCGACGTGGGGGAGGGAGCAGGCCCGCTACCGGTTCGACCGGGGCGGGCTTTTTGTTTGGCCCGGTCCTGGCTCGCAAATCAGCGGTGCCGGTGCCGGTGCAGGAGCGCCTTGTCTGGCCTGCGGGGAGACGCGCCGCGGCTTGCATCGCGCCCATGGGGTGCTCCTACAAAAACAGCGGCGCCAATGTAGGAGCGGGCCACGCCCGCGAGCGGCGACTCGCGAGCCATGTCGCTGCCGTGCCGCCCCGGTTCCGCGCGGCGAACGCGGGCCGCCACATGCCCTTGATGCCACGCAACAGGTTTCGTGATCCCCATCACGGTTAGACTCGGCCGGCCGGTTTCAGCGTTCAGCTGGGATTTGGCAACTGGATCTTTTCGTTTTTTCAAGGGAGCTACACATGAACTTGTCTGTACGGGCCATCGCATTGGCCCTGGGTACCGTGGGTTTTGCCGCATCCGTCCACGCCGAGACCTTTGTCGTCGCGGCCAACGGCAATGCCTTCGACCAGCAGCTCGCACAACGCATCGAAGCGGCCGGCGGCACCATCACCGCGCGTCTGCCGCAGATCGGCGTGGCGATCGTGGAATCGGAATACGCCGGGTTTGCCGATCGCGCTGCGCGGGTGAAGGGCGTGCATTCGGCGGTGGCCGACTACGTGTTGCAGTTCGAGCAGCCGCAGGGCAGCGAGCCGATCGCGGCCGATGCCTTCGGCAATCCGCCGGCATCGGGCGAGGACGACTTTTTCTTCGACCTGCAGTGGGGCCATGCCGCAATCGACGCGGCCGGCGCGTGGAATGCCGGTTATCGCGGCGAAGGTGCGATCGTGGCGGTGCTGGACTCGGGCCTGTACTGCGACCACGTCGACATCGCGCCGAACCTGATCGGCGGCGCATCGTTCGTGCCGAGCGAGCCGGACTTCTGCAACACCAGCGGCAGCAGCCATGGCACCCACGTGGCCGGTACGATCCTGGCCGCCGACAATGGCATCGGCACGATTGGTGTCGCGCCGGAAGCCAGGCTGCTCGCGGTCAAGGTACTGAGCGCGGCCAACGGCAGCGGCAGCTTCGCCGGGATCATCCAGGGCATCGTTTTCGCCGCCGAGCAGGGCGCCGACGTGATCAACATGAGCCTGGGCGTGGCCGGTGGGCTGCCGACCAGCGGCCCCGGCGCCAACCAGGTCGCGGCCCTGATCAACACCACCGCGCGCGCCACGCGCTACGCCGCCAGCCGCAACGCACTGGTGGTGGCTTCGGCCGGCAACGACGCGCGCGATCTGGACCACGACAAGAGCGTGCGTGCATTCCCGGCGCAACTGCCGGGCGTGCTGGCGATCTCGGCCACCGCGCCGACCGGCTGGGCGCTGGCGCCGTTCGACATCGACCTGGACGGCCGCGCGAGCTACAGCAACTACGGCCAATCGGCGATCGACTTCGCCGCGCCGGGCGGCGACTTCGTCTATCCCGGCAACGAAGGCTGCCAGATCGGCTTCGTGGGTCAGGCGTGCTGGGTGTTCGACATGGTGTTCAGCACCACCTTCACCTCCGGCGGCAGCTCGTTCTACAGCTGGAACGCGGGCACCAGCATGGCCGCCCCGCATGCCTCGGGCGTGGCTGCGCTGATCATCGGCAAGCACGGCGGTGACATGAAGCCGGCCGCGGTGACGCGCATCCTGCGCGCCTCCGCCGATGACCTGGGCAAGCCCGGCAACGACGACACCTTCGGTGGCGGCCGGGTCAACGCGGCGCGCGCGGTCCGGTAACCGCATCACCGCAACACCAGAAGGCGCTCGTCGGCAACGGCGGGCGCCTTTTTGATGGTCGGCAGCTCGGGCGGCATGCCGACGCGTGCCATCATCGAGGCATGCCGATTGCGCTCACCGACACCGATTCCGATGCCCTCCGCGCACTGGCCGAGCGCGCGCTGACGCGGCTGCGCGCGGCGTCGCCGGAGGTGGCCGAGCAGTTGAGCGATCCCGATGGCGAGGCCGTGCAGCGCTGCCGCCAGGTCGCCATCGCCAGCGACTTCGCCATCGACACCCTGGTGCGCCAGCCCGATCGGCTGGTGGCGCTGCTGGTCGACCCCGATGCCGGCCCGGCGCCGCCGCCGGTGCTGGACATCGACGCGCGCGAGCAGTGGCCGGCATTGCTGCGGCGCTACCGCGCGGCCGAGTCGGCGCGGCTGGTGTGGCGCGACGTGCTCGGCCTGGATGACGTCGATACGACCCTGGCCGGCAGCACCGCGCTGGCCGAGCGCTGCCTGGAGCTGGGCCTGGCAGCGCTGGAAACCGACATGGCGCAGCGGCACGGCGTCGTCCGCGATGGCGCTGGCGGCGCGCAGCGGCTGGTGGTGTTCGGCCTGGGCAAGCTCGGCGGTGCCGAGCTGAATTTCAGTTCCGATGTCGACCTGGTTTACGCCTACCCATCCGCCGACGACGCGGGCGAGGGCCAAGCGCCGCGCAGCAGCGACGGTGCCCGCCCGCTGGATGCCGAAGCCTGGTTCGCCAAACTCGGCCAGCAGCTCACCCGGCTGCTCGACGAGGTCACCGCCGATGGCTTTTGCCACCGGGTCGACCTGCGGCTGCGGCCCTACGGCAACGCCGGCCGCCCGGCGTGGTCGTTCGCGGCGATGGAGCAGTACTTCCAGCGCGAGGGCCGGGACTGGGAGCGCTATGCGTGGCAGAAGGCGCGCCCGGTCGCGGGCGACCTCAAAGCCGGCGAGCGCTTCCTGAAAACCCTGCGGCCGTTCGTGTACCGCCGCTACCTCGACTACGGCGCGCTCGACGGCCTGCGTGCGATGAAGGCCGCGATCACCGCCGAGGTCGCGCGCACCGAGCGGGCCGACGACATCAAGCGCGGCCCGGGGGGCATCCGAGAGATCGAGTTTCTGGCGCAGGCGCTGCAGCTGATCCGCGGTGGCCGCGAACCCGAGCTGCGCAGCCGGCAACTGCGCGCATCGCTCGCCGCGCTGGTCGAGGCCAACCAGATGACGCCCGAAGCCGGTGCGGCGCTGACCGGCGCCTACCGTTTCCTGCGCCGGCTCGAGAACCGCCTGCAGATGCTGCGCGATGCGCAGAGCCACTCGTTGCCCGAAGACGGCCAGGACCGCGCACGGATCGCCCGTGGCTTGGGCTTCGAGGCCTGGGCCGCGCTGCGCGAGGCGCTGGATGCGCAGCGCACCCTGGTCAGCGAGGAGTTCGCCGCGCTGCTGGCGCCGCGTCGGCGCAACGCCGCGCCCGGCGCGCTGGCGAGCTACTGGCTGGCGTTGCCCGATGCGGGCGATGCCTCGGTGTTGACCCGGGCCGGATTCGAGCCGGCCGGCAACGCCGATGCGATCCTGCGCGACTTCGCCCGCAGTCCCGGCGTGGCCGGGCTGTCCGACAGCACCCGCGCCCGCCTCGACCGGGTACTGCCGGCGCTGCTGCATGGCGCGGCGTCCTCGTCGGAACCGATGCTGGCCTTGCGCCGGTTGCTGGCGATGCTGCACAACATCCTGCGCCGCAGCGCCTACCTGGCCTTGCTCGACGAGCAGCCCGCGGCCCTGGCGCGACTGGTCGAGGTGGTCACCCACAGCGCGCTGCTGGCCGAGCGGCTGGCGTCCCATCCGCTGCTGCTGGATGAACTGCTAGACGTGCGCATCTCCGGGCCCTTGCCGGACCGCGCCGAGTTGCTCGCCGCCTGCGCGGCGGTCGCCGGCGACGACGACATCGAAGCGACCTTGCAGGCCCTCAACGAGGTGCGCCAGGCCCTGGGCTTCCGCGTCGCGATGGCACTGCGTGACGGGCGCCAGTCCGCCACCGACAGCGCCCAGCAGCTGGCATGGCTGGCCGATGGCGTGGTCAGGCGGGTGGTGCTGCTGGCCGAACACGAAGTCGCGCGCACGCACGGGCGCATCGCGCAGGCGCGGTTCGCGGTGCTGGGTTACGGCAGCCTCGGCGGCGAGGAACTGGGCTTCGGCTCCGACCTGGACCTGGTGTTTCTGTACGACGCCGCGCCGGAGGCACAATCCGACGGTGACCGCCCGATCGACGCCTCGCGCTGGTTCGCGCGGGTGGCGCAGAAAGTGGTCGCGCTGCTCGGCACGGTCACCGCCGCCGGCCGGTTGTTCGACGTCGACGTGCGGCTGCGCCCCGACGGTGCCAAGGGCCTCCTGGTGTCCACGCTGTCGAGCTTCGCCGACTACCAGCGCACGCGTGCCTGGACCTGGGAGCACCAGGCGCTGGTGCGCGCACGCTGCGTCAGCGGCGATGCGCATCTCTGCGCCGACTTCGAGCGGGTACGCGCGCAAACGCTGGCCCGCGCCCGGCAGCGGCAACAGGTGCATGCCGACGTGGCCCGGATGCGCGGCCGCATGCGGGCCGAGCTCGACCGCGGCGACGCGGCGGCGTTCGACCTGAAGCAGGGCGAGGGCGGGCTGGTCGACCTGGAGTTCCTGCTGCAGGCGCTGGTGTTGCGCGAGGGCCACGTGCACCCGGTGCTGCTGGGTCCGCGCAACACGCCGGCTTTGATCCAGGCGATGCGCGAGGCTGGGCTGCTGGACGCGGCCAGTGCCGCAGGCCTGCTCGCAGCGCACGCATTGCTGCTGGCGCGGGGGCTGGACTGCACGCTGGACCGGCGCTCGCGCCGGACTGCAATGGACGAGGAAGTCGAAGCCGCCCGGGCGGCGATCCGTTCCGCGACGCAGGCGCAGGGCCTGGACTTCACCGCACCCCGCGGCGAGGGCCTGTAGGAGCGCCCCATGGGCGCGAAGTCTTCGTGCAGGTGCTGCGGAGGGTGGTGCCCCATCGCGCCCATGGGGCGCTCCTACAGAAGCTGCGCCACCGACGTGTCCGTAGAGCCGAGCTTGCTCGGCTGCCTTAGCACCTTGCCAGCAGCAGCGGAGCAAGCTCCGCTCTACAGCACCTGCCGGCTGTTTGTAGGAGCGCCCATGGGCGCGAGCTCTTCGTGCAGGCGCTGTGGAAGGTGGTGCCCCGGTCGCGGGCATGGCCCGCTCCTACACCAGCTGCGCCACCGACCTGTCCGTAGAGCCGAGCTTGCTCGGCTGCTTCCACGCGCGTGGCCGAAGCAGCAGCGGCGCAAGCTTCGCTCTACAGGTGCAGGCGCGCTTTGACCTCTTCGGCGATGCGCGCGGTCTCGCGCAGCGGCACCACCGGGTAGTCGGCCAGCACGCCGTCCAGCGGGCGCAGGCGGTCGCGGCTCAGCAGGCTCTCGAGAAAGCGCTTCGGCCGGCCGCGGACCCGCTCGATGCCGGCGGCGAATACCGGCGCGTCGGTCGCGCAGGCCTCCGACAGCATGTTGACCGAGTCGGCGGTGCAGACGATCCGGTCGGCCCAGCCGAGCAGCCCGGGGTAGGGGTTCTCGCCGCCCTCGCTGCCGGTCCAGACCACGCCCGGAATGCCGATGAAGCGCTCGCGCAGCCGCGCCTTGACCGCTTCGGGCGTGCGTCGCGAAGTGGTGGCCAGCACGCTGCCGCCTTCGCGCGCCACCGCCGCGCCGATCTGCGCGGCGATCTGGCCGAACAGCGCGGTGTCGAACGCCGCATGGGTGCTGGCACCGCCCAGCAACAGCGCGGTGCGTGGCTGCGGCAGCTTCGCGAGCGCCGCGAAATCGCGCCGCGCCGCTGCCAGCCAGAGGTCATCGACCGGGTGCAGGCTGCCCAGCAGGGTCAGCACGTTGGGGCCGCTGAGCGCGTCGTGCTCGGGCGCGATCACCAGGTCCCAATGGCGCGTCGACACGCGCGGATCGAGGATCTGCACGGCCTTGGCGCCACGCGCGCGCAATAGCCGCGTCGCCAGCGCGGCTTGCCGTCCGCAGCCGATCGCCAGCGCCGGTGGATCCGACAGGGCATCGGCGAATCCGTCGCCAAATGCATGCGCTGCGCCCGGCATCCGTCGCGGCGCCAGCCACCGCCAGGGTGCGCGTGGCTGCAGCGTTTGTGCATGCACGCTCATGCCACGCGACTGCAAGGCCAGCGCATCGGCCAGTGCCGTGGCCTGGCGCGAGTTGCCGGCATGGCCGTCGGTCACGGTCCAGGCAGCGAGGGTCGCGGTGCTGGGTCGTTGCACGAGTGCGTGTAATCCGTTCCGGAGGTGTCGTCTGTTGCTTGACACCCGAGACTCTACACTTCCCGGTGTCGGCTGCGCCCCTGTCAGCGCCGATTTGCGCGCATAGCGATGCTGTTTTTGCCACTTGTGTTGCCACTGGAGAATACGATGTCCCGGACCCTGCCCGACGAGTCGCTCGACCGGATCTTCCGCACCGCCCGCACCCACAACGAGCTGGGCGGTGAAGTCAGCGAGGAGACCTTGCGCCAGCTCTACGACCTGGTGAAGTGGGGCCCGACCACCGCCAACACGACCCCGGCGCGCTTCGTGTTCGTGAAGTCGGAGCAGGGCAAGGCGAGGCTCGGCCCGGCGCTGGACGAGGGCAACTACGCCAAGACCATGGCGGCGCCGGTCACGGTGATCGTGGCGCACGATGTCGCGTTCTACCAGAAGCTGCCGTACCTGTTCCCCCACACCGATGCCAAGAGCTGGTTCGACGGCAAGTCCGAAGCCGAACTCACCCCGGTCGCCTTGCGCAACGGCAGCCTGCAGGGCGCCTACCTGATCCTGGCGGCGCGCGCGCTCGGGCTGGACACGGGGCCGATGTCGGGCTTCGACAACGCACGGGTCGACGCCGAGTTCTTCGGTGGCACCACGATCAGGTCGAACTTCCTGGTGAATCTCGGCCATGGCGACACCGACAAGCTGTTTCCGCGTTCGCCGCGACTGGCATTCGACGAAGCCGCGCGCATCGTCTGAAGCAACAAGCGTTGACGCGGATCTACGCGGATCAAAACGCGAATCAATCTTCAACGTAAAAGTGCCCTATCCGTGTCCCTCCGCGTTGATCCGCGTCCGAATGCGGTTCGTTCTTTCCCACAACGGAGCTATCCATGAAGCGTCTGCTGCTGCCTATCACCCTCGCGCTCGCCTTTGCCGGCAGCGCCGCCGCCGCGCCAATCACCTATACGATCGATCCCAACCACACCGACGTGATCGCCAGCTGGAACCACCTCGGGTTCTCCAACCCCATCGCGCATTTTGGCGATGTCGAAGGCGCCATCACCCATGATGCCGACAACGTCGGCCAGTCCTCGGTCGAGGTGACCATTCCGCTCAGCGGCCTGGAGTCGCATGTCGAGGCGTTCAACGAGCACCTGCGCAGCGGCGACTTCTTCGACGCCGAAAAGTATCCGGAAATCACCTTCAAAAGCACCCGCATCGAGGCCGCCGGCGACGACAAGCTGCGCGTGTGGGGCGAACTGACTATCCGCGACACCACCCGCGAGGTGCTGCTCGACACCACCATCAACCAGATCGGCGAGCATCCGATGGCCAAGCGCCGCGCGGCCGGCTTCGATGCGGTCACCACGATCAAGCGCAGCGACTTCGGGGTCGACATGTACGCGCCGAACGTCAGCGACGAGGTGACCATCCGCATCACCACCGAGGCGGTGGTGGCCGAGGCCGAAGACGCCGGCTAAGACGCGCCGATGATCATCGAACGCCGCTCCGCCGACCGCGGCCACGTACGCGCCGGATGGCTCGAGAGCCGCCATACGTTTTCGTTCGGCAGCTACTACGACCCGGCCTGGATGGGCTTCGGGCCGTTGCGGGTGATCAACGAGGACCGGGTCGCGCCGGGTGCGGGTTTTCCGCCGCACCGCCACGCCAACATGGAGATCCTGAGCTATGTGCTCAGCGGCGCGCTGGCGCATCGCGACAGCAGCGGCGCTGGTGGCGGGGAGATCGGGCCGGGGCAGTTGCAATGGATGAGCGCCGGGCACGGGGTGGAACACAGCGAGTACAACGCCTCTGGGACCGAGCCGGTGCACTTCCTGCAGATATGGTTGCAGCCCGACCGGGTCAATGCCGCGCCCGCGTACGCGCGGCGCGACGCGGGCGCAGGCGGAGACTGGCAATTGCTGGCTTCGCCCGACGGGGCGGACGGCAGCCTCGCGATTCGCCAGGACGCGCGGTTGTATGCGCTCAGCCCGCCGGCGGGCGCGGAGGTGGCACGAGAGTTGTCCGGTGCGCGTCGTTACTGGCTGCACGTGGCCGCCGGAGCAGTCACGCTCTACGGGCGCGAGCTGCAGGCCGGCGACGCGCTTGGGTTCGTCGAGGAGACCGCCACGCTGCGGATCGAACGGAGCGGCAACACGCCGGCCGACGTGCTGCTGTTCGAGCTGCCTGCCTAGGTACTTGCGCCGTTCTGGTCCCGTTCCCTGTAGGAGCGGCTTCAGCCGCGATCCGGAACCGATGCAAGCGGCCCATCGCCCGATCGCGGCTGAAGCCGCTCCTACAGCACCCGGATGCGCCGCAGGGGCAGAACCGTCGCGGGCTTGGATACCACGTGGCTGCTAAACTGCGCGCCTCGCAACGCCCGTGCATCGCCGCCATGATCGCAGCCTCCGACCACCCCACCCAGGCCAACGCCGAGCAGCGCTACACGGTGACGCGCGCCGACCTGCCGCTGAGTTGCCCGCTGCCGTCGATGGCGCTGTGGAATTCGCATCCACGCGTCTACCTGCCGATCGAAGCCGAGCGCGAGAGCCAATGCCCGTACTGCGGCGCGCACTTCGTGCTCGTCGATGACGCCCAGCCCGACGCAACCTAGGACGGGTTGAGCGAAGCGATACCCATCATTACGAACCTGCCCGTGCCGGCGAACTCCGCGCCCGCAGGATTGCAGCGTCGCATTGTGATGTATTGCGCCGCGACGGCTGTTCCGGTGGTGGCGCGATGGTTCGGTGCATGGCGATGATGGGTATTGCGTTGCTCAACCCGTCCTTTGATCCGGGAGTCGCTTCGTGCGCCGGCTGACCATCGTTCAGTTGCTGCCCGCGCTCGAATCAGGCGGGGTGGAGCGCTCCACCCTGGAAATCGCCGACGCACTGGTACGCGCCGGTCACCGCGCAATCGTGATTTCCGCCGGCGGGCGTCTGGTGCCGCGGCTGCAGGCCTCTGGCGCCGAACACGTTGCGCTGGACATCGGTCGCAAGTCATTGCTGACGCTGCGGCACGTGCGCAGGCTGCGGGCGCTGTTCGCCAATGAAGCGGTCGACCTGGTGCATGCGCGCTCGCGGCTGCCGGCCTGGCTCGGATCGATGGCCTTGCGCGGCATGCGCGACGGTGCGCGCCCGCGTTTTGTCACCACCGTGCACGGACTCAATTCGCCCTCGCGCTACAGCGAAGTGATGACCCGCGGCGAACGGGTGATCTGCGTCTCCACCAGCGTGCGCAGCCATGTGCGGCAGCACTATCCGCGAGCGGCCGCCGAGAAGTTGCGGGTGATCCCGCGCGGGATTGATCCGGCTGCCTTTCCACGCTGCCCGGCGCCTGACCGCCAGGCCCGCCGCTGGGCCGCGGGGCAGCACCTGGCTCTGGACGGCGACGGCCCGCTGCTGCTGCTCGCCGGGCGTGGCACGCGGCTGAAGGGACATGCCGATGCGCTGGCGCTGCTGGCCTCGCTGCGCCGCAGCGGCATCGACGCCCGCCTGTGGCTGCCCGGCGCGCGCGATGCCGGTCGCCAGGCGTACATGCTGGAACTGGAACGCGAGGCGGCGGCGCTCGGCATCGGCGGCGCGATTGCGCTGACCGCGCCGACCGAGGCGATCGCGCGCGCGTATGCGGCCAGCGATTTGGTGCTGCAGCTCTCGCGCAAGCCAGAAGCGTTCGGGCGCACCGTGATCGAGGCGCTGTCGGTGGGCCGGCCGGTGCTCGGTTGGGCCCACGGCGGTGTCGGCGAGCTGCTGCGGGAACTGCAGCCGGGAGGGGAGGTCGCCCCGTTCGATGCGGCGGCGCTGGCCGACACCGCGCAGGCCCTGCTCGCCCGCCCGCCCGCACCACCGGCTACGATTCCCTACACCCTGGCCGCGATGCAGGACGCCACCCTCGCTCTCTATGCCGAACTCGTCGATGAACCAGCCGTCCGCTGACATGACTTCCACCGACCGCGCCCCCGGTGACATGCCGCGCGCGTCGCACGGCGCGGCGGGGTGGCGCTGGGCGCCGGCGTGGGTCCTGGCTTTCGTCGCGCTGTGGCCGGCGCCGGGCTATGCCGAGGGCGTGTTGGTGCTGGGCGCGCTGGTGGCGATCTTCAAGCTGGTCGGCTCGCGCTTCCGCGGCGGTGCGCAACTGCTCAGCCACCACGCCTGGGCGTTGACCAGCGTGCTGTTCTTTGCCTACTGGCTGCCGGAACTGGTATCGGCGTTCGACGCGGTCGATACCGGCCGGACACTGCGAGAGGCCGCCGTCGACCTGCGCTATCTGCCGTTCCTGTGGCTGACCGCGTCGGCGGTCGCCAATACGCGCGGGCGCCGGATCACCTTCGGCGGACTGGCGATCATCATGGGCGTGTGGACGCTCGATGCGCTGGCCCAGGCGCTGACCGGCACCAGTCCGCTGTTCGCCGGCATCGACACGCTCAAACACCTGATCAGCGACCGCGGCATGTGCAGCGCCGAGGATACCGCCGGCGTCGACCGGCTCAGCGGCATCCTGGGGCCCTGCAACCTGAAGCTCGGGCTGGTGATCGCCAGCCTGTCGCCGTTCGTGCTGTACGCGGCGGGTCGGCGTTTCGGCATGGGCGGCTGGAGCGTGGCCGCCGCGGCGATCGGCATCGTGGTGCTGATGGCCGGTGCGCGCGCGTCGTGGATCACCTTCGCACTGGTGCTGCTGTTGTCTGGCTGGAGCCTGCTCGGCTGGAAGAAGCTGCTGGGCGTGTTCGCGTTCGGCGCAATCGCGCTTGCGGTACTGAGTGTTGCCTCGCCGCAAGTGGGCGAGCGCATCGAGCGCACCGCCGAGGTGCTGGCCGCCGACGAGGGTGGCGTCGACATCGCCCTGTCCGGACGCACCCGGATCTGGGGCGCGGCGCTATGCATGGCGCGCGAGCATCCGTTCAACGGCGTGGGCGCGCGCGGGTTCCGCGAGGCGTTCGCAGCCTGCGATCCCCAGCAGGGCGAGCTCGCGGTTTGGGGCGATGGCCCGGCGCTGCACGCGCACCAGGTCGTGCTGGAGGTGCTGAGCGAGACCGGCTTCTTCGGCCTGCTGATGTGGCTCGCCGGCGCCGCCCTGGCGTGGCGGGCGTGGCGCTTTGCCGATGCGCAGGCGCGTGAGAACGCGCGCCCGGCGATGCTGGCGATGGTGGTGACGGTGTTCCCGTTCAACACGCATCTGGCGTTTTATTCGACATTCTGGGGCGGGCTGACGCTGCTGCTGGCAGCCCTGTACGCGGGCAGCCTGCTGGCCCGCGAGGCGCGATGACCCGCCGCTGCGGATTGCCTCGCAGCCCGACTGAGATCACGAGTCCTCACCCGATGTGATCCAGCGAACCTTGAATTCAGCCGGATATGAGCTTTGGCTTCGGCTTTTGCATTGCCGTTGCTGTCCCGCGCAAATTCATCCGTGGGGTCACTCCACAGACCCCGAAGGGGCGGCGGCCATGGATGGCCGCCGTTTTCCGATCGAGGCAGGATGCCGAGTCGGAAAATCCCCGCGTCGCCCGCACGGCGAGGTGTTTGAAGTGTCGAGGAAGGGCCTTTCTTTGGTTACTTTCTTTGGCCCTTCAAAGAAAGTGACTCGCCTTCAGGCGAAAGCATATGATCTTTGCTTGCCTACCGTCTGCGGATGTTTTTTTAAGGTCGCGGCGTGCTCACGATCAACCGCAAGAGCTTCCGCCTGAAGGCGGGTCACTTTCTTTGCTAAGCCCAAAGAAAGTAACCAAAGAAAGGGCTCTCCTCGACACACCTCCCGTGCGGGCGTGGAGTAGCGCGGGGATTTTTCGACTCGCCATCCATGGCTCGGTCGAAAAACGGCGGGCATCCCTGCCCGCCGCCCTTTGGGGTCTGTGGAGTGGCGAGGTGGGTTGGTTGGCGTGGAACATCAACGGCAACGGCAACGGCGATGTTCAGCGTCGGCCGACGGCGTCGAGTTGTCGGTACGCAGATCGCCGCTAATGCGGCTGATAAGGCGAAATCATCCCGCCCGGCCGGCGTTTAAAGCGCCGGTGGATCCACAGGTATTGGCTGGGTGCCTCGCGCACCATTGCCTCGATTGCGCCATTGACCCGTGCGCTGTCGGTCGTCGCGTCGGTGGACGGAAATCCAGCCAACGGCTCGCCCAGGCGCAATACGTAGTCGGCGCCCTCGCGGCGGTGGAAGAACGGCACCACCGCGCAGCCGCTGAGACGGGCGAACTGGTGGGTCGCGGTGATGGTCGCCGCCGGCACGCCGAAGAACGGGGCGAACACCGTGTCCTTGCCGCGCATGTCCTGATCAGGCGCATACCACAGGACGCCGCCCTGCTTGAGGTGGCGCATCGCCGGACGGATCTCCTCGTTGCTGAACATCGCCGCGGCGTAGCGTTGGCGGCCGCGTTTGACCGCCCACTCGAACACCGGGCTGCGGTGGCGGCGGTACATGCCGGCCAACGGAAGGTGCTCGCACATCAGCCGGCCGCACATCTCCAGCGTCAGGAAGTGGCCGGACACCAGCAGCACGCCCTGGCCGTTCGCGCGCAGTGCCTTGATTCGCTCAACGCCTTCGATTCGCAGCGTGTCGCGCACCGGTGTCGCTGAGCCCCACCACGCGCGGATGAATTCGAACAGGCCGATGCCCAGGTCCCGAAAGCTGCCGCGCAGCAGCCTGGCGCGCCCGCTGTCGTCGAGCTCGGGGAAGCACAGCCGCAGGTTGACCTGGGCTGCGCGCCGGCGCTCACGCGCAAGATGGAATGCGAGCGCTCCGATGCCACGGCCGAGCAGGCGTTGCAGCGCCCACGGCAGGCGCGCGCCCAGCAGCATGAAACCCAGGCCCAGCCACATCGGCCAGTGGCGCGGCCCCAGTGGTGGGCGGGGCAGGGAGGGAGGGCGTGCCGGCATGCTGGTGATTCTAGCGGGGGCGTTGTCGCAGCTGGTGGACGTATCGATGACGCAGACGTCCGTTTGGTTCCGTCATCGTGGGCGCAGCGCTGGACCTGCCGTTGCGCGGTAGGAAACGGAAGCAAATGGTCCTGCGCACCGGGATGACACAAGACCGAAGGCGACAGATGCTCTTGCGAGTCCCGAGTCCCGAGTCCCGAGTCCCGAGTCCCGAGTCCCGAGTCCCGAGTCCCGAGTCCCGCTATCCTTCCGACATGCGGAACGACCCCTTCGAGCGCCTGGTGCGCGGCCTGTACTCGGCCGCTTTGTATTTGCTGGCGCCGATCACCGTCTATCACCTGATCTGGCGCGGCTTCCGGCAGCCGGCGTACCTGCAGCGCTGGTCCGAGCGCTACGCGATCTACCACGATCCGCCGCATGCACAGACCCTGTGGCTGCATGCGGTGTCGGTCGGGGAGGTCAACGCCGCCGTGCCGCTGGTGACTGCCTTGCGCCGCGGCCGGCCGGACCTGCGGCTGCTGGTCACCACGATCACCCCGACCGGCTCCGAACGCGCGCGTGCGCTGTGGCCCGACGATGTCGAGCACGTCTACCTGCCCTACGACCTGCCCGGCGCGGTCGGCCGCTTCCTCGACCATTTCCGTCCGCACGCGGCGCTGATAATGGAAACCGAACTGTGGCCGAACCTGCTGTTCGGCTGCCGCGCGCGCGGAATACCCGCCTACATCCTCAATGCCCGGCTCTCGGAGCGTTCCCTGCGCGGCTATCGCGTCCTGGCGCCGCTGGTCGGGCGCGCGCTGCGCACGGTGCACACCGTGGCGGCGCAGTCGATGGCCGACGCGATGCGCTTTGTCCGGCTGGGCGCGCGTGCCGAGCAGGTGGTCGATATGGGCAACCTCAAGTTCGACGTGCTGGTGCCCGAAGCGCTGGAAGATTTCGCCGGCCAGTGCCGGGCGCGATGCCGCGGCCGGCCGGTATGGATCGCCGCGAGCACCCATGAGGACGAGGAGGCGGCAGTCATCGCGATCCACCGGCGCCTGCGTGCGCAACATCCCGATCTGCTGCTGCTGTGGGCGCCGCGTCACCCGGAGCGTTTCCGCAGTGTCGCCGAGCACTCGCGCATGGCCGGCTGGCAGGTCTCGACCCGATCGCGTGCGCGCTGGCCGCAGGAGCACGACGGCGTGTTCGTGATCGACACCCTGGGCGAGCTGATGAACTTTTACGCCTGCGCCGATGTCGCGTTCGTCGGCGGCAGCCTGCAGCCGGTCGGCGGGCACAACCTGCTGGAGCCGGCCGCGACCGGCGCCGCCACGGTGACCGGCCCGCACCTGCACAATTTCGCCGAGATATCCCGGCGGTTGCAGCAGGCCGGAGCACTGCGGATCGGGTCCGATGAGGCCGCGATCGCGGCCGAGCTGGAGGCGCTGCTGGCCGATCCCGCTGCGCGCCAGGCGATGGCGGACGCCGGCCGCGCGCTGGTGGAAACCGGGCGCGGCGCGCTGGCGCGGACCATGGTGCTGCTGCAGCCGGCATTGCCGCCGGTGCGATGAGGCCGCTGCGGCCTAGTTGCTGCCCGAGTCCAGTTGCGCTTCGGCATCGGCGGTCAGCAGGCGGTTGATCTCCTGCACGTCCTGGATGTCGAGCGTGCCGGCGGCCTGCTCGAGCAGCAGCCGGTTCTGCAGGTAGTTGTAGCGCGCCAGCGCGTACGCCTGTTGTGCGGTGAATAGGTTCTGCTGGTTGATCAGCACGTCAAGCACGGTGCGGGTGCCGACCTCCAGGCCGACCTGTGAGGCGTCGTAGGCGCTGCGCGCGGAGAACAGCGCCAGCCGGCGCGCTTCGATTTCGCTGATGCCGGCGACCAGTGCCTGGTAGGCGTTGCGGGTGTTGCGCTCCAGCGCCCGCTTCTGCTGCTCGAGTTCGTCGCTGGCGATGTCGCGTTGTGCGATCGCCTGGCGCACGCCGGACTGCACCGCACCGCCGGAGAAGATCGGCACCGACAGCGTAATGCCGATGCTGCGCGCCTGGCTGTCGTTCTCGAAATCGGTGACCTCATTGGCGATGTTGTTGGAGGAGGAACCCTCGGTGTTGGTATCGCCGTAGCTGCCGCCGAAATACAGCGTCGGCCAGTGCCCTGCGCGCGCGGTCTGGACATTGGCCGCAGTTGCGCGCACCTGGAACTCCTTGGCACGCAGCGCCGGGTTGTTGTCGAACGCGGTCTGGACCCAGCTGTCGGCCCCTTCCGATTCGGGCAGAGCCGGTTGGAAGTCCTCGGGCAACGCGCGCAGGTTGCGCACCGGCTGGCCGGTGATCTCGGCCAGTGCCTGGTAAGCGTCCTCCAGCGCGTTCTCGGCCAGGATCGTCTGCGCCCGCGCACTGTCGAAGGTGGCGCGGGCCTCGTGCACGTCGGTGATCGGCGCCAGGCCGACTTCCAGCCGCTTGGAGGCGAAGTCGAACTGCTTCTGCAGCGCCGTTTCCGCAGCCTGCGCCGCGGCGAGGGTTTCGATCGCCACCAGCACATTGAAGTAGGCAGCGGAGGTCCGCGTGACCAGCGAATCGCCCGCCGACTCGAGCTGGAAATCGCCGGCCTGGCTCAGTGCAAGCTGGCTCTTGAGCCGGGTGAAGTTGGCGCGGTCGTAGATCATCTGCTCCAGGCGCAGCCCGGCCTGGCGCGTGGTGCTTTCGTTGGTGCCGTTGTTGGGGATCAACGTGCTGCCGAAAGCCTGCGTGCCTTCGCTGTCGGAGCGGCTGCGCGTCAGCGAAGCGCTGCCGCCGAGCTGCGGCAGCAGGGCGGCGCGCGCCTGCACTGCGCCCTCCCGGATCGCCAGCCGGTTGGCCTCGGCCGCCGACAATTGCGGATCGCCGGCGCGGGCCATCTCGTAGGTCTGCAACAGGTCGGCGGCCGGAGCCGTGGCAGGCAGCAGGACGAAAGCGAGGGCAAGTGCGAGTGGGCGGCGGATCATGCGGGGTTCCTTGGTCCTTGTTTAACTATCCGCACCAGCATGTGCGGGATTTTGCGAGGGACTCGCATCACAACTTGAATGCCGGCACGGGCGCGGCACCGGCAAGATAGGGCAGGTCGGTTTCGAACAACGACTCGATGCGCCGCTCGTTGACGTCCGTCGTGCTGGAGGCGCTTCGCACCAGCACCGCTTCCATCGCCGGCGCGCGGCCGCGGACCACGAACATGCGTCCGTGGGGCTGTAGCCACTGCAGGAACTGCGACGGGATCACATCGACCGCGCCGGTCACGCAGATCGCGTTGAAGCGGCGCTGGGTCTGCCACGAGAAAGCATCGGCCTGCTCGACGTGGACGTTGCCCAGGCCCAGCGCGGCCAGACGCGTGCGCGCGGCGTCGGCCAGGTCCACATGTTGTTCCAGGGTGACCACCGCGCGTGCGAGCCGCGCCAGGCACGCGGTCAGGAACCCGCTGCCGGTGCCGATCTCCAGCACGTCGTCGCTCGGTTCCAGTGCGAGCGCCTGCAGCGTGCGGCCCTCGACCACCGGCTTCATCATGAACTCGCCATGGCCCAGCGGCAGCGGAAGGTCGGCATAGGCCAGGGTGCGGTGGGCGGCCGGCACAAACTCCTCGCGCGGCAGCGAAGCCAGCACCTCCAGCACGCGCGGATCGAGCACGTCCCACGGCCGAACCTGCTGCTCGACCATCAGTTCTCGGGCCTTGTCATAATCCATGGTGCTCATCGGGGTCTCGGCTGCGCGCGGGAAACCCGCAATTCTAAAGCGTCGGGCGGTGTGGGGCTGCTGCGTGGAGCAGGAGCGGGGCCGTGGATAGAATCATTCACACCGCCGCTGGAGCTGAGTGCCGGAAGTCACCCGGACTCCCGGTACCGGGCGGGGGTCATCGCGCCGCTGGAACCGATCGACACAGCGCTCCGAACGGATTCAACGTGACCCACCTGCGCCGCCGCGGGTGCCGTAGGCACGCAGAAACAGGTCCACGGATGCGGCCAGGTGTGCCTGCACCTCGTCGGCGGCAAGCCCACCGCAGCAGCCGAACACCATCTGCGCATGCGGCTCGCCCTTGAGCAGGGTGAAGAATTGTGCCGAGGCGCGGGCGACGTCGGGCACGTCCAGTTCGCCGATCGCGATCCGGCGTCGCAGCAGCGCGGAGAACTCGTCCTGCACCCGTTGCGGGCCGGCCTCCCAGAACATCTTCGGCAGGGCCGAGTCGGCCAGCTGCGGCGTGCACAGGATGCGGTGCCCGGCTATGGCCTCGGGCTTGCTGATCATTGCGTAGAACGCTCGGGCGATCGCCAGCAGGCGTTCGCGCAGCGGCAGGCCGGGTCCGGATTCGAACAACGTGCTGGGCAGTTGCTGCTCGCAGTAGGCGCGCACCGCCGCGGCGAACAAGGTCTCCTTGTCGCCGAAGTGGCTGTAGACGGTGAGCTTGGAGACTCCGGCCTCGGCGGCGATCTGGTCCATGCTGGCGCCGCCGAACCCGTATTGGGTAAACATGCTCTTGGCCGCGTCGAGGATCGCAGCGCGCTTGGCCAGATCCTTGGGACGACCGGGGCCGGCCGGCTTTGCTTGCCCGGGACGGTCGGGATCGACCGGCTTGCCGGCGCTGGTCTTGTCACGTTTGCGGTCGGCGGACATGCTTCAATACTAGACTAATCGGTTCGATATTTATACAGTACCCGCAGGTCCATTAATTAACCGTGAGGCGTCCGATGCGCAGCGCGCAGTTCCCCGGCGTAGCCCTCGCCAGCGGCCAGATCCGGCTGGTGCTGGTGTTGATCGCGCTGTCGCTGGCCGCATGCGCAGGCGACGACGCAGCCGGCAGCGCGGCGCGTCCGGTGCTGGTGGTCCAGCCGACCACCGACCGAACCAGCGGCTCGTCGTTTGCCGGCGACGTGCGGGCGCGCGAGGAAAGCCCGCTGTCGTTCCGGGTCGGCGGCAACCTGGTCGAGCGCCGGGTCGATGTCGGCGACCGCGTCGCTGCCGGCGATCTGCTCGCGGTGCTCGAAGCCGGCGATTTTCAGGCTCAGGCGCGTGCTTCGCGGGCGCAGCTGGAAGCAGCCGAGGCGGAACTTGCGCGCGCCCGCGCCGATCAGGCGCGCTTTGCCCAGCTTGCCGAGGAGCAACTGGTGAGCCGTTCGAGGATCGATGCCCAAGACGCCGCGGCTGCCGCGGCGCAAGGCCGGGTCGATGCGGCACGCGCGAACCTGCGGGTCGCGCGCAACCAGACCGGCTACACCCAGCTGCGGGCGCCGGCCGATGGTGTGATCGCCGCGCGTAGCGCCGAGGCCGGGCAGGTGGTCGCGGCCGGGCAGACGGTATTCACCCTGGCCGCCGACGGCGCACGCGAAGTCGCGTTCGCGGTGCCCGAAGGCGCGATCGGACGCATTGCCTCGGGCCAGGCGGTGCAGGTCGAACTCTGGGCGCAGGACGGGCGGCGCTGGCCGGGCCAGGTGCGTGAGGTCGCGCCGGCCGCGGATCCGGCGTCGCGCACCTACGCCGCACGCGCGACCGTGGACGCGCCGGCCGGCGCGCTGCAACTGGGCCAGAGCGCGCGGGTGTTGCTGGAGGGCGACGTCGGCGCCGCGCTCGGCGTGCCGCTGGCGGCACTGCAACGGCAGATCGACGGGCAGGGCGCAACGGTGTTCGTGGTCGATCAGGAGACCTCGACGCTGCGCCTGCAGGCGGTCGAGGTCGGCCCGTATCGCGAGGACCGCGTGCCGGTGACCGGTGGCCTGAGCGCGGATGCCTGGGTGGTCGCCGCGGGCGGGCATCTGCTGCGCGAGGGACAGAAGGTGAGCGCGGTGGACCGTGACAACCGGCCCCTAAAACCGACAACCATTACCGCGCGCGAATGAATTGCCATTGAAGCCCATCGAAGCGACTCCCGCCCGGCACCTTCGCCCTTCCCCTGCTCGGGGGGAAGGGTTGGGATGGCGGCACGCCCGGTCGCCGCGCGCCCTCACCCCAACCCTCTCCCGCAGGCGGGAGAGGGGGCCAGGGCACACGAGTAGCTAGGCCCATGCGCTTCAACCTGTCCGAGTGGGCGCTGCGCCATCGCAGCCTGATCATCTACGCGATGCTGGTGCTGGCGATCACCGGCAGTTTCTCGTACGCCACTCTCGGGCGCAGCGAGGACCCGGCGTTCACCTTCAAGTTCATGGTGATCCAGACCCGCTGGCCCGGCGCGACCGCCGAGGAGGTCTCCAAGCAGGTCACCAAACGCATCGAGCGCACGCTCATGGAAACCGGCGAGTACGAGTTCATCCGCTCGTACTCGCGCGCCGGCGAGTCGCAGGTGATCTTTGCCGCGCGCGACTCGATGCATTCGGCGCAGATCGAGCCGCTCTGGTACCAGGTGCGCAAGAAGATCGGCGACATTCGCCCGAGCCTGCCGCGCGACGTGGTCGGCCCGTTCTTCAACGACGAATTCGGCGATACGTTCGGCAACATCTACGCGCTGACCGGCGAAGGCTTCGACTACGCCGTGCTCAAGGACTACGCCGAGCGCGTGCAGCTCGCGCTGCAGGACCTGCCGGACGTCGGCAAGATCGAGCTGTTCGGGCTGCAGGAGGAGAAGATCTGGGTCGAGCTGTCCCACACCCGGCTGGCCACCCTGGGGGTGTCGGCCGCGGCGGTGCAGCAGGCGCTGGAGGGCCAGAACGCGATGGCCCCCGCCGGGTTCTTCGAGACCGCCAGCAGCCGCGTACCGCTGCGGGTGGACGGCCGGTTCGGCTCGGTCGAGCAGATCCGCGACTTCCCGATCCGGGTCGGCGACCGCAGCTTCCGGCTGGGCGATGTCGCCGAGGTGCATCGTGAGTTCGCCGATCCGCCGGCGCCGCGGATGCGCTTCATGGGCCAGGACGCGATCGGCGTGGGCGTGGCGATGCGTGAGGGCGGCGACATCCTCGAGCTCGGCCAGACCCTGGAGCGCGAGCTGGCCGCGCTGCAGCGGACGCTGCCGGCCGGGATGGTGCTGAGCAAGGTCTCCGATCAGCCGGCCGCGGTCGAGGAATCGGTCGGCGAGTTCATCAAGGTGCTGGCCGAGGCGGTCGCCATCGTGCTGCTGGTGTGCTTCGTGTCGCTGGGCTGGCGCACCGGGCTGGTGGTCGCGCTGTCGATCCCGCTGGTGCTGGCGATGACGTTCGCGGCGATGCAGTTCTTCGGCGTCGGCCTGCACAAGATCTCGCTCGGCGCGCTGGTGCTGTCGCTCGGGCTGCTGGTCGACGACGCGATCATCGCGGTGGAGATGATGGCGATCAAGATGGAGCAGGGCTTCAGCCGGCTGAAGGCGGCGGCGTTCGTTTGGGACTCGACCGCCTTCCCTATGCTGACCGGTACCCTGATCACTGCCGCGGGGTTCCTGCCGATCGCGACCGCGGCATCGAGCACCGGTGAATACACGCGCTCACTGTTCCAGGTGGTCACCATCGCGCTGCTGATGTCGTGGGTCGCGGCGGTGGCGTTCATTCCGTTTCTGGGCGACAAGCTGTTGCCTGACCATGGCCACGGATCGGCGCTCAGACCCGGTTCCCTCGCGTCGCGCTGGCACGCGCGCCGTCAGCGCTGGGCCGAGTGCTACCCGCAGTACGCCGATCTGATCGCACCGCCGCCGCACGACGGCCGCGACCGTGATCCCTACGCGACCCGCTTCTACCAGCGCTTCCGTGGCTGGCTGGTCTGGTGCGTGCGACGGCGCTGGCTGGTGATCGGCATGACCGTGGCCGTGTTCGCCGCCTCGATCGTGCTGTTCCGCTTCGTGCCGCAGCAGTTCTTCCCCGACTCGGTACGGCCCGAGCTGATGGTCGACATGGAGCTGGCCGAGGGCAGTTCGTTGCGCGCGACCCAGGCGCAGGCCGAGCGGCTCGAGGCGATCCTCGCGCAGCGCGAGGACCTGACCCACTTCGTCGCCTACGTCGGCACCGGCTCGCCGCGCTTCTACCTGCCGCTGGACCAGCAGCTGCCGGCGGCCAACTTCGCCCAGTTCGTGCTGATGCCCGAGGACATCGCCGCGCGCGAAGCGGTCCGGAGCTGGATCATCGAGGAGGTGGTGCCGCGCTTCCCGGAGCTGCAGTTACGCGTCACCCGGCTGGAGAACGGGCCGCCGGTCGGCTATCCGGTGCAGTTCCGCGTATCCGGCGAGCACATCGACCGGGTACGCGAGATCGCCTACCGCGTCCGCGAACAGATCGGTGAGAACCCGCACGTGGCCAATGTAAATCTCGACTGGGACGAGCCTGGCAAGGTCGTGCGGCTGCACGTCGACCAGGCGCGTGCACGCGCGCTCGGGGTCAGTTCGGCGCAGTTGTCGCAGTTCCTCTCGACCACGCTGTCGGGCGGCCATGTCAGCACCTGGCGCGAAGGCGACGAGCTGATTGAGATACTGCTGCGCGGATCGGCGCCGGAGCGCTCGGACCTGGACATGCTCGGCAGCCTGATGGTCCCTATCGGGAGCGGGCCGACCGCGAGCGGGCAGAGCGTACCGCTGAGCCAGATCGCCACGCTCGAGTACGGCTTCGAGGACGGCATCATCTGGCATCGCGACCGGCTGCCGACGATCACTGTTCGCGCCGACATCTACGACGGCACCCAGCCGGCCACGGTGACGGGGCAGATCTCGCCGACGCTCAAGGACATCCGCAGCGGGCTGCCGTACGGCTACTCGGTGGAGGTCGGCGGCAGCGTCGAGGATTCCGCGCGCGGGCAGAACTCGATCATCGCCGGCGTGCCGCTGTTCGGGTTCGTCGTGTTCACCCTGTTGATGCTGCAACTGCGCAGCTTCTCGCGCAGTGTCATGGTGCTGTTGACCGCGCCGCTGGGCCTGATCGGGGTGACCCTGTTCCTGCTGATGTTCCGGGTGCCGTTCGGCTTCGTGGCGATGCTCGGCACGATCGCGTTGGCCGGCATGATCATGCGCAACTCGGTGATCCTGGTCGATCAGATCGAGCAGGACCGCGGCGAGGGGCTGGACACGTGGCAGGCGATAGTCGAGGCGACCGTGCGCCGCTTCCGGCCGATCGTGCTGACCGCGCTGGCGTCGATCCTGGCGATGATCCCGCTGTCGCGCAGCGCGTTCTTCGGGCCGATGGCGGTGTCGATCATGGGTGGCCTGCTGGTCGCCACGGTACTGACGCTGTTCTTCCTGCCGGCGCTGTACGCGGCGTGGTTCAGGGTGAAGGTGCCGGAGATGGCTTCCAGGCTTTGACGCGGATCAACGCGGAAAATACACGGATAACGCCAAAATGGAACAGGCAGAGGTCGGCCGGCAGGCATTTGTCGCGATGAACGGCCTCGCGCGCGATCTCCTTCAGAAAGCTCTATCCGCGTTTCAATCCGCGTTGATCCGCGTCAAAAAAGCTCCTACGCGTCAGCCCTCATCGCCCCAGGGCGCCGGCGGCACTGCGACCGGCTGGGTCAGGTCGAACTCGACCCGGAACAGGCGTCCGCCCGGGCGAGCCAGTTCGTAGACGAACTCCCGGCCGGGATCGAACTCCATCGCCCAGGTGTTGGTCACCGACACGTCCAGGCCCTCGCGCAGGAACATCGCCTTGGAGAACTCGTCGACCGGAAACTCCTGGCGCTGTGCGGTGCCGAGGGCGACCGTGTCGCCGCCGTACATCGTGACCGCGTCGTCGCTGCCGTCCTCGTGGCGGTGGTCGTGTTTGAGCCGCAGGCCCGGACCGGTGCGGGTGATGACCCAGGTGCGCGAGCGGTCGTCGCCGACGTGGAACGGCACGCGCAACTCGGTATCGCCGCAGCCGCGCACGTGCATCACCAGGGGCTTGCCGGCGAACGGGTCATCGCCGGTCGGTGCCGGTGTGTCGACCGCCACCCGCCCGGCGAAAGCCTGGCCGCACATCGATTCGAGCCCGGCGTAGAACTGGTCGGCCGGCAGCGTGATGGCCGACGTCGCTGCCGCATCGGTCGAGGTGGATGAGCTCATGGCGCAGCCGGACACGGCGACGACGAGGGCGGTCAGGGCGAGGCGGATCGGAATGATGGTCATCGCCGCACCGTAGCCGCTACGCCGGCGCCGGGCAAATGGGGTTGCTGGCGTGGCAAGTGCTGGCCCCGGGGCGGTGGCCGTGATGAAATGCAGCTTGAAGCGGGGGTACCACGGCCGATCGGGCCGCCGGTTGAGACAGACCCTTCGAACCTGATGCGGGCAAGGGCGCGACCCCAGCCGCCGTAGGGAGCTTCGCCGGATGCACTGCGTCCGCGCGCCGCCGCTTCGTCCACGCTCCCCGCGCCCATAGGACGAAACGAATGAACGCGATCCCTTCCGAGCTCCAGCAGCAGGCCGACGAACTGTCGGCCGACGTCGTGCGCCCGATCCCTGGCTCACGCAAGATCTTTGTTGAGGGCTCACGCCCGGACATCCAGGTGCCGATGCGGGAGATTTCGCTGGCGCCGACCTCGACTTTGTTCGGTGGCGAGGACAACGCCCCGCTGGCGGTCTACGACACCTCCGGCGCCTACACCGACGCCACTGCCGAGATCGACCTGGCGCGCGGCCTGGCCCCGCGACGCGCGCAGTGGATCGCCGAGCGCGGCGATACCGAACTGCTCGCCGGCCTGTCCTCGGAGTTCGGCCGCCAGCGCGAGCACGACCCCAGGCTCGCGCACATCCGTTTCGGCAACCGCCCGCTGCCGCGCCGCGCCGTGGCCGGTGCCAACGTCACCCAGATGCACTACGCGCGCCGCGGCATCATCACCCCGGAGATGGAGTTCATCGCGGTGCGTGAGAACCAACGTCTCGCGGCGTTGGGCGAGAGCCAGCCGATCGACGCGCACCTGCTCAGGCAGCACCCCGGCCAGAGTTTCGGCGCCAATATCCAGCAGGTCATCACGCCCGAATTCGTCCGCGACGAGGTCGCCCGCGGCCGCGCGATCATCCCGTGCAACATCAACCATCCCGAAAGCGAGCCGATGATCATCGGCCGCAACTTCCTGACCAAGGTCAACGCGAACATCGGCAACTCCGCGGTGTCCTCGGGCATCGCCGAGGAAGTCGAGAAGCTGGTGTGGTCGATCCGCTGGGGCGCCGACAACGTCATGGACCTCTCGACCGGCAAGCACATCCACGAGACCCGCGAGTGGATCATCCGCAACAGCCCGGTACCGATCGGCACAGTCCCAATTTACCAGGCGCTGGAGAAGGTCGACGGCCGCGCCGAGGAGCTGACCTGGGAGATCTTCCGCGACACCCTCATCGAGCAGGCCGAGCAGGGCGTCGACTACTTCACGATCCACGCCGGCGTGCTGCTGCGCTACGTGCCGCTGACGGCCAAGCGCGTGACCGGGATCGTCAGCCGCGGCGGCTCGATCATGGCCAAGTGGTGCCTGGCGCATCACCGCGAGAGCTTCCTCTATGAACACTTCGAGGACATCTGCGAGATCATGAAGGCCTACGACGTGTCCTTCAGCCTCGGCGACGGGCTGCGCCCGGGCTGCATCGCCGACGCCAACGACGCGGCCCAGTTCAGCGAGCTCGAAACGCTCGGCGAGCTGACCAAGATCGCGTGGAAGCACGACGTCCAGACCATGATCGAAGGCCCCGGCCATGTGCCGATGCAGCTGATCAAGGAGAACATGGACAAGCAGCTGGAGGTCTGCGGCGAGGCGCCGTTCTACACGCTGGGGCCGCTGACCACCGACATCGCGCCGGGCTACGACCACATCACCAGCGCGATCGGCGCGGCGCTGATCGGCTGGTACGGCACCGCGATGCTCTGCTACGTGACCCCGAAAGAGCACCTCGGCCTGCCGAACAAGAACGATGTGCGCGAAGGCCTGATGGCGTACAAGATCGCCGCGCACGCCGCCGACCTGGCCAAGGGCCACCCCGGCGCGCAGGCGCGCGACAACGCGCTGAGCAAGGCGCGCTTCGAGTTCCGCTGGGAGGACCAGTTCAACCTCGGGCTCGATCCGGAACGCGCCCACGAGTACCACGACGAGACGCTGCCCAAGGATGCGCACAAGGTCGCGCACTTCTGCTCGATGTGCGGCCCGCACTTCTGCTCGATGAAGATCACCCAGGACGTGCGCGAATACGCCAAGGAGCACGGCATGGGCGACGACAGCGCGGCGCTGGAGCAGGGCATGGCGGACAAGGCGGCCGAGTTCCGTGCCCAGGGTGCCGAGGTCTACCGCAAAGCCTGAACCGGAGGTGGCTCCGCCCCCGCGGCGCCACGTATCTATGTGGAGCGGAGCTTGCTCCGCTGCAGGTAGCGGCGAAAACAGCAGCCGAGCGAAGTCGGCGCTACCGATCGCGTGCAGGTTTCTGTAGGAGCGCCCCATGGGCGCGAAGCCTGCCGCGGCGCAACCCCGGCTCCGATCGCGGGCATGGCCCCGCTCCTACACCCCTCCGCCGCACGTGCACGTAGCGGGGCTTGCTCCGCTGCCACCGGCTTCATGCCGCACGCAGCCGAGCAAGCTCGGCTCTACCCACCCTCCGTCGGCGTCTGCCAAAAAAAACGCGCCATCGGCGCGTAATTTGAACAAACTGTGACGTTGGCGAGAGAGTGCCGGGGTGTAGCCCGGGATCGGGCTCCCCAAAACAGTAAGATGCACCGCCAGCACGCGCCTGCCGCAGGGTGGCCGCCTGCTTTGCCGACCGTGTCGACTGGATGCGCAGGTCGTTCGGCACATGACGGTGATTTGTTCGCCGCCCAGACTTGCGGACCCCATGCTCAATCCCCCTGATACCCCATCGCTGGCGATTCCGGCTCCGTCAGAACGACTGCGGGTCGGCGAATGCACGGTCGATATCCCGCTGCGCGAGATCCGCGCGCCGTCGGCGCGCCGGCTGCGGCGGGTCACGCCCAAGGCGATCGGGGTGTTGCTGGTGCTGGTCGAGCACGCCGACAAGGTGGTCAGCCGCGACACGCTGCTGGCGCGCGTGTGGCCCGATACGCTGCCCACCGATGACGTACTCACCCAGGGGGTCACCCAACTGCGCAAGGCGCTGGGCGAGGAGCGCGGGCAGCCGCGCTACATCGAAACCATCGCCAAATCCGGCTATCGCCTGCGGGCGCCGGTGCAGTGGCTGGACGACGATTCCGGCCCGGTCGAGGCGGCCGAGGCGGCGTCCTACACGGTCGACACCGACACCGCCGAGTTCCCGGCGTTGCCGCCGCTGGTGCCTGCGCCCACCAACCCGGGCGCTCGCGGCACGGTCGCGGACCGGCCGCGCGCGCCGCTGCGCGAGCTGCTGACTGCCGGTGCGGTGGCGGTCGTGCTGGCGCTGGGCTTGTCGGTGTTCCTGCTGCTGCGCGTCGGGGCACCGGCGGACGAGCCGGCCCAGGGCGAGGACTGGTCGGCCGGCGCCGGTTCGGACCGGCCGTATCGGCTGCTGACCTCGGCCCCGGGCTTCGAGTTGGCGCCGACGCTGTCGCCGGAGGCTTCGATGGTGGCCTACTCGGCGTCGCTGCCGGACCGGCGCGGCACCGTCATCCTGGTCCAGACCACCGACCAGTCGCAGCCGCGCCAGCTCAGCCATCCGGCCGACGGCGTATCGGACCGGGTGCCGGCGTGGTCACCCGACGGGCGGGAGATCGCGTTCGTGCGGGCCGGTCCCGGCCTGCGCTGCCAGATCCTGGTGGTGCCCGCCAGCGGCGGGGCGGAGCGGCGCATCGGTGCCTGCGATCCGCGCAGCCGGGCCAGTTTTTCCTGGGCGCCGGATGGCCGCAGCCTGATCTTCGGCAGCATGACCTTCGGCAGCATGACCACCGGCGCCGGCCGGGCCGGCCTGCGGGTGCTCGACCTGGCCAGTGGCCAGTGGCATGCGGTGGACTACGACGCGGACACCGGTGACCTCGATCACGCCCCGCGCTACTCACCCGACGGCCGCTGGATCGTGTTCGTGCGCAACCCGCAGTTCGGCGACCTGTGGCGGATCCCCGCCAGTGGCGGCCGGGCCGAGCGGCTGACCCGCCAGAGCGGCGAAATGCGCGGCTGGGACTGGCTGCCGGACGGGCGTGGACTGGTGTTCGGGCGTCGCATCGGGCTGCAGACGCGGCTCTACCAGCTCGATCTGGACACCAGGCAGGTACGCGATCTCGGCATCGACGACGCCCAGAGCCCCACGGTCGCGGCGCGGAGCGGCATGATGGCGTTCGTGCGGCGGCGCCCGCAGTTCGGGATCTTCCGCATCCCGCGCGGCCCGACCGAGGCCTCGGCGGCACCAGTGCATCTGTTCGCCTCCTCCGCCCGCGACAGCCAGCCGCGGGTGGCGCCGGACGCACGGCAACTGGTGTTCACCTCCGACCGGTCCGGCGACTTCGGCCTGTGGTGGGCGGATCTGCAGCAGCCCGGATCGCTGAGGATGATCGACGGTCTGCGGCCCGGGACGCGCGGGCTTCCGCAGTGGTCGTCCGACAGCCGCAGTCTGCTGGTCGCGGGCACCGACCGCGCCGGGCGCACCGGCATCCACGAGATCGTCCCGGCCAGTGGTCAGGTTTCCTTGTTGCCGGTGCCGGTCGAGCATCCGCTCCAGGCCGACTACCTCCCCGATGCGCAGCGGATGCTGGTGACCGGGCAGTTGGACGATGGCCGCATGCGGGTGACGCTGTTCGACCGCAGCGGACAGACCTGGCGCGCGTTGGCCTGGCTGGACGACGTTTCGCTGCCCAAGGTCGATCCGGCCAACGACCGGGTCCTGTTCACCCGGCTCTCGGCCGACGGCTTGTGGCAGGCCGACCTGGCCCTGTCGCCCGGCAGCGTGCGCCAGGTGAGCCATGATGCGCCGGCGCGTTGGCGCTACCAGAGCTGGGCAGTGGCCGAGGACGGCAGCGTCGACTATCTCGATTCCCTGCGAGGCTGCTTGGCGACCCTGCGCCCGATCGCCGATGCACCGGCGCCTGCGGACACAGCGGACGCATCGAAGTGCCTGCACCCCGACCGGCTGGCCAGCACCACCGGTTTCAGCGTCAGCGCCAAGGCCGACGCGGTGTTTGTCGCGCTGGCGATCGCCGACGGCACCGATGTGGCGTTCATGCCGGTGCCGGCGCCGCCCGAGCCGGTACGTGGAACATTCGTGCCTGGCTGGTTCAAGTGACTGATTGAACAGTGGATTTGGCTTCGGATGTTTGTCGGGAGCCGCATTCGGAGCAAATTCGGACAACTCTCCGCTGATTTTCCGGCAGCGGACGGGCACATCAGGCAAATCCATTGGCCATCCCTGGCAAATGAGATGAGCAGATGGAGCAACCACTTTGGGCTGACCGTGGTCAGCTGTTGCAGTCGGACGCACCGGAAGGCGCCGTTCACGCGAGCTGTGTGGCGGTATCGCGGCTGGGTAGCGCACAATTGTCCGGAACCCACTTCTCTATCTGGGTGCAGGTGCGTGGCAGTTCATGGGTCCAGGCCAAGGAGGGCAAGTTCCGCCTGCGCCGCGGCGACTGGATCGCGCTGGAAAAAGACTCCCGGCCGGTGCTGCAGGCTGATCGTCACGGCCTGTGCATCGGGTTGAGCCTGACCGCCGACGCGCTGCGCAGGCTCACCCAGTTCGCCGATTGCGCGTTGTACGCCGGTCGCGGCCGCGCCAGCGCCGCCGATGTCAGGACCGCCCTGCAGCTGTGGCGGCAGGCGAATGCCCGGCTGGCCGTGCCCGATACCGGCGGCGATGCGACCGCGCTGCGCCCGATGCTGCTGCACCTGGCCGGAATTCAGCGCGAACTCGCCGCACGCATCCCGCGCTGCCCGGGACGTTCACGCAGCCGCAAGCGCCAGGTGTTCGGCCGGCTCCAGCGCGCAAGGCTGTATCTGGAGGGCAACTGCGACCGCGTGGTGCGGATCAGCGAGCTGGCCGAGCTGACCAGTTTTTCCAGCTGGTACTTCTCCAAGACCTTCCACGGGCTGTACGACGAGAGCCCGCAGGCCGCCGCCGCGCGGATGCGGCTCGAGCACGCGGCCGAGCTGTTGCGCAGCACCTCAATGATGATCGGCGAGGTCGCCGCCGCGTCCGGGTTCGACAACTGCTGCAGTTTCGCGCGGGCATTCCGGGGCCGCTACGGGATTTCCGCAACCCGGTTCCGCGCCGCCCCGCCGGCCGCAACGCCAGACTCGGCAAGCCCAGTCGATGATGCCCGCAAAGCGGCGTGAGCCAACGGCACGTAGTTTTGCGGGGCGTTAACGCGTCGATAACAACAGCGGTACAACGCGCCCATTACCGTTATCTGGAGAGAGATACATGAATCAACGCAGTCCGCGTCACGCGGCTCGGCTCGGCTTGTTGCCGGCCGGCATCGCGCTCGCTCTTGTGCCGGCATTCGCTGTCGCCCAGGACGCTGAAACCGGAGCCGAAGCGACCACCCTCGATCGCATCGAGGTCACCGGTTCACGCATCAAGCGCGCCGCGATCGAAGGCGCGCTGCCGATCACCGTCATCGACCGCGCCGAGATCGAAGCCAGCGGCGATATCTCGGTCGCCGACTTCCTGCGCGGCACCAGCTTCAACTCGTTCGGCTCGTTCCGCCCGCAGTCCGGTAGTTCCGCGCAGTCGTTCGCGGGTATCAGCCTGCGCGGCCTGGGCGCGGCGCGCACCCTGGTCCTGATCGATGGCCGCCGCGCCCCCGTCGCCCCGACCACGGGACAGGGTCAGGACCTGAACATCATCCCGATGGCAGCGGTCGAGCGCGTCGAGATCCTGCTTGACGGCGCATCCTCGGTGTACGGCTCCGACGCCATCGGCGGCGTGATCAACATCATCACCCGCAGCGATTACGAAGGCGCCGAAATCACCGTCGGCAAGTCCTTCCCGATCCGCCCGGGCGGCGACACCGAGGAAGGCAACGCGCTGATGGGCTTCAGCACCGACCGCGGACACCTGCTGGCCAGCATCTCGTACGAGAATCGCGACATCATCTTCCAGCGCGATCGTCCCTGGTCGTCGGGCGGCTTCTCGGTCTTCTCCAACAACTTCTGGAGCAGGAACCAGCTTTCGTTCGGCGCCCTGGTCGGTCCGGTCCCGGGTGGCTGTGAGGATCCCGGCTTCACCGATATCGGCTTCCTCTGCGGATACGACTTCACCGCGCTGGCGGCGGACGAAGCCGCAATCGGCAACCGCTCGCTGGTGACCAGCGGCGCCTACGACATCAACAACGACTGGACCTTCTACGGTCGCGGCGTGGTGTCCCGGGTCAAGTCGTTCGGCCGCTATGCGCCGGTGCCCTCCTCGCCCTGGCCGGGCGGTTTGATCCCGATCTCGCCCGAATCGCCGAATCACCCGAACAACGCGGTGCCAGGCTGGACCGGTCAGACCGATACGATCTACCTGACCCACCGCTTCGCGGCCCTCGGCCCGCGCGATGCCAACATCGATTCGAACCTGTACGACCTGAATCTCGGCTTCGAAGGCCGCGTCGGCGGCGTCGATCTCGACTTCGGCGTCCGCCGCAACGAGTACCAGACCTACGACTTCGGGCTGAACTACGTGGTCGCGGCCATTGCCGGCGAGGCGATCGAGAGCGGCGAGTACAACATCTACGACCCGGACGGCAACGATCCCGACACCCTGCGGCAGTTCACGGCCACCATCTCGCGCCGCTCCAACACCAAGCTGGAGGAGGTCTACGGGTCGGCCGGCTTCGACCTGTTCGAGATGGGCGGCGGCCTCGCGGCGGCTGTGGTCGGCGCGGAGTACCGCAAGGAAGACTACGCCGATATCTATGATTCGCTGTCCGAAGCGGGCCAGATCGTCGGCTCGGCCGGCAATTCCGCCGGCGGCGGGCGCAGTGTCCGCGCGGTCTACGGCGAAGTCCTGCTCCCGGTCTTCGACAACTTCGAGGTCAACCTCTCCGCCCGCCACGACAGCTACAGCGACTACGGCAGCGATACCTCGCCAAAGGTCTCGCTGCGCTACCAGCCGCTCGACACGCTGACCTTCCGCGGCTCCTACGGCCAGGGCTTCCGCGCACCGACGCTGGACCTCGTCACCCAGCAACCGGCGTTCGGAGCGGCGGGCACCACCCACGCCCCCACTTGTGAGGTGCTCGGCGGCGGCGCGCCCTGTTCCACCCAGGTCACCACCTTCAGCATCGCCAACCCGGGCCTCGGCTCGGAGAAATCCGACCAGTGGGCCCTGGGCACCGCGTGGGATGCCACCGACTGGCTGAACATGTCGCTGGATTACTACAACATCAGCATCGAGGACCAGATCGCGTTCATCGGCATCAACCAGGTCGTGGGCTGCCTGGAAGGGACCATCGATGTCTGCCCGAGCGGCCTGAGCAGGTTCCCGGCCGGTACCCGCGCCACTGCCCCCGATTCCAGCCTGGGCCTGGGCGTGGAGTTCGGCTCGCAGGGCGAGATCGTGTTCGGCCAGATCGGCGCCACCAATCTGGGCACGATCGACACCTACGGCTTCGACTTCAATGCACGCACCCGCTTCGATCTGGGCGGCTGGGGCAACTTGCGTCAGCAGTTGCAGATCAGCAATCCGCTCAGCTTCCGGACCAATGGTGGGCCAAGCACGGTCGGCCGCCCCGGCGCGCCGCGCTATCGCGGTGTCCTGCAGAACGCGTGGTCGATGGCCGATTGGGAATTCGCCTGGAACCTCAACTACATCCACGGCACCCAGTCGACCAAGTACCGCGAGTTCGTTGTGGCCTCGCGTACAGGCGACCAGGAAACGATCGACGATCTGGCCGCCGAAGGCCTGTCCGACACCCTGCCGTCCTGGGTCACCCATGACCTGCAGTTGAGCTACAACGCCCCGTGGAACGCCAAGGTCACCCTCGGCGTCACCAACGTGGCGGACAAGGACCCGGTCATCGATCCGCGCGATCCGACCGGTCGCGGCTTCGACTTCAGCCTGTACGACGGCTATGGTCGCGTGCCGTACTTCCGCTACACCCAGCGGTTCTAAGCAAACGCTAGAGCAACTGGATTTTGGAAAGGGGCCTTCGGGCCCCTTTCCTTTTTGGGCATTCGGCACGATGCCGCCATCGGCATCGTGCCGCTGCCTTCCATCACGAGCAGGATGGTCTGCTTCAGCTTGGAAAGGGCCTTGCCGTCGACCTGCCCCAGTTCGGGCAATTGGCCGGTCAAGGTAGAGCCGAGCTCGCTCGGCTGCCGAGGATGCATGGTTGAGACAGCGCAGCAGACTGCGCTCTACGGACGATCTCCGCTCGCAGGCGGTCGCCGCCGGAGCATCGCCTCAGAACCTGGGTTTGTCGGCGTCGGCGGTCTGCTCGAAGCGCTGCATCGCGTCGCTCAGGATCGCCTTGGCCTCGGCCGCGCCACCCCAGCCATCGAGCTTGACCCACTTGCCCTTCTCCAGGTCCTTGTAGTGCTCGAAGAAGTGGCCGATGCGTTCGCACCAGTGCGGGCTGACCTGGTCGATGTCGCTGATGTGGCCGTATCCGGCGAACACCTTGTCGATCGGCACCGCCAGCAGTTTCTCGTCGCTGCCGGCCTCGTCGGACATGCGCAGCACGCCGACCGGGCGGCAGCGGATCACCGAGCCGGGGACCAGCGGCAGCGGCAGGATCACCATCACGTCGGCCGGGTCGCCGTCGCCGCAGAGGGTATGCGGGACGTAGCCGTAGTTGCACGGGTAGCGCATCGGCGTGGACAGGATGCGGTCGACGAAGATCGCGCCGGAGGCCTTGTCGACCTCGTACTTGACCGGCTCGGCGTCCTTGGGGATTTCGATGATGACGTTGATCTCATCCGGCGGGTTGCTGCCGGTGGGGACGAGGTCCAGGCCCATGGGGTGCTCCAACTGCTGGGGGCGCGTCCTGGAATGGACGGGCGGTGGGGGAGCCGGCCATTTTACGCGGCCCGCGTTCCGTAGGGTGGGTCTTGACCCGCCGCCTCGGCTCCCGCTCCCGCTTGATCCGTTGCAGACGCCGGCCGATGGGAATGGCGATGGCGGGTCAAGACCCGCCCTACAGTCTCCATTCCTGTAGGAGCGGCTTCAGCCGCGAAGCCCGCCCGCGCCGAGCCCCATGGGAGCCGGCGTGCTCGATCGCTCATGGCCTATACGCGCCGCTGCAGAGCCAGCCTATCCGGGATGAGCCCTCGCGGCTGAAGCCGCGCCTGCAGACGAAAAAAAAACGGCGACCCGAAGGTCGCCGCGCGATTCGTTGCCATGTGTATTTCGCTTGCCCTCACCCCTTGCCCTCTCCCGCAAGCGGGAGAGGGGCGAAGGTGCCATGCGGGAATCGCTTCGACTACAGCAGTGGCACCATCAATAGCGCCACGATATTGATGATCTTGATCAACGGGTTGATCGCCGGGCCGGCGGTGTCCTTGTACGGGTCGCCGACGGTGTCGCCGGTGACCGCGGCCTTGTGCGCTTCGCTGCCCTTGCCGCCGTGGTGACCATCCTCGATGTACTTCTTGGCGTTGTCCCACGCGCCGCCGCCGGTGGTCATCGAAATCGCCACGAAGATGCCGGTCACGATGGTGCCGATCAGCAGGCCGCCGAGCGCCTTGGGTCCGAGCAGCAGGCCGACCACCACCGGTACCGCGACCGGCAGCAACGACGGCACGATCATTTCCTTGATGGCCGACTTGGTCAGCATGTCGACCGCGCGCGAGTAGTCCGGCTTGCCGGTACCGGCCATGATCCCGGGGATCTCGCGGAACTGCCGACGCACTTCCTCGACCACCGCACCGGCCGCGCGACCGACCGCTTCCATCGCCATCGCACCGAACAGGTACGGGATCAGGCCGCCGATCAGCAGGCCGATGATGACCATGTGGTCGGACAGGTCGAAGGTGAAGATCTCGCCCGGGTTGCTCGCGCGCAGGTTGTAGGTGTAATCGGCAAACAGCACCAGTGCCGCCAGTGCCGCCGAACCGATCGCGTAGCCCTTGGTCACCGCCTTGGTGGTGTTGCCGACCGCGTCCAGCGGATCGGTCACCGCGCGTACCTCCGCTGGCAGCTCGGCCATCTCGGCGATGCCGCCGGCGTTGTCGGTGATCGGGCCGTAGGCGTCGAGCGCAACGATCATGCCGGCCATCGACAACATCGCGGTTGCCGCGATCGCGATGCCGTACAGGCCGGCGAGCTCGAAGCATCCCCAGATCGCCGCGCACACCGCGAGTACCGGCCAGGCGGTCGACTTCATCGAGATGCCCAGGCCGGCGATGATGTTGGTGCCATGGCCGGTGGTCGAGGCCGCGGCGATGTGCTGCACCGGCTTGAACTGGGTGCCGGTGTAGTACTCGGTGATCCACACGATCGCGCCGGTCAGCACCAGGCCGATCAGCGCGCAGCCGTAGAGGTTCAATGGCCCGGTCGCGAAGTCGCCCATCAGCATCGTGGTCACCGGATAGAACGCGATCGCGGCCAGCACCGCCGACACGATCACGCCCTTGTACAGCGCGCCCATGATCGAGCCGCCGGCCTTTACCTTGACGAACATGGCGCCGATGATCGAGGCGATGATCGACACGCCGCCGAGCACCAGCGGGTACAGCGCGCCATTGGCGCCGACCACGTCGGCCATCAGGAAGCCCAGCAGCATCGTGGCGATCACGGTGACTGCGTAGGTCTCGAACAGGTCGGCGGCCATGCCGGCGCAGTCGCCGACGTTGTCGCCGACGTTGTCGGCGATCACCGCCGGGTTGCGCGGGTCGTCCTCGGGGATGCCGGCCTCGACCTTGCCGACCAGATCCGCGCCGACGTCCGCACCCTTGGTGAAGATGCCTCCGCCCAGGCGCGCGAAGATCGAGATCAGTGAGCTGCCGAACGCCAGTCCGACCAGCGCATGCAGCGCGTCGATGCCGACGATGCCCATCCAGCCCAGCACCAGCCAGTAACCGGCCACGCCGAGCAGGCCCAGGCCCACCACCAGCATGCCGGTGATCGCCCCGCCCCTGAAGGCCACGTCCATCGCCGGGCCAATGCCGCGGCGTGCAGCCTCGGCGGTGCGCACGTTGGCGCGCACCGACACGTTCATGCCGATGTAGCCGGCCGCGCCCGAGAGCACCGCACCGAGCAGGAAGCCGATCGCGGTCGGCCAGTCCAGGAAGATGCCGACCACCACGAACAGCACCGCGCCGGCGATACCGATCGTCATGTACTGGCGGTTGAGGTAGGCGCGTGCGCCTTCCTGGATCGCGCCGGCGATCTCCTGCATCCGCGCATTACCGGCGGGCTGCGCATTGATCCAGCGCGCCGAGATGATCCCGTACAGGATCGCGATGACGGCGCATACAAGCGCCAGGGTCAAACCGTACTGCTCCAGCATGAACCGCTCCCCATAGAAGTGGACACAGGAATTTCGGATGGCACCTGCATGCAGTCGTCTGCATGCGGTCGTCGCGCGGCAAGGCGGGCCTGCCACGCAACAGGCCGACTATCGCATAGGTCGTGCCAGTAGGGGCCAGGCGGACGTGCGGCCTCCCGTAGGAGCGGCTTCAGCCGCGAACTAGAACTAGTTTCCAGCATCCGCACCACGATCGCGACCAGCCCCGCCGTCGCCAACGCAGGTGCGCTATCCACAGCGTTCCGGCGTAGACCGGCTTCTGCAGGAGCGGCTTAAGCCGCGAGCCAGAACCGGTTTCTAGCGCCCCGCACCACGGTCGCGACCAGCCCCCGCCGTCGCCCAATACATGTGCCCTATCCACAGCGACCGGCGTATCGACCGGCGGTTCAGGCCGGCGATGCAAGTCTCATCGCCAGACCCTTCGGAGTGCCCCCATGCGCCTGACCCCGCTGCTGTTCGCATTCGCCGCGCTGCCTGTGCTCGCCGCCGATCCCAAGCCCGAGATCGGACGCGCCGCCGCCGCGGCGCAGGCGGTCGGTGCAGCCCACACCCTGCGCACCATCCCGGAAGCCTGCGCGCGCATCGAAGGCGTGTTTACCGGCCGCGCCGCCGACCCGTACGAGTTCTCGGTGGTGCGTACCAGTCCCCGTTGCCAAGCGCGTGCGGTCCTGGCCGATGCCGTCAGGATCAAGCCATCGCCGGCGACCGGCTGGATCCTCAACGATCTAGTTCGCGTGCCGAGCGCAGCTTGCCCGTCGCGCGAAGCCGTGGTCGAGGTCTGGCGCAAGCCGGCCGCGAACGGCGGCCCGGAGCTGGATACCCAGGGCGCGGTACGGGTCTATCTCGACGACCAGACCCAGCGGGCCGCTTCCGTCGGTAAGCGCAGCGCGATCGCGAAGTTTGCCGTGGCGATGTCGGTCCAGGGCGAACCCTGCGATCAGCCCGTCGGATCTCGCTGAAGCCGCCGTAGGGTGGGCACGTTTTTTTTGTGCCCACCGCCGTCTGCGTCCCCGCAATCGTGGGCACAAGAGCGCGCCCACCCACGGCGCGGTCAATCCGACCACGGTCCCAGCTTCTGCGGCACCATCACGTTCTTCAGCGCCACGTACTTCGGTAGCCCGTCGCGCCCGTACGGCGGCGGCGCCTCGCCGCGGATCAGCGGTTCCATGTAGGCGCGCGCCCTCGCGGTGATGCCGTAGCCGTCCTTGCGGATGAAGCTCGCCGGCATCTTCTTTTCGTGGTTGGCGATCCGGCCCAGCGGCGCGGGCTCGATCTTCCAGCGGTACGGCGCGTCGCTGGTGCGCACGATCACCGGCATCACCGCGTTCATGCCCTTGAGCGCGAACTCGACGGCCTTGCGGCCGACCGCCTGGGCCTGGTCGAGATCGGTTTTGGAGGCCAGGTGCCGGGCCGAGCGCTGCAGGTAGTCGGGCAGGGTCCAGTGGACCTTGTAGCCGAGCGCATCCTTGACCCGCCCGGCCAGGTGCGAGGCCACGCCGCCAAGTTGGGTGTGGCCGAAGGAATCCTGGCCGCCGCCGGCATCGGCGACGAAGCTGCCGTCGGTGGTACGGATGCCTTCGCTGGCGACCACCACGCAGTAGCCGACGCGCTCGACGGTGGCCTTGACCCGGGCGAAGAAGTCGGCCTCCTCGAACGGGCGCTCCGGGAACAGGATCAGATGCGGCGCCTCGTCCGGACCGTGTCCGGCCAGCCCGGCCGAGGCCGCCAGCCAACCCGCATGCCGCCCCATCGCCTCGTACACGAACACCTTGGTCGAGGTGTCGGCCATCGCCGCCACGTCCAGGGCCGCCTCGCGCACCGACACCGCGGTGTACTTGGCCGCCGAGCCGAAGCCCGGGCAGGTGTCGGTCACCGCGAGGTCGTTGTCGACCGTCTTGGGTACGCCGACGCAGGTCAACGGATAGTCGAACTCGGCTGCGAGCTTCGACACCTTGAGCGCGGTGTCGGCCGAATCGTTGCCGCCGTTGTAGAGGAAATAGCGCACGTCGTGCGCCTTGAACACCGCCAGCAGGCGCTCGTACTTCGCGCGGTCCTCGTCGAGCGACTTGAGCTTGACCCGGCACGAGCCGAACGCGCCGCCAGGGGTATGCGCCAGCGCGCGGATTGCGGCGGGCGATTCGCCGCTGGTGTCGAACAGTTCCTCGCGCAGTGCACCGAGGATGCCGTTGCGCCCGGCCAGCACCTTGATCCTGTGCGCGCGGGCGGTCTGGATCACCGCCGAGGCGGTGGCGTTGATGACGGCGGTGACACCGCCGGACTGGGCGTAGAACAGGGTTCCTGAAGGCATGCTGGGTCCGTGGGTTGGTCTGTGGTGGTGCCGGAGTTCGCGGGCGGGATGGGGTAAGCTGGCGGCCGATTGCCTGCAGGCGGCCCGCAGGTGGATGGTGCCGGCAGCTGGACGGCCGCATCGAGTGTAGCCGTGCGCTGCGGGCGCCAGTTTCCGAAAGTTCGTGTCCTTTGGGAGTGATGTTGATGCGATTGGTACTTCTGGGTCCGCCCGGTTCCGGCAAGGGCACACAGGCCGCACGGCTCAGGGAGCACCTGCAGGTGCCGCACATCTCCACCGGCGACCTGCTGCGCGCGGAAGTCGCCGCCGGCAGCAAGCTCGGGCTGGAGGCCAGGGAAGTGATGGCCCGCGGCGAACTGGTCTCCGATGAGATCCTGCTGGGCATGCTGGAGGAGCGCTTCTCGCGCGCCGATACCGCCGGCGGATTCGTGCTCGACGGCTATCCACGCAATCTCGCCCAGGCCGACGCGCTCGATGCGCTGATGACCCGCATCGGCCAGCCGATGGATTGTGCGGTGCAGCTGGAAGTGCCGACCGAGATGCTGGTCGAGCGCATTGCCGGGCGCGCGAGTGCCGAGGGCCGCGCCGACGACAGCCCGGAGTCGGTACGCACCCGGCTGCAGGTGTACGAGAAGCAGACCGCGCCGGTGGTGGATTTCTATCGTCAGCACGGCAAGTTGAGCGTGGTCGACGGGGTCGGCTCGCTGGATGACGTGTTCAACCGGATCGTCGAGGCGCTGCGGCCGGTGCCGCCGGTGGGGTGACTGTCTTCGCCCCTTCTCCCGCGGCGGGAGAGGGTTGGGGTGAGGGCACACGAAACGGCGCGTGCGGCGGGCTACGTAAGCGACAGCGCCTGCGTAAGCGAGAGCGCCTGGATGCGGTCTCGTCGTCATCTGCCGCCCCGCGTGCCCTCACCCCTTGCCCTCTCCCGCAAGCAGGGGGAGTCGGTGCCATGCGGGAGTCGCTTCGCTTATCTGCGCGGCTGTTCGAAGAGGCGTAAGCATTTGAAACTACATATCTTGGGTGTGGCCGGCACCTTCATGGGCGGCGTCGCCGCACTGGCGCGCGAACTGGGCCACCAGGTCGAAGGCAGCGACCAGGCGGTTTACCCGCCGATGTCGACCCAGTTAAAAAACCTCGGCATCACGCTGCAGCAGGGCTATGCGCCCGAACACATCTCGGCCGATTGCGACGAGGTCGTGATCGGCAATGCGCTCTCGCGCGGCAACCCGGCGGTCGAGCAGGTGCTCGACGACGGCCGTCCCTACAGCGCCGGTGCGCAGTGGCTGGCCGAACACGTGCTGCCGGGCCGCGAAGTGCTCGCGGTCGCCGGCACCCACGGCAAGACCACCACCAGCACGATCCTGACCTTTCTGCTGGAAGCCGCCGGCCGTGAACCCGGCTTCCTGATAGGCGGCGTGGCGGAGGATTTCGGGACGTCGGCGCGGCTGGGTCGAGGGGTCGCCGAACCCCCATCCGGCACTGCGCGCCATCCTCTCAAAGCGGAAGAAGGAGAGCAGGCGCCGGCCCTGGCGAGCCGCCCGCTCTTTGTGGTGGAAGCCGACGAATACGACACCGCGTTCTTCGACAAGCGCAGCAAGTTCGTGCACTACCGGCCGCTGGTGGCGATCCTCAACAACCTCGAGTTCGACCACGCCGACATCTTTCCCGACATCGAGGCTATCCAGCGCCAGTTCCATCATCTGGTGCGCACCGTGCCGCGGCGTGGGCGCCTGATCGTCAACGGCGAGGATGCGCGCCTGGCCCAGGTGCTGGCGACGGGCTGCTGGACGCCGGTCGAGCGCTTCGGCCTCGATAGCGATGATTTCGACTGGACCGCGCGGCTGATCCAAGATGACGGCAGCGCATTCGCCGTGATCCACCGTGGCGTCGAACTCGGCCAGGTGCACTGGCCCCTGCTCGGCCGCCATAACGTGATGAACGCATTGGCCGCGCTGGCGACGGTCCATGCGGTCGGTGTCGATGTGGCGGCGCTGCTGCCGTCGCTGGCGGGGTTCCGCAGCGTCAAGCGTCGCATGGAGCTGATCGGCGAATGCGGTGGCGTCACCGTGTACGACGACTTCGCCCATCACCCCACCGCGATTGCGACCACCCTGGCCGGCTTGCGCGCCCGGATCGGCGATGAGCGCAGGATCGTGGTGGCGATGGAGCCGCGCAGCAACTCGATGCGGCTGGGTGCGCACGCCGAGGCGCTGGCGCCGTCGCTGGCCGATGCCGATACCGTGGTGTTCCTGCACCGGCCGGAGCTAGCTTGGGACGCAAGCAAGGTCGTGGCCGGACTGCGCGGCCAGGGCGTGACGGCGGCCGATGTCGACACGCTGATCGCGGCGCTGCGCGAACGCGTGCTGCCGGGTGACCACGTGGTGTTCATGTCCAACGGGGGCTTCGACGGCGCCCCGCGGCGATTCCTTGCGGCGCTGCGCAGCGACTGATGCCGGCCGGATTGGTGAAGAGCTTTTGACGCGGATCAGAGCGAAAAAAAGCGGATCAAGCGGTTTGTGCTTGTGCACCGCGTAGGTGACCTCGCAAGCTCGCAGGGCAACACGCCCGCCGGCCAGTGCAGCATCCTTGGCTGGCTCGATCTTGCAGATGCTCTATCCGCCTTTTTTCGCTCTGATCCGCGTCAAAAAAGCGCCTGCTCCAAACCCACGTACCCACCCCCAGACCTGCGATACGCTGTCGGCGATGTCGAGCGAGTCGCTATCGCTGTTCCCTCTGCACACCGTGCTGGTGCCCGGCGCCGCGCTGGGCCTGCGCATCTTCGAGCCGCGCTACCTCGACCTGATTCGCGACTGCAGCCGTCAGGAACGCGGCTTCGGCATCTGCCTGATCCTGGAAAGCGACGAGGAAGGCACCGCCGCCGCGGCAGCCTACGGCACCGAGGCGCTGATCGAGGATTTCGGCAGCGGCGATGACGGCCTGCTGACCCTCCAGGTCCGCGGGCACCGGCGGTTCCTGATCCGACGCGTGCGGGTGCGCGACAACGGCCTGCAGGTCGCGGAGGTGGCGTGGTGCGATGACGGGCCTGCGCAGTTGATCCGGCCCGAGCATGCGTTGCTGGCAACCCTGCTGCAGCAGATCCTGGAGCAGGTCGGTGGCGAGTACGCCAACGTCCCGGCGCGGCGCTTCGACGATGCGGTGTGGGTCGGCTGGCGCCTGGCCGAGCTGCTGCCGATGACCGACGAGCAGCGCCAGGCGCTTCTGCAGCACGACGACCCGCACGAACGCCTGCAGCAGGTGCTGTCGCTACTGCCCTGAGTCGGCGCTGTCGCCGGGTTCGATTTGCAGGCGCAGCACCGGATGTCCGGTCTGCGGGTGGGCCGCCTCGCGCTGCTCGAACCGGCTCAGCGCCTCGCGCACCAGCGCGTGCGCGCGATGCTCATCCGACCCCGGGCGCCACAGCACCACCGCGTCCAGTGGCTTGATCAGGTGCAGGGCCTGGCTGGTGCCGAGCCACAAGGCACGCCCATCGTCGAGCGCGGCGGGAGCCGGCCACAGGCGGATTGCGTAGCGTTGGCCCGGGTGTTCGCCCTCGCGCAGCATCAGCAGTGCTTCGGCCTGGGCATCGAGCGTCGCCGGCAGCACGACCTGCTCGTGCGGCGCTATGTCGTCGTCGAGCAGGGCGACCGCCGCGGTCCAGTCGGCCTGCGGCTGCACGCGCCAGCCCTCGGCCTCGAGGGTGGCCTGCAATGGCGCCAGCGGCCCGGCGATCTGCAGGTCGAGCGGCCAGCGCTGGCGCACATCGTTCTCGTTGCGTTGCGCGGGCAGCATCGCCCAGTCGCTGCGCCACCAGTCCCCGGCGTCGATCACTTGCTGTGGCGTGGCGGCATGGAACTTCGCCAGCAGGCCCTCGGCCGCGCGCGGCCCATGCCACAGCGCGGCTGCGGCAAAGCTGCCGTAGAACAGCGCCGCCAGCGGCCGCATCCAGAACGAACGCGCGACATGGCGGCGGTAGGCGATCCCCAGCACCAGCAGCCACAGCAGGCCGAAAAGGGTGCCGCCGATCAGGTCACTCGGCCAGTGCGCTCCCAGGTACAGCCGCGCGAAGCCGACCACCGTGGTCACCACGCCGGCCAGCAGGTATGGCCAGACCCGCTTGCGGCCGGGCAACTCGCGTGCGATCAGGATCGCGAAGAAACCAAAGGTGATCGTGGTCATGGTCACCGCAACCGACGGGAAGCCGAAACCGGCCGGCGCGGTCGGCGGGCGCGGCATCTCGATCGCGGCCCCGAGCAGGGCGGTCAGCACCAGGCCGAACACCAGCGCCGCCAGCCAGTGCGCCGCGGCCATCCAGCGCCGGCGCCACAGCAGATAGGCCAGCGCGACCGCGGCGGCGGTGCCGAGCACCGGGGCATCGCCGATGCCGGCCAGCCCGGCCATCAGCCGGTCGGCGAGCGGATTGCGCAGGCGCCACATCAGGTCGTGCACGGTGTGGTCCAGCGCGAGCGGCCCGCCGCTGGCCAGCAGCGTCGCCAGCAGCGTGAACCAGATCCAGCTGATGCCCAGCAGGCACACCGCGAGGATCGCCAGCGAGGGCGATTCGGGTCGGTTCGGGTCAATCAACGCGGCCGCGTACCGACCCAGCCGCGGATGCGCCCGGGTCCACAGCAGGGCACGCGCAAGCAGGCTGTCGGCATGCGCGGCGAACCACCGCCAGGTGTAGAGCACCACCGCCCAGACCAGCGCGATCGCCAGCACCAGACCCGCCAGCGCCAGCGCCAGCCGGTCGGCCACCGCGGCCACCGCCTCGTAGGAAGCTCCCAGCACCCAGCCCGGCGCCAACAGCAGCGCCGCCCAGGCCACGCACGCCACCAGGCTGGTCAGCGCGTAGGCACGCAGCGGCATGTGCAGCATCCCGGCGATGGCTGGCACAAAGGGCCGCATCGCGCCGACGAAGCGTGCGATCACGATGCCCCGGATGCCATGGCGGCGGAACAGCGTCTCGCCACGATCGAGCCATTGCGGGTAGCGCGCGAATGGCCAGCGCCCGCGCAGCTGCGCGCCCCAGCGCCGACCGATCCAGTAGCTCAGCGCATCACCGCTGAACGCGCCGACGGTCGCGGCGGCCAACGCGTACGGCCCGTTGATATGGCCCAGCCCGATCAGCGCACCGACCGCGAACAGCATCGGCAGGGCCGGCACGACGATGCCGACGATGACCAGGGCATCGCAGAACGCGATCAGAAAGACCAGCGCGCCGGCCGCGACCGGATTCGCGCTGAGCCACGCGGTCGCACTTTCGATCCAGGCCGAGTCCATCGGGGGATTATGGCAGTGCTGACGGATTCGATTGGGGGCTCGGGACCGCACACTCGGAATCCGGAATCCGGAATCCGGAATCCGGAACCCGGAACCCGGAACCCGGAACCCGAGTCCCGCCCCGCGACTTGCGGCACGGCTCAGGCTTCCTCCTGCCGGGCGGTTCCGTAAACTGCCCGGATGCATGCATCGATCCGCTCCGAGGTAACCGAGGTCGCTGAGCTGAAGGCCGACAGCTTCGGCCGGATTGCGCTGATGCGTGGTGACGCCGGTCTGTTCGTGCGCCGCGACCTGGCCCACGTGCCGCTGTGGCTGCGGCTGCCGGCGTGGTGGCTGGCACGACGCGAGGCACGTGCGCTGCGTCGGTTGGACGGGCTGCCGGCGACACCGCCACTGTTGCGCTGGGACGGCCGCCGACTGGATCGTGGGTATCTGGACGGCGCGGCCATGCACCAGCGACCGCCGCATGGCGATCGCGCGTATTTCCGGCAGGCGCGCGCCCTGCTGCAGCAGCTGCACCGGCACGGCCTGGCCCACAACGACCTCGCCAAGGAAGCCAACTGGCTGATGCTGGCCGACGGCACGCCCGCGATCATCGATTTTCAGCTCGCCATCATCGGCAATCCACGCTCGCCCTGGATGCGCCTGCTCGCACGCGAGGACCTGCGCCACCTGCTCAAGCACAAGCGGACCTACTGCCCCGATGCAATCACCCCGGTCGAGCGCCGCGTGCTCCAGCGCGCGTCGTGGTTGCGCCACGCCTGGTTCGCCACCGGCAAGCCGGTCTACCGCTTCGTGACGCGCAAGCTGTTGAAATGGGAAGACAACGAGGGCCAAGGTCCCAAACTCTGATCTCGCGGCTCTGTAGAAGCGGCTTCAGCCGCGACCGGATGCTTGGTTGCTCGCACCGACTCCTGATTGCGGCTGAAGCCGCTTCTACAATGGGATCCGGCCTCCTGTGTTGGAAACTTTCATGACCACGCTATCGGGCAAGACCCTTTTCATCACCGGCGCCTCGCGTGGCATTGGCCGGGCGATTGCGCTGCGCGCCGCTCGTGACGGTGCCTGCATCGCCATCGCCTCCAAATCCGCAGTTGCCAACCCGAAGCTGCCCGGCACCATCCACAGCGTCGCGCGCGAGGTGGAATCGGCCGGTGGACAGGCGCTCGCGCTCCAGTGCGACATCCGCGAGGAGGACCAGGTCCGCGCGGCGGTCGCGGCGACGGTCGATGCGTTCGGCGGCATCGACATCCTGGTCAACAACGCCAGCGCGATCTGGCTGCGCGGCACCCTGGACACGCCGATGAAGCGCTTCGACCTGATGCAGCAGGTCAACGCACGCGGCAGCTTCCTGTGCGCGCAGGCCTGCCTGCCATACCTGCTGCAGGCGCCGGACCCGCACATCCTGACCCTGGCGCCGCCGCCGAGTCTCGACCCGAAATGGTGGGCGCCGCACACCGGCTACACGCTCGCCAAGATGGGCATGAGCTTCGTCACCCTCGGGCTTGCCGCCGAGTTCGGCTCGCAGGGTGTCGCAGTCAACGCGTTGTGGCCGCGCACCATCATCGCCACCGACGCGATCAACATGATTCCCGGGGTCGATGCCGCGCGTTGCCGCAAGCCGGAGATCGTCGCCGACGCGGCCCACGCCGTGCTCTGTACGCCAGCCGAGCAGCGCAATGGCGAATTCCTGATCGATGAGGACGTACTGCGTGCGCACGGCGTCACCGATTTTTCCGGTTACGCGGTCGATCCGGCGCAGATGCTGCTGCCGGACCTGTTCCTGGACATTCCGGTTGGAGACGAAGCATGACGGCTGCTCCGTAGGCTGGGCTGACAAGCCCAGCGGCTGTCACCTGCGGCTGGGTTTGTCAGTCCAGCCTACGGGTCTGTGGTCCGTGGCGTTCCGCTCACCCGCGTGTCGTTCTATCCCATCGCGGCCGGCAGTTTGTGGCCGCAACAGCGGCAGTACAGCGCATCGGGGTCGTGGCCTTCAAGCCCGCATTGCGGACAGCCGCGCATGTCGAGACGATCCGGATCCTGTGAGGCCTCGCGCAGGCTGCCGACCAGCTCCGCGGTGTAGATACCGGTGGGTATCGCGATCACGCTGTAGCCGATCAGGATCAGCACCGATGCCACGAAACGTCCAAACGACGTGCCTGGCGCGATGTCGCCGAAGCCGACCGTGGCCATCGTCACGATCGCCCAGTACATGCCGGTCGGGATGCTGTGGAAGCCATGCTCCGGGCCTTCGATCACGTACATCAGCGCGCCGAAGATCACCACCACCGTCAGCACTGCGCAGATGAACACGAAGATCTTGCGCCGGCTGCGCCACAGCGCTCCGATCAGCACGCCGCTCTCCTCGACATACTGGGTCAGCTTGAGGATGCGGAACAGCCGCAGGATGCGCAGGATGCGCACCACCAGCAGGCTCTGGCTGCCGGGGAACAGCACCGACAGGTAGGTCGGCAGGATCGACAGCAGGTCGATCAGGCCCCAGGTGCTGAAGGCATACCGCAACGGCCGCTTCACCACCGCCAGCCGCAAGGCGTACTCCAGGGTGAACACCAGTGTGAAGCCCCATTCGATGGCGTACAGCGTGTCGGCGTGTGCGGCATGGATGTCGTCGACGCTGTCGAGCATCACCACGATCACGCTGGCCAGGATCACCACGATCAGCAGCAGGTCGAAGTTGCGCGACGGCGGGGTGTCGTGGCGATAGATGATGTCGAACCACCGGCGTCGCCAGCCGTTCTCCGTGGCGGGATTGAGTTGCGGGGCGAGCAGCGGGCGCATCGGGGTTCCTCCAGCCGGCAGTGTGGCGCAGCGGCGGTGGTGAACGGCGGGAATGCGCCCAGTCTATCCAGCCGTCACATGATGGCGGCGACCACAGATCCGCTGCAGTCCCTTGGATCGGGCGGGGGCACCTACGCTCAACTGAAGCAGCAAGCCCGCGTTACCCTTGCAGTCACCCGACTTCCACGAGGCCTTCCGTGATGATGCTGACCATCCCCGGGCTGCTGATAGCGACTCGATTGCAGCACGATGTCGGCCGCGGCCAGCGCAAGCGGCACGTCGGGAGCCCGGTCCCAGGTCGAGGCGCCCGTGCGCAGTGCCCGCCGCGGCAGTGGTCGATCACGTGAGCCCGACGTCCGGCCCGCCCTTGCCACCGCTGGAGCAGGTGCCGCCGCAGATTGCAGCGGTCGGCGACTACGACGCCTTCGCGCGCGATCGCATGAGCGATGCGGTGTGGGCCTGGCTCAGTGGCGGCGCTGCCGACGAGATCACGCTGCGCGAGAACGCCGCGGCGTTCTCGCGACTGCGGCTGCAGGGCCGGGTGCTGTCGGATCTCGCCGGCGGCGACACCCGCGTGTCGTTGTTTGGCGATGTCTTGCAGTATCCGGTGCTGCTCGCGCCGATTCCCTACCACAAGCTGGTGCATCCGCACGGCGAGCTCGGCACCGTGCTCGGCGCCTCCGCGCTCAAGGCCGGCATGGTGGTCAGCATGCAGGCCAGCGTCGCACTGGAGGACATCGCCCGGGTTGCGCAGACACCGCTGTGGTTCCAGATGTGCCTGCAGCACGATCGAGGTTTTATCGGCGAACTGCTGCGGCGGGTCGAGGCGGCCGGCTACCGCGCGCTGGTGGTGAGCGTCGACGCCCCGGTCAGTGGTGTCCGCAACCGCGAGCAGCGCGCCGGTTTCGCACTGCCCGAAGAGATTGGCGCGGTCAATCTGGCCGGCATGCCCGCCATTCCGACCCAGACCGCACGCGCCGGCGAGACGTCGCTGTTCGACAGCCCGCTGATAGCCGCGGCACCAACCTGGCGCGACATCGAGTGGCTGCAGTCGCAGACCTCGTTGCCGGTCGTGCTGAAGGGCGTGATGTCGGCACGCGACGCGGTGCGCGCCGCCGAGACCGGCGTATCCGGACTGGTGGTGTCCAACCACGGCGGCCGCACGCTCGACACCTTGCCGGCGACGATCGATGTCTTGCCGCGCATCGCGCAGGCACTGAATGGCCGGCTGCCGCTGCTGCTCGATGGTGGCATCCGGCGCGGCACCGACGTGCTCAAGGCGCTGGCGCTGGGCGCCGACGCGGTGATGATCGGACGGCCATACCTGCAGGGTCTCGCCACCGCAGGGCCGGTCGGGGTCGCGCATGTGCTGCACCTGCTGCGCACCGAGCTGGAGATGGCAATGGTGCTGACCGGGTGTCGCAATCTCGCCGCGATCGATTCTTCGGTGGTGGAACCGTCAACGGCGACCCTCCAGGACCGGTGAGCAGGCCCTTGCCACGCTGAATGCCTGGAAAGTCGTTGCGAAGCGGAACAAAAAGGTGCCGCAGACCCATGGGAATCCGCGGCACCTGCCGTTGATGCAACTGTCAGAAGCGGACGCGCATGCCCACGTACGTCATGCGCGGCAGTCCCGGACGCGCGCCGGCCGGACGCCGAGAAGCGATCCAGGTCTCGTCGGTGAGGTTCTCGATCCGAGTGAACAGCTCCGCCTGCGCGGTAAGTTGGTAATAGGCGGCCAGGTCGACGACAAAAGCTGATTCGGTGCGCTGTGCGGCGCTCACGCGGCCTTGGCTGGCGACGGTGCGCAGGTCGTCGATGTAGTTGCCGGCCAGGTTCACGCGCCAGCGCTCGCCCTCTACTCCGACCTGCACGTTGAGCGCCTGCTCGGGCAGGTAGGGCAGCTTGTCGCCACTGCGCACCTCGCCCCATTCGTCGAAGCCGCTCTCGAAGCTATTGCGGAAGGTGGCGTCGGTGTAGGTGTAGGCAAGGCTGAGCGGCACCGCGAGCGACCAGCCGTTGGCGCGGCCCACGTCATAGCCGAGGCTGGCCTCAATGCCGCGCACACGTGCTTCGCCGCCGTCGAACTGGTCGCCGATGTCGCAATTGCCACCGGTGGAGGCGGTGCAGGTGCCGACCAGATTGCTGTAGTCATTCCAGAACCCCACCAGTTCGGTGCTCCAGTCGCCGCTGTTCCAGCGCATGCCAGCTTCGACGTTGACGCTTTCCTCCGGATCGGCGTTGGAGCCCGGGCCCTGCGGATTGAACCCGCGGTGCGCGCTGGCGAAGACGTTGACGTTGTCGTTGATCAGGTAGGTCGCGCCCAGGCCCGGAATCAGCGCGGATACGCTTGAGTCGCGAACCCGGGTCGGCCCAAGACTGCGGCCGTCGGGCTGCTTGGCATAGTCGGTGCGGGTCAGTTCGATATCCTCGTAACGCAGGCCCGGAACGATGATCCAGTTTCCGGTGCGGATTTCGTCCTGCACATGGAACGACCACGCCTGTGCTTGGCCGACGCGATTGTCCTGCGTGCCCGGCAGCCCATCGCTGGTCAGTACCAAGCGGCCGTTGTCCATCCGGTAGCGGTCGTCGTCCTGGAGTCGGTCTTCCTCGTCCTCGTGGAAGCGCAGGCCGAATTCGAACTGGTGCGACGCGTTGCCGGTGTCGGCCGCCCACCCGAGCACCGTCTGTACGCCTTGGGCGTAGTAGGCACGGTTGTTGTTGCGCAGGAGCAGGGCGCCGTCGGGGCTGTTGGCCCCGAGCAGCCAGCGGTACTGGTCGGCGTTGCCGGTCGTGTCCTTCAGGATATTGCCGAGTCCAACGCCGCCGGCGCTGGCCAGCTTGTACCAGTTGCGCGCGAATTCGTTTCGGTAGGCCGCGGTGGTCAGATCCAGCGCATCGGAAAACTCGACGTAGTGGCGCAGTTCGATCTGTTCGTGGTCGGTCTTGATGTTGTCCAGCTGCGAGGCTGCGTAACGCCGGTTCGGGTCGGCGCGGAAGTCGCTGTCGGTCAGGCCCAGGTAGGTCTCGTCGCCGTCCTGTTCGGTCTTGCCGAGCTTCACTTCCAGTGACTGGTAGAGGCTGGCATGAGGCGCGGAGTTGACCCGGAACTTGGCCAGGTAGTCCTCCAGCGCGTAGCCACTGTCGCCGCCGCTGTCGAGGCGCTTGAATCCGTCGGTCTGCTGCTGCGCGGTTTCCAGCAGCCAGCCGGAGCGCTCGCCGCTGCCGCCGGCCCAGGCGTGCGCCTGCACACTCTGGTCGGTGCCGTAGGCGAAATCGATCTGGCCGGCGGTCTGCTGCGGGATCGGAGTGGAGATCAGGTTGATCGCGCCGCCGGTGGTGCGCGGGCCGGAGCGGATGGCCGACGAGCCCTTGCGCACCTCGATCGCACTGATCCGCGAGGTGGTCGGAAAGTAGTACGCAGCCGGCGCCGCATAGGGTGCCGGGGCGATCAGCACACCGTCTTCCATCAGCGTGATTCGGCTGCTGCGGTTGGTGCCGGAACCGCGGATGCCGATGTTCGGACGCAGGCCGTAACCGTCCTCGGTGACGACATAGACGCCGGGCACCTGCTGCAGCACGCGCTGGACGTCGCGGTAGCCGTGCTTCTGAAGGGTCTCGGGACCCAGATAAGCGGCCGAGCCGGGGGCTTCCTGCGCGTTCTCGGCGCTACCGACCACGGTCATGCGGTCAAGCAGCTTGGCCTGGTCGGGGGCGGGCTCGGCGTGGGCAAGGCCGCAGGCGGTGGCAATGGCTACAGCAATCAGGGACGGAATGGGGGTGTTCATGGGTCTGCTCTGACGAAGGATGGTCAAGGCTGGTGCGCACCAGGCTGGACGCACTCTAGTGAAATCGATAATCATTCGCAACAACAACTGAATGCAGGTGCGCCGGTCGATTGCTCGATTGAGTGGAGTACTACAGAGGCAGGCAGTGCCGGCGCCACCGTCGTGCTCCATCAGTGCCAGCGAAGATCTGAATGCGCCGGCGCGCCACCGCGGGGCTGCCGCATTGCGGCTTTACATGCTGCCGATCTGCTCGAAAGCCGCACGTGCGGCATCGATGGTCGCGGCGATTTCAAGCTCGCCATGCGCACTCGACACAAACCCGGCTTCGAACGCCGAGGGCGCCAGGTACACGCCGCCCTCGAGCATCGCATGGAAGAACCGGTTGAACCGTGCCGTGTCCGAACCCAGCGCATCGGCGAAGCTCTCAACCGGCCCTTCGCGGAAGTACAGTCCGAACATGCCCGGGGCGCGCGTGGTGTGGAACGCGACGCCCGCCTCGCGCGCGGCCGCCTCCAGCCCGTCGCACAACGCATGGGTGCTGCGCTCTAGGGCATCGTGAAAACCCGGTTGACCGATCAGCTCCAGCGTCGCCAGCCCCGCGGCCATTGCCACCGGATTGCCGCTGAGCGTGCCGGCCTGGTAAATCGGTCCGCTCGGCGCGATCTGGCTCATCAGGTCGCGACGGCCGCCGTACGCGCCTACCGGCATCCCACCGCCGATGATCTTGCCGAAGGTGCTCAGGTCCGGTCGGATGCCGTAGCGCTGCTGCGCGCCACCGGGCGCGACGCGGAAGCCGGTCATCACTTCGTCGAAGATCAGCAACGCACCGTGTCGGGTGCACAGTTCGCGCAGATGCTGCAGGTAGCCATCGCGTGGCAGGATGCAATTGGCATTGCCGACGATCGGCTCGATGATCAGCCCGGCGATTTCGTGGCCGATCTCATCGAACAACGCCGTTGCTGCATCGAAGTCGTTGTACGGAAGGGTCATGGTGAGGTCGGCCAACGCCGCCGGCACGCCGGGTGAGTTGGGCAGGCCCAGCGTCAGCGCGCCACTGCCGGCCTTGACCAGGAAACTGTCGCCGTGGCCGTGGTAGCAGCCTTCGAATTTGACGATGCGCGAGCGCCCGGTCGCACCGCGCGCCAGCCGGATCGCCGACAGCGTCGCCTCGGTGCCGGAATTCACCATGCGCACCATTTCGCAGCTCGGCACGATGGAGGTGATCGCCTCGGCCATCGTCACTTCCAGTGCATTGGGCACGCCGAAGCTGAGGCCGTCGCGCATGACCTTCGCCACCGCATCGAGCACCTGCGGATGCGCATGGCCGGCGATCATCGGCCCCCACGAGCCGACGTAGTCGAGATAGCGGTTGCCATCGACGTCGAACAGGTAGGCACCCTCTGCGCGCTGCGCGAAGAACGGCTCGCCGCCGACCGACTTGAACGCACGCACCGGAGAATTGACTCCGCCCGGCAGCAGTTCCGAGGCGCGGGTGAACAAGGCGTGCGAACGGTCGGTCTTCATGGCGGGGCTCACGGCAAAGGGGATTCAGGTCGGCGATCCGTGGAAAACGGCTCGCGGAGAATGCTTCAAGGAAAACAGGCGAGATAGGCGCGCGTGGCGGCGGCAGGATCGGGCGCGTCGAACACGCCGCTGATCACCGCCAGCAGGTCGGCGCCGGCATCGATCAAGGGGCGTGCATTGTCCGGCGTGATGCCGCCGATGGCCACCCGCGGCACGCTGAGTGCGCCGGCATCGCCGAGCAGCGCCGGCGCGGCGCGTCGGGCATGCGGTTTGGTCGGTGATGCAAAGAACGCGCCGAAGGCCACATAGCTGGCACCGTTCGCGACCGCGCGGCTCGCCAGGGCGATGTCGTCGTAGCACGATGCGCCCAGGATCGCATCGCGGCCCAGTGCAAGCCGCGCCGTCTTCAGCTCGCCATCGTCCTCGCCAAGGTGCGCGCCGTCGGCGCCGATCTCCGCGGCCAGGCGCCAGTCGTCGTTGATGATCAATGGCACGCCGTATGCGCCACACAGCGCCCGCAGCGCTGTGGCCTGTTCATGGCGCAGCCGGTCTGCGGCGGCCTTGTGGCGATATTGCAGCCAGGTCGCGCCCGCACCCAGCACGACTTCGACGCGATCGAGCAGGCGCGCGGTGTCGGGCTCGTCGGGCGTGATGGCATAGAGGCCGCGATGGAGCAAATGCTGCCCTGGGTGCGTGTTCATGTGCATGTCATGGTGCGTGCTTTCGTGGGGGGCGGCGGGATGGGACAATGCCTGTCCCGTAACGCCGTGCATTATCTGCCCATGTCCGAGACCGCCACGACCACCACCTTCCGCACCTGGATGTGCGTCGTCTGCGGCTTCATCTATGACGAGGCGCAGGGGCTGCCGGAGGAAGGCATCGCACCGGGCACGCGCTGGGACGACATTCCGGAGACTTGGACCTGCCCTGACTGCGGCGTCACCAAGGACGACTTCGAGATGATGGAGCTCTGAGGCGCGAACGCGCCCAATCGGGTCAGCGCGGCTCGATACCGGGACCGAAGCGCAGTTCGGCGCCATCGCGCAGCTCCAGCTTCGCCGCCTCGCCGGCATTGAGTTCCAGCACGTACTGCGCCGGCGCGGCGCTGGGATACGGCGGACATGCATCGCCTGCCGAGCAAGGCGGCACGTCGCGCTGCTGCGAGACCAGCCTGCGGTCGCGATCGAAGTACAGGATGTCCAGCGGGATCCTGGTGTTTTTCATCCAGTAAGCCTGCGGCTGCTGGCGCTCGTGGATGAACAGCATCCCGTGGTCGGCCGCGAGCACATCGCGGAACATCAGCCCGCGGGCGCGCTCGGCATCATCATCGGCTACCTCGACCGCGTAGCGCGCACCGCCGACTTCTACCCATCGGTCGTTGCCGGAGGCGCATCCGGCCAGCAGCAGGCCGCAGCACGCGGCCAGCAAGCGCAGAGAGGGGGGCATCGCAGACCGTGCGGTTGTCATGACCTGCCGACCATCTTCCAGCTGCCTGTCCACGTCAAGAGCGCACCTGCGATGGACTGGCTGGCGTCCTACTGAATGGGTCTGGTCAAGCTGTAAAGGAAATGTGCACGGCCTCTTCCCATTGCCCGCGCGGATGTGCACAATGCGCGCCCCGCCACCCTGGAGGGACGATTTGAAGGGGTGGTGGGGTTGGCAAAAAGCGCGTGACGGGCTGTTGACGGCCCTGAAA